>CBFGTJ010000042.1:0-19557 GCA_965651815.1 uncultured Microthrixaceae bacterium | reverse complement strand
CGCGGGTGCCACGGAGTCGGAGGGCCCGGCCGGGCCACCGCCGTCGCGGGGTCGGGTGGCGGGGCGGGGCGGGGCGGGCGCCGGCTTCGGCGCCGCCGCGGGTGGCGCGGCGGCCGCCTCGCACGCCACGGAGGGGGGCGCGACGCGCGGCGGCGACTTCGCGCGCTGCGGACGGAACGACCAGCCCTCGACCGCGCACCGGTCCGGGAGGCGGCGCCCCGCTGCGCCGACGGTGGAGAACTGCCAGCTGCCACCGGGCGAGGCGTACCAGTACGACCACGAGTCCGCGGCGGGGTCCCCCCACGCGCACTCGGGCGCCGGCGGCACACCTCCGATGCCGCACACGAACCCCCCGTTGCTGGGGTGTGGGCGCACCTGCGCGGCCGCGTACAGCGCCTCCATGCCGGTCCTGCCGGCGTCCACGGTCACGCAACGCTGCTGGACCGGACCCGAGCCCGGGTCGATGACAACCATGACGGCGACCTTGCCGGCCGGTGCGGGCCCGCAGGACGCCGCCGCGGCCGGCTCGGCAGCGAACGGTCCACCGAGGATCGCGCCGAGCCCGCCGAGCAGCATCGCCGTGGCGGCCACGAGCGCGACCCTCCGGTTCTGCGATGCGAGGTCGGGGTTCACACCCCGACCTCGCAGCACAGAACGTGTCGGCCGGGTGAGGCGACGGGGCTCAGGCACGCCGGCGACGCGACGCGGTGAGCGACACCGCGGCACCGAGCAGAAGCAGGGCCGCACCGACCGACGCGAGGTGCGAGGCCTCGGTGCCGGTCCTCGCGAGCGAGCCGGATCGACCCCCACCGCCGCCCGCGCGCTCCGAGGCGAGGTCGGCGACGTCGGGCACCGGATCGGCTCCGCCCGGCGGGTCGTCACCGGCGCTGCCGTCCGGCGGGCCACCGACCGGCACCGTCGACGTGGTCGTCGTGGTCGTGGTGGTGGTCGTCGTGGTGGTCGTGGTGGTAGGCGGGCACGGGTCCTCGAACGACACCGTCACCAGGGGCCCGGTGATGCCCAGGGTGGCTCCGGCCGCGGCGCTGGTGCCCTGCGCGGTCGCCATCGTGTTGGGAAGGTCGCCCGAGCCGGGGAAGGTGAACGCACCGGCGTCGGCCCCCGCCGCGCAGGCGAGCTGGAACGACAGCAGCGACTCGAGCGGGCTCCCCGCCCGGTCGTCGAACTCCGGGTCGTCGAGCACCCCGGCCGACCGGAGGGCCATCACGACCACCGCCGTCGAGTTCGGGTCGGAGCCGTCACCGGGGAAGAACCCCCAGCCGCCGTCGTCGTTCTGGACCGAGTCCAGCCACGCCAGCGCATCGGCCACGGCCGGTTCCCCACCCGCACCGGCGGCGATCAGGCCGCTGATGGCCGGGGCGGTCGAGTTGGTGTCGGGCCCGACGAAGGCGCCACCGTCGAAGGCGCACGGTTCGCTGAGGTCGGTGCGGTGCGGCATCCACGACCCGTCGTCGCACTGCTGGTCGAGCAGCCACTGCACGGCGGTCGGGTCCGGGGTCACCCCCGCGGCGACGAGCGCCGCGAGCGAGTAGCCCTGCCGGTACGCGCCGTCGTAGGTGGCGTCCTGGCTGCCGAAGAGCCCCTCGTCGGGCCCCGCGGTGGTGCGCGTGTCCTCGAGGCGGGCGACGAGGTCCTCACCGGGCGCGGCGCCGACCGAGGTCGGGTCCTCACCAAGCCCGACGGCCAGCAGGATCACCTGCGCGAGCCGGCCCGGCACGTCCGCGCCGGACGCCGTGACGATCGACTCGCGCTGCGCCTCGACCTGTGCCCAGACCTCGTCGAGCAGGGCCTGGTGCCCGTCCACGGCCACCAGCGCCAGGGCGGCGTCGAGGGTGGTGCCCCAGTCAGGTGATCCGAAGGTCTCGACCGGGATGCCGGCCCCGAGCTCCTTCGCGAGCCACTCGGCTCCCCACGCCGCGGCGGTCGGGGGATCGTCCACCTCGGGTGCCGCCCCCGAGGTCGTCGCCAACGGCCCGGCCAGGGCCACGAGCACGGCGGTGAGGGCCGCCATCACCAGCCGCACGGGCCGGTGCCAGCGCGCACTGGGGTCCGCGCCCCGGTTGCGTGTCGATCGCATCGGTTTCTCCTCGTTCGGGCCGTGGCGCCGGGTCGTGGAGCCGGACCCGAGGACGCCCGAACGGGAGCACCTTGGACACCGGGCTCCGCGACCGCTCACCACGACGGTCCATCGGAGCCGACCCCGGCGACGGTGCTCCGGCTGACGGGTGGGGCCCGAGGGCCTCCCCGATCACGGTTGCGGGACAGCGCCGGATTCCCACCGGCTTCCCCCTCGTCGGGACTGGCAGCCCGCAGCGTAGCGCGCCCGCCAGAGGTGCCCGACCGTCAGGTCGAGCGCGGCAGCAGTCGCAGCCCGAGCTCCTCGAGGTGCTCCGGGTCGATCTCGCTCGGCGCCGAGGTCAGCGGGTCGGAGCCCGACTGGGTCTTCGGGAACGCGATGACCTCGCGGATGTTCTCCTCGCCGAGCAGCAGCGCGACGAGCCGATCGATGCCGAACGCGAACCCGGCGTGCGGCGGCGCGCCGTAGCGGAAGGCGTCGAGCAGGAAGCCGAACTTCTCCTGTGCCTCCTCGGCGCTGATGCCGAGCGCGTCGAAGACCCGCTGCTGGATGTCGCGCCGGTGGATCCGGACGCTGCCCGAGCCGAGCTCCCATCCGTTGAGGACCATGTCGTAGGCCTGCGAGCGGACCCGCAGCAGGTCCTCCTTGTCGCCCGACAGCAGGTCGAGGTCCTCGGGGTGCGGCATCGTGAACGGGTGGTGGGCGGGCACGGGCCTGCCGGTCGCCTCGTCGAACGACTCGAAGAGGGGGAAGTCGACGACCCAGAGGAAGTTGAACCCGCCCTCGTTGACCGGCGGCCGGCCGAGCTCCAGGCGGAGCAGGCCGAGCACGTGGCACACCTGCGCCCACTCGTCGGCCACCAGGTACAGCACGTCGCCGACCTCCGCGCCGAGCTCGCGCACGATGCCGGCCTGCTCGTCGTCGCTGAGGAACTTCGCGACCGGCGAGTTGAGCGTCGTCGTCCCCTCGCCGCCGTCCTCGACCCGCATCCACACGAGCCCCTTCGCGCCCCAGCGCTTGGCCTGCTCGGTGAGCTCGTCGAGGCGCCGGCGGGTCGTGTCCTGCGCAGCGCCGGCGTGCCGGATGCCCTTCACGCACGGCGCCTTGAAGGCGTTGAACCCGGTGTCGGCGAACACCTCGGTGAGCTCCACCAGCTCCATGTCGAAGCGCACGTCGGGCTTGTCGGAGCCGTACCGGTCCATCGCGTCGCGCCAGGTGATGCGGGGCACCTCGGTGATGCCCTCGCCGTCGACGCACTCGACCGCGGCCGACACCACGGCGGTGATCGCCTCGATCACCTCGTCCTGGCCGGCGAAGCTCATCTCCGCGTCGAGCTGGGTGAACTCGAACTGCCGGTCGGCGCGCAGGTCCTCGTCGCGCATGCACCGGGCGATCTGGTAGTAGCGGTCGACGCCGCCGACCATGCACAGCTGCTTGAACAGCTGCGGGCTCTGGGGCAGCGCGTAGAACGTGCCGGGCCGGGAGCGCGCCGGCACCACGAAGTCGCGCGCACCCTCCGGCGTCGACGCGATCAGCATCGGCGTCTCGACCTCGACGAAGTCCTGGGCGACCATCGCCGAGCGGATCGCCGCGTTGATGCGGGCGCGCATGCGAAGGTTGCGCTGCATCTCGTCGCGGCGCAGGTCGAGGTACCGGTAGCGGAGCCGGATGTTCTCGTCCACGTCGCTCGCCCGGCCGTCGAGCGGGAACGGTGGCGGCTCGGCGGTGGCGAGCACCTCGACCCGGCAGTCGCCGACCTCGACCTCGCCGGTGGCGAGCTGGTCGTTGACCGTGCCCTCGGGGCGTGGCCGCACCACGCCGGTGATGCGGACCACGAACTCGCTGCGGAGGTCGGCGGCGCCGTCGACGACGCACTGCACGACACCGGTGTGGTCGCGCAGGTCGATGAAGGCGAGGTGCTCGCCGTGCTCGCGGCGGCGGGCGACCCATCCGCACAACGACACGGTCTGGCCGACGTGCTCGGTGCGGAGCTCGCCACATCGGTGCGTGCGCATGGAGGTGCTGGAGGTGATCACGTGTCGGTCCTCGGGTTCGGCGTCGGTCGGTCGGGAGGCGTGGGGCCGGCGGGGCCCGTCACCTCGCAGGGTCGTCGGCGCGGAGCTCCGCGACCAGCGCGTCGCGGGGAACCCGCCGCTGGGGTGGGCGCTCGCCGTCGGCGTCGGCGCGCAGCGGGCGCAGGGTCACCTCACCGGCGGCGGCCTCGTCGTCGCCGACGATCACCGCGTAGGTCGCCCCGGAGCGGTCCGCCGACTTCATCTGCGACTTGAGCGACCCGCCGCCGAACCGGCGATCCGCGGCGATCCCCGCGGCGCGCAGCTCGTGGGTGAGGTCGCGGGCCGCGGTGCCGGCGGCGTCGCCGGAGAGCAGGTCGACGACGTACACGTCGAGCGGCGACTCGGGGGCGGGGAAGGCGGACTCCGCGTCGCACGCGAGCAGGATCCGGTCGACGCCGAGCGCGAAGCCGATCCCGTCGGTCGGCGGGCCGCCCAGGTCCTCGGCGAGCCCGTCGTAGCGGCCGCCCCCTCCCACCGCGTTCTGCGCCGCGTCGAGCGCCTCGGCGGCGAACTCGAACGTCGTGCGCCGGTAGTAGTCGAGGCCCCGCACGAGCCGGGGCGCCTCGACGTACGCGACGCCCACCGCGTCGAGGCCGGCGAGCACCCGCTCGTAGTGGGCGGCGGACGCGTCGGAGAGGAAGTCGCGCACCAGCGGTGCCGCGGCCACGACCTCCTGGTCCGACGGACGCTTGGAGTCGAGCACCCGCAGGGGGTTGCGGGCGAGGGTCCCCACCGCGGCGTCGGACAGGTCGGCCTTGTGCGCCTCGAGGTGGGCGCGCACCGCGTCGGTGTAGCGCTGGCGGTCGCCGTGGTCGCCCAGCGTGTTGACGAGCAGCGTCACGCTGCGCAGGCCGATGGCCTCGAAGAAGCCGCTGGCGAGCGCGATGACCTCGACGTCGAGGTCGGGGTCGTCGACGCCGAGCACCTCGATGCCGACCTGGTCGAAGGACCGGTAGCGGCCCTTCTGGGGGCGCTCGTGGCGGAAGTTCGTGCCCGCGTACCAGACCTTCCACGGCAGCTGCGGCCGGTGCTGCACGAAGGCACGCACGACACCTGCGGTCATCTCGGGCCGCAGGGCGATCCGGGTGCCGTCCTTGTCGACGAAGTCGTACATCTCCTTGGTGACGACGTCGGTGGACTCGCCGACCCGGAGGAACACCCCGAGGTCCTCGAGCAGCGGCGGGACGATCTCGCCGTACCCGGCACGCTCGGCGACCTCGGCGAAGCGCTGCACGAGCGCGCGACGCCGACCCGACTCGGGCGGAAGGACGTCGCGCATGCCCTTGAGGCTCTGGAAGGCGCTCACGAGGGGCACGCTACCGGAGCGGTGGGGCGCCTCCGGAACCGGCGGGCGGCTCAGCGGTTGAGGAAGGCACGGACCTGGGTGAGCAGGTCGTCCTCGTGCCAGTGGTAGATCGTGGGCACCCCGGTCGCCTCCTGGTGGGCGAGGGCGATCCAGTCCATGATCCGGTGGCAGTCCTCGGGTTCCCGCACCATGGTGAGCCCGCCGACCACGCAGGCGGGGGTGGCGGGGTCGAGGCAGATCGCCACGGGCAACACGTAGCGGCAGGAGCGCATCAGGGTGATGGTCCCGTCGTAGAGCGGCTGCAGGTGCAACGTCGGGGCCTCGCCGGGGTCGTCGCCGCGGCGCTGGCGCCACATCGCCCGCACGTTGTGCACCAGGCGGGTGACGGTGAGGTCCTGGCTGCCGCTCGCCGCCATCGCGAGCAGCTGGCCACCCTCGGACAGGCGCTGGTCGAGCTCGTGGCGCATCACGAGGTTGTTGGCACGGACGATCGCCGTGTCGATGCGGGCACGGCGCCGGCTGGCGGTCTGCGGGATCGACAGGAAGATCCGCGCCGCGCTCTGCAGGATCTGGATCGCGGGGACGTTGAAGGCCTGGCGCGTCGTGACCATGCGCGACACCAGCACGTTGGTCCGCTGCGCGATCTCCTCCTGGGAGATGCGCTCGCCGAGCACGCCGAAGCTGCGGTCGGGCTTCATCACCGCCGACTGGAGCGCCGCGATGACCAGGGCGATGTCGATGATCTGGCCGTGGTTGGTGACGAGCGCGACGTTCGCCCCCTCGTGCACCAGCAGGTGGTGCACCGCGGTGAGCGTGCCGTCGAGCGCCGGGTCGGCGAACGCCTCGACGAGGACCTTGTCGAAGTCGGGGTAGGCCGCACGTGCGTACAGCTCCGGCGCCTCGATGCCCACCGGCTCGGGGTCGACGACGACGCAGCTCGGGTCGTGGAACGGCAGCGCCGGCGTGTACGGCAGCGCCTGGAGCACCGAGTTGTGCGTGGGGCGGGCGAGCGCCGCGACCATCTTGTAGGCGGCCACGGGGTCCGCCTCCTCGAGGGTACGTCGTGCGACCTCCAGCGAGGGTCGCTCGTCCGCCTCCTCCTCGGCTGCTCCGGGCTCCTCGGCCTGCTCGTCCACCCCGTCCCCCTCCCCTACGGCGTCGGACGCTGCCGCGGGCACCTCGTGATCGCCATGATCGCCCGTCGCGGGCGCGTCGGCCCCCTCGGGGGACTCGTCGGGATCATCGCCGGTGACCTCGTCATCGTCGTCGAGGTCGGGTACGAGGTGCAGGGCCGGCGCGTGCGCGGGCGCCGGGCCGGAGGTCTCGGCTGGGGGTGTCATGCCTCGTGTCGGACCGCTCCCGCCGCACGAGGGTTACATCCGCCACCGACGATCCCGGAGGGGTCCTGTCGGGGGCTCAGCTGTGGTTGCCGCCGCCGGGCACGACCCGGTAGGCGTCGTAGACCGAGTCGATGGTGCGCAGCCGGTTCAGCAGCGTGTCGAGGTGCGACGGGTCGCCCAGCTCGAACTCGAAGCGCATCTTCGAGACCCGGTCGTGGCCGCAGTGGCTCGAGCTCGTGAGGATGTTGACGTGGTCGTCCGAGAGGGTGGAGATCACGTCCTGCAGCAGCCGCGGGCGGTCGAGGCCCTTCACCTCCACCAGGGCGACGAAGTCACCGGTCGAGTCGGTGTCCCACTCGACGTCCACGATCCGCTCCGCCTGCCCCTCGGCCAGCGACGAGGCGTTCGCGCAGTCGGTGCGGTGCACCGACACGCCGCGGCCCCGGGTGACGAACCCGATGATCGCGTCGCCGGGCACCGGGGTGCAGCAGCGGGCCATGCGCACGAGCATGTCGTCGTAGCCCTCGACGTGGACCCCCGCGGGGCGCCCACGCCGCCGCGAGGTCGTGCGGGTCGGGGCGGCGACCACCTCCTCGCGCTCGGTGTCCGGCGTGCGCAGCAGCGCGGCGACCCGGCTGGCCACCGACTCCGGCGAGACGTGGTGCTCGCCGATCGCCGTGTACAGCGCGTCGGTGCTCTGGTACTTGAGCTGCTCGGCGACCTCGTCGATCGCGTTGCCGGCGAGGACCTTCTGCACCGGCAGCGCCTCGCGCCGCATCGCCTTGGTCAGCAGGTCACGACCCGACTCGAGCGCGTCCTCGCGCCGCTCGCGGGAGAACCACTGGCGGATCCTCGACTGCGCGGAGCGGGTCGCCACGAACGAGAGCCAGTCCTGGCTCGGCCCCGCGCCCGCCACCTTGGAGGTGAAGATCTCGACCGTGTCACCGGAGGCGAGCTGCGTGTCGAGCGGCACCAGGCGCCCACCGACGCGCGCACCGATGCAGCGGTGCCCGACCTCGGTGTGGATGGCGTACGCGAAGTCGACGGGGGTCGCGCCGGCCGGCAGCGTCACGACGTCGCCCTTCGGGGTGAACACGAAGACCTCGTCCTGGTCCAGGTCGATCTTCAGGTTCGCCATGAACTCGCCCGGGTCGGTCATCTCCTGCTGCCAGTCGATGATCCGGTTCAGCCAGGCGACGTCCTCGGAGTGGCCCTCCTTGTAGGAGAAGTGCGCGGCGACGCCCCACTCGGCGCGGTTGTGCATCTCGGGGGTGCGGATCTGCACCTCGATCGGCTTGCCCTGCGGCCCGATCACCGTCGTGTGCAACGACTGGTACAGGTTGAACTTGGGCATCGCGATGTAGTCCTTGAACCGCCCCGGCACGGGGGTCCACAGCGCGTGGATGGACCCGAGCGCCGCGTAGCAGTCCTTGGACGTGTTCACGATCAGCCGGATGCCGACGAGGTCGAAGATCTCCTCGAAGGCCTTGCCGCGCACGACCATCTTCTCGTAGATGGACCACAGGTGCTTGCCCCGCCCGGTCACCTCGGCCTCGATGTTCACCTCGGCGAGCCGGGCCTTCACCTCCTTGATGACGGCCTCGATGTAGGCGTCGCGCTCGGGGGTCCGGTGGGCGACCATGTGGTCGATCTCGGCGTACCGCTTCGGGTGCAGCGCGGCGAAGCACAGGTCCTCGAGCTGCTGGCGGATCTCCTGCATGCCCAGCCGGTGCGCGAGCGGCGCGTAGATGTCGAGGGTCTCCTGCGCGGTCCGCTCCTGCTTCCAGGCGGGCAGCGCGGCGATCGTGCGCATGTTGTGGAGGCGGTCGGCCAGCTTGATGACCAGCACCCGCAGGTCCTTGGCCATCGCGACGAGCATCTTGCGCATCGTCGCGGCCTGCTGGGCCTCCTTGGTGTCGAAGTGGATGCGCTCGAGCTTGGTGACGCCGTCGACGATCTCGGCGACCTCGGCGCCGAAGCGCTCCTCGATCTCCTCGAGTGTCAGGACCGTGTCCTCGACCGCGTCGTGCAGCAGCGCCGCGGCGATCGTGACGTCGTCCATGCCGTAGCGCGCGACGATGCCCGCCACCGCCAGCGGGTGGGTGATGTAGGGCTCGCCGGAGCGGCGCAGCTGCCCCTTGTGTGCGCCGGCCGCGAGCCGGTACGCCTCGGTGATCATCTCGGTCGACCGCTTGGGGTGGAACTTGCGGTACTGACCGACGATCTCCTGGACCTCCATCGCGGGAGGCTGGCTGTGGCGGCGCCACGGCAGGACGCGGGTCACCGTGGCCATGTCGACCTCCACCGGATGGTGCCCTCGAGCGTCCTTCGCATACCTCCAAGGTACCGGGGCCCGCAAGCCGGGCGGGCACGCCGCGCACGTGCCCCGAGCACCGGCTCAGCGGCCGCCGGCGCGGCTCGCGGCCTCAGCGCTTGGAGCGGCTCTTGCGGGGCCGGGGCGGGTGGCCACCGACCGTCACGCCCAGCGGTGGCGCGTCGCTCCCCTTGGCCGGCCGGGCCGGCGAGGCGCTGGTGCCCGTCGCCCGCGCACGCGCGTAGGCGCGGGGGTCGCGCCAGCGGGTGTCGGTGACGTCGACGCCCTTCGACGCGAGCCGGTCCCGGATGTCCCGCCAGCGCGGCTCGCGCTCCTTGAGCATCCCGGTGACCGGCGCGGCGATGAACAGCGAGGAGTAGATGCCGAGCGCGAGCCCGATCGTGAGTGCCAGGGAGAACTGCACGAGCAGCGACTCGCCGAAGACGAACCCGCCGACGACCAGCATCGACAGCACCGGCAGGATCGTCGTGACCGAGGTGTTGATGCAGCGCATCAGCGTCTGGTTGAGCGTGCGCCGCATGATCGACGAGAACGTGTACTGCCCGGTGCGCCCGAAGCGGTGGAGCCCGTCCTGGAGGCGGTCGAACACGACGACCGTGTCGTACAGCGAGTAGCCCAGGATCGTCAGGAAGGCGATCACGGTCGCCGGGGTGACCTCGATCCGGAAGATCGAGTAGATGCCGACGGTGATGAGGATGTCGTGCACCACGGCGAGCAGCGCGCCGAGGGCCATCTTCGGCTCGAGCCGCCAGGCGAGGTAGATCCCGAGCAGGATCGTGAACCACACCAGCGACATCGCCGCCTGCCGGGTGATGTCCGCGCCCCACGACGGGCCGATGGTCGAGACGGTGACCTCGCCGGGCTCCAACCCGGCGGCACGCGCGAGCTCGTCCGCCACCCGGGCGCCGTCGTCGATGTCCTGCAGCTCGCTGGAGATCCGCAGCACCTCGGTGCCGTCGGCGAGCGTGACCTCCTGGAAGCGCGCACCGCTGACGCCCTGCTCGTCGAGCACCTCGCGTGCGTCGTCCTGGTCGAGCTCCGCGGAGGGCACCTCCCAGCGGGAACCGCCCTCGAAGTCCATGCTGAGCTCGAGGCCCTGGGTCACGAGCGAGACGATCGAGGCGCCGACGAGGATCGCGGACACGACGAGCAGTCGCCGCGACCACCGTGGGAGGTCGAAGTCGTTGGTGTTGCGGTAGAGCTGGCGAAGGACGCTCATCGGGCCCCCGGGACGGTGGCGGCGGCGCCCGCCGACGGGTCGGGCGCGTCGTGGATCGGTGCGCTGCCGGGCTCCTCGAGGTCGTCGACGGGGATGCCGAGGCGAGAGGGCCGGTCGGCCAGGCGGGACCGGGCGATCACCGCCGTGGCGGGGTACACGAACACGTAGGTGGCGATGAGGTTCAGCAGCGTCATCGCCCCCAGGTAGAACGCGAACCCGCGGACGGGCCCCACGGCCAGCCAGTAGAGGATGCCGGCGCCGATCAGCGACGCGATGTTGGCCTTGATGATCGTGGAGTAGGCGGTGGTGAAGGAGCGGTCGACCGCGGCCCGCACGGTCGCGCCGCCTCGCACGTACTCCTTGAGCCCCTCGAAGTACACGACGGTGGAGTCGACGGTCACGCCGACC
This sequence comes from uncultured Microthrixaceae bacterium, assembly GCA_965651815.1. GTDB lineage: Bacteria > Actinomycetota > Acidimicrobiia > Acidimicrobiales > Microtrichaceae > CBFGTJ01. Next base: position 8,779 of record CBFGTJ010000042.1, on the reverse strand, counting down.
GACACGACGATGCCCACCACGCCGGCGAGCGTCACCGTCGCACCCACCAGCGACATCAGCACCCACAGGGCGGCGCCGGACAGGGCGAGGCCGCCGATCGCCACGAGGGCGAGCAGGCGGTAGTAGAGGAGCATGTAGCCGGCGGCGAGGGCGAGGCCGATGAGGCCGGCGACGATGCCCGCCCGGAGGGCACCCTTGCCGAGCGTCGCGGACACCGTCTCGGCCTGCTGGGGCTCGAGCTCGATCGGCAGCGAGCCGTAGCGCAGGGCGACGGCGAGCGCCTCGGCGGACTCCCGGTCGAACGACCCCGAGATCTGGATCTCGTCGCGCTTGAAGTTCGGCATCTGGATCGTCGGGGCCGACAGGATCTCGTCGTCGAGGACGATCGCGAGCTGGCCCTGCCCGCCGCCGATGTTCGGGCAGGTCGCGTCGCCGGCGTAGCAGCGGGCGGCGACCTCGTTGAACTGGTCGATGCCGTCCTCACCACCGCGGAACACGGGGCTGACGGTCCACTGGCCCTGGGTCGACAGGCCGGCGGTGGCGTTCTCCACGGTGCGCCCGTCGAGCGCGACGGGGCCGAGGCGGAGCAGGGAACCGTCCTGGGTCGCGAGGGTGACCTCGCCGTCGTCGGTGCGCTCCTCGGGGGGTGTGATCCGGGCCTCGAGCTGGGTCTCGAGCTGGAGCAGCTCCTGGAACTCCGGGCTCGTGGTGTCGACGCCCCACTGGTTCTTCGGCGCCGGCGGCGCCGTGGTCGTCGTGGTGGATCCCTCGGCCTCGTCGCCCTGCTCCTCGGCGCCCTGCTCCTCGGCGCCCTGCTCCTCGGCGCCCTGCTCCTCGGCCGCCTTGGTCAGCTCGTCCTCGTAGACCTGGCTGGCCGTGACGTCGTCGGGCAGGCCGAGCTCGACCCGGATCTCCTCGGCGCGCTCGGTGGCCTGGCGACGCGCGTCCCCCTCCAGCACCGAACCGACGGCGGCCAGCACGGGCCGGAACTCGAGCCGGGCGGTCTTGCCGACGACCTCGAGCACCTCGGCCTGGTCCTTGGCGCCGGGAAGCTGGACCGACACGGTGTTGCCCTGGCGGGACACCTCCGGCTCGGCCACTCCCAGCGCGTCCACCCGACGGCGGATGATCTCGATCGCCTGGTCGAGCTGGTCGTCGGTGACGTCACTGGTGACCTCGCCGTCCTCGACGGGTTGGAGGTTGACCGCGATGCCCCCCTGCAGGTCGAGGCCCAGCTTGGGCGAGCCGCCGAAGACCACGGTCGCCACCAGCACGACCACGGTCACGGCGGTGGAGGCGATCAGGATCCGGGCGGGGTGCTTTCGCATCGGCGGCCTCGTCGTGGAACGGAGCGGGTCAACCTAGCCGGAGGCCCCGGGCCACCGGCCGATGGTCACTTCTCCTCGGAGGGGGCGTCGTCGTCGGATGCGCCCGTGGTGGCACCGCCCAGCAGGCCGCGCCGCTGGCCCGCGGGCTTCTCGGCGGGGTCGGGCTCGGCCATGTTCCGTGCGATCGCCGACTTCGCCACGCGGATGACGACGTCGGTGTCGACCTCGACGTGGAACACGTCGTCCTCGACGTGGGTGATCGTGCCGACGATCCCCCCGGTGGTGAGGACCTCGTCGCCGACGTCGAGCCGTCGCAGCATGTCGGCGTGGCGCTGCCGCTGCTTCCGCTGGGGGACGATCGTCATGTAGAGGATCGCCCCCATCGGGATGAGGATGATCAGCAGGCTCAGGAGGCCTCCGCCCTGGGCGTTGTCGTTCTGGGCGAGCAGCTGGGCGATCACGTTGGTGGTGGTGGAGAACGTCACAGTGCGCCGAGCCTACGCCGCCCGCCTCCCCCGCGGGAATCGAGCTCAGGTTGCCGGATCGTCCCAGATGCGGCGGATCTCGGCCTGCAGCTGGGCGAGCGAACCCCGTTCGATCGCGGTGCGGATGCGCCCCACGAGCCCGAGGATCCAGGTGAGGTTGTGCACGGTGCAGTGGGTCGCCGCGGCCGGCTCGCCGATCGCCACGAGGTGCCGCAGGTAGCCCCGTGAGTGCCGCCGGCAGGTCGCGCAGGCGCAGTCGGGATCGATCGGCTCGTCGCTGCGGGCGAACTCCGCCCGCTTGATGTTGAGGCGCCCCCCGTCGGTGAGCAGGGTGCCGTGCCGGGCGAGCCGCGTGGGCAGCACGCAGTCGAACATGTCCACCCCGAGGGCGACCGCGTCGACGATCGACAGCGGGTCGCCGACGCCCATGAGGTAGCGGGGCTGGTCCTCGGGCAGCCCGGCGAGCGCCTCCGCCAGCGCCGGCATCGTCCGCTCGCGGGGCTCGCCGACCGAGAGCCCGCCCACGGCGTACCCGTCGAAGTCGAGCTCCACGGTGCGCGCCGCGGACTCACGCCGGAGGTCGGGCTCCGTGCCGCCCTGCACGATCCCGAACAGGGCCTGGTCGCCGGTGCGCCGGTGCGCCGCCTTGGCCCGTGCCGCCCACCGGGCGGTGCGCTCGACGGCGTCGACGAGCACCGACCGCTCGGCGGGGAGCGAGGGGCAGACGTCGAGCACCATCTGGATGTCGGCGCCGAGCTGCTCCTGGATCGCCACGGCCCGCTCCGGGGACAACAGGACCAGGTCACCGTCGTAGGTCGACCGGAACTCGACGCCCTCCTCGGTCACCTTGGGGCCCAGCGAGAACACCTGGAAGCCGCCCGAGTCGGTGAGCAGGTGGCCGTCCCACCCGGTGAACCGGTGCAGGCCGCCGAGCTTCTCGACCACGTCCGCGCCGGGCCGCAGCATGAGGTGGTACGAGTTGGCGAGCATCACCTCGGGGACCGTGCCGTCCGCGGCGGCGAGCCGGGCGAAGGCGTCGGTCGTCAGCGCCCGGATCGAGCCCTGCGTGCCGACCGGCATGAACACCGGGGTGCGGATCTCGCCGCGGGGGGTCCGCACGACACCGGCGCGTGCCGCGCCGTCGCGGTGGGTGACCTCGATCCCCAGCCTCACGGGGTGCCGTCCCCACCGGCGCGCTCCAGCAGCATCGCGTCGCCGAAGGACAGGAAGCGGTAGCCCCGCTCGAGCGCCGTCGCGTAGAGGTCGCGCCAGCGCGGTCCGACGAAGGCGTGGATCATCGCGAGCAGCGACGAGCGTGGCAGGTGGAAGTTCGTCATCAGCACGTCCACGACCCGGAACTGGTAGCCGGGCGTGATGAAGAGGCGGGTTCGGCCCTCAGCTTGGCCGGTCGCGGCGTGCGACTCGAGCGCGCGCACGGTCGTGGTGCCCACCGCGACGACACGACCACCGCGCTGCCGGCACCGCTCCAGCGCCGTCCGCGCTTCGGCGGGAACGTGGTACCGCTCGGAGTGGATGTCGTGCTCCTCGACCACCTCGGCGGCGATGGGCCGGAAGGTGTCCAGGCCGACGACCAGCTCGACGCGTGCCAGTTCGATGCCACGTGCACGGAGGCCGTCGAGGACGCGGTCGGTGAGGTGGAGCCCGGCGGTCGGCGCCGCTGCCGAGGCGGGCCGCTGCGCGAAGACGGTCTGGTAGCGGTCGGCGTCGGTGAGCCGGCGGGTGATGTACGGCGGGAGCGGCATCTGCCCGACGCGCTCGAGGACCTCGGTGAGCGGCTCGTCGTGGATCGGGCGGACGAGCCGGGTGCCGCCCTCCTCGCCGCCCATCTCGAACGCGAGCCCCTGCACCGCGCTCTGCACGACCTCCCCCGCCCGCAGCTTGCGGGACGGGCGGCACAGCGCCTGCCACCAGCCGCCGTCGCGCTCCTCCAGCAGCAGCACCTCTCCCCTGCCGCCGCCGGCCCGCACCACCTCGACGCGGGCCGGGAGGACCCGGGTGTCGTTGACGACGACGAGGTCGCCCGGCTGCAGGAGCCCGGGGAGGTCGCGCACGGTCGCATCCTCGGGCGGGGCTGCAGGGCCACGGTCGACCAGCAGGCGCGCCGAGTCCCGCGGCTCGGCGGGCGTCTGTGCGATCGCCTCGTCGGGCAGCTCGTAGTCGAGCTCGTCGGTCCTCACCGACCGCTGCTCCGCCGCGGGGGCGCCGACGGCGGGATCAGAAGCCCATGGAGCGGCCGATGATCTCCTTCATGATCTCGGTCGTACCGCCGTAGATGGAGGTGACGCGGGCGTCCCGGTAGGCCCGGGCGACGGGGTACTCGTTCATGTAGCCGTACCCGCCGTGGAGCTGCACGCAGGTGTCCGCGACCTTCTTCTGCAGCTCGGTGGTCCACCACTTGGCCATCGCGGCCTCCTCGGCGGTGAGGGTGCCCTCGTTGAGCCCCGCGACGCACCGGTCCACGAAGGTCTCGGCGATGGTGATCTCGGTCAGCATCTCCGCCAGCTTGAAGCGGCTGTTCTGGAAGCTGCCGATCTTCTGCCCGAACGCGGTCCGCTCGTTGCAGTACTCGATGGTCCACTCGAGCGTCGCCCGGGCGTGCCCGACCGCGGCGACCGCGATGGACAGGCGCTCCTGGGGCAGGTTCTTCACGAGGAGGAGGAACCCTTCGCCCTCCTCCCCGATCCGGTTCTCCACGGGCACCCGCACGTCGTTGAAGAAGAGCTCCGCGGTGTCCTGGGCGTGCAGGCCGACCTTGTCGAGGTTCCGGCCGCGCTCGAAGCCCTCCATCCCGGCCTCGACCACCACGAGCGACATGCCCTTGTGGCGCTGGGTCGGGTCGGTCTTGCAGGCGACGATGACCAGGTCGGAGAGGATGCCGTTGGTGATGAAGGTCTTGGAGCCGTTGATGACGTACTCGTCGCCGTCGCGGATCGCGGTGGTGGACATGGAGGCGAGGTCCGAGCCGATGCCGGGCTCGGTCATGCCGATCGCGGTGATGAGCTCACCGGAGGCGATGCCGGGCAGCCACCGCTTCTTCTGCTCGTCGTTGCAGTAGTCGAGGAAGTACGGGAGGCAGACGTCGCTGTGCAGCGTCATGCCGAGGCCGGCGGGGTACACGTCCGCCGCGCAGATCTCCTCGGCGACGATCTGGTTGTAGCGGAAGTCCTTCACCCCGGCGCCGCCGTGCTCCTCGGGCACCGCCATCGCGAGGAAGCCCGACGCGCCCGCCTTCGCGAACAGCTCGCGGTCGACGATCCCCGCCTCTTCCCAGCGCTCACGGTGGGGCACCATCTCACGTTCCACGAACGTCCGGAACGCCTCGCGGAACATGTGGTGCTCGTCGGTGAATGAGGTTCGTTCCATCTGTCGGTCGCTCCGTGCGTGGGGGTGTTGATCGGTACCCAAGAGGTTCCCACCAGAAAACCACGCGACGGTGCACACGCCGAATTCGACGGGTCGTCAGCTCTCAGAGGAGACCGACCCCGCCGCCCCACCACCGTTCTGTGCATCCGTGTTCTGTGCACCGGAATTGAGGGTGGAGCCTCACTTCCGGTGCACAGAACGGGTGGGGGACGCGCCTCTGGCGCGCAGGACGGCCAAGCGCACGAGCTCGACCACCTCGCGGGGCCGGTGCCACACCTGGGAGTCCCACAGCTCGACGACCTGGAACCCGGCCGCGGCGAGTGCAGCGTGCCGAGCCTCGTCGTCCCGGCGGTCGCTGAGCGCCAGGTGGTAGCGCTCGCTCTGCACCTCCGCGATCACCGGCTCGACCTCGTGCCGGAGGTCCACCCGTCCCGTCCAGGCAGGGCCCCCGCTGTCGACCTGCCGCCGCATGGGGATCCCGGCCTCCGCGAGGATCTTGATCGCACGTCCCTCGAGCCCGCTCGCGGGCGGCACGTAGCCATCGCCGCGCTCGTCCAGGTAGCGGCGCAGCCCGCCGATGCCGTTGCGCCCCCGGGCACCCATCTCGTCGACGAACGCTCGTAGCGACGGTCCCGACAGGAGCCGCAGCGACCACAGCGCGTCGACGTGGCGCTCGGCGCGCTCGAACCGGTACTGCGCGAACAGCTGCATCGCCAACAGCTCCGGACGGACGATCGGCACCCCGTCGAGCACCGTCGTCCAACGCTCCGGCAGGAGCCGAACCGTGTGCAGGTGGGCGACCTGCGGGCGTCGCTGCGTGCGCCGGGCGCGCACGACGTGGAGCGGCTCGAGCTCGGTGCCCGGCACGTGCCACCACGCCGCCGCCGAGCTGTACGCCAGCGCCGCGCCGGGACCGGCGTCGAGCACCGCGCCCAGCGCGAGCTGTCCCCGGCTCTCCGGCGCGCCCGCCCTGCGGAGCACCTCGTCGGTCAGGGCGACCCACTGCGCCGAGCCCGCCCGATCGGCGAAGGCGTGGGGCCCGAAGCCGAGATCGCGCAGCTGCGTCGCGGTGATCAGGCCGTGCTGGGACTCGGCGAGTGGGAGCAGCGGGTCGGGGATCACGCCGCGGAGGATGGGCGGTGGAGGCGGGCTCGTCCACGGGCGTCGCTCCCCGGTCCCCGAACCCTTGAACTGTGCACCGGAAGTGAGGGTGGACCCTCAGTACCGGGACACAGAACGGGAAGGGTCAGTCGAAGAGGGAGGGATCCGCGGGGGTGTGGGCCGACGGCGGGGCGACGAGCCCCAGGTGGTGCCACGCCGCCGGCGTCGCGACCCGACCCCTCGGGGTGCGCATCAGCAGCCCCTGCTGGATCAGGTACGGCTCGTAGACGTCCTCGACCGTCTCGGTCGGTTCCGACACCGCGATCGCGAGGGTGGACAGCCCGACGGGACCCCCGCCGAAGCGCTCGCAGAGCGCGGAGAGGATCGAGCGGTCGACCTTGTCGAGCCCGAGCGCGTCGATGCCGAACAGCTCCAGCCCGGCCCGTGCGACGTGCTCGTCGATGCGCCCGTCACCCTCGACCTCCGCGACGTCCCGGACGCGGCGCAGCAGGCGGTTGGCGATGCGGGGCGTGCCCCGCGAGCGCCGGGCGATCTCCCACGCACCCCCGGCGTCGATCTCGGCACCGAGGATCTGCGCCGCCCGCTCGACGATCGCCCGGAGGTCGTCGGGGTCGTAGTAGTCGAGCCGTGCGACCAGCCCGAAGCGGTCGCGCAGCGGCCCGGTGATGAGCCCGGTCCGGGTCGTCGCGCCGACGAGGCAGAACCTCGGCAGGTCGAGGCGGATGGAGCGGGCCGCGGGACCCTTGCCCAGCACGATGTCGAGCTGGAAGTCCTCCATCGCCGGGTAGAGCACCTCCTCGACGGACCGGGACAGCCGGTGGATCTCGTCGATGAAGAGCACGTCGCCCTCACCGAGCTTCGTGAGGATCGCGGCCAGGTCACCGGGGCGCTCCAGCGCCGGACCGGAGGTGACGTGCAGCGCCACGTCCATCTCGGCGGCGACGATCACCGACAGCGAGGTCTTGCCCAGACCTGGGGGACCGGCGAAGAGGAAGTGGTCGGCCGCCTGCTTGCGCCGCCGGGCCGCTTCGAGGATGACGGCCATGCGGCGCTTGAGCTCCGTCTGGTCGACGAACTCGTCGAGGGTGCGCGGTCGCAGCGAGGCGATCGGGTCGAGCGACCCCTCCCCGCCGGCCGCGGTGGCCGGAGGCCCCTCGAGCTCGAGGTCGTCGTCGTCCGGCGTCGCACGGAGCAGCTCGTCGCGTGCCACGTCGCCCCTCAGGCGGCGGCCAGGCGCTGGAGCGCCTGGCGCAGCAGGTCGGAGGAGTCACCCTCCTCGGGCAGGTCGGCGAGGACGCGGGAGATCTCGTCGTTGCCGTAGCCGAGCCCGGCGAGGGCGTCGCGCACGTCGGAGCGGACCGACCCGCCGCCACTCCCGATCGAGGCCACCTCGGCGGCGGCACCGTCGCCCTCGGGCAGCGCCAGCTTGCTCTTCAGCTCGACGAGCAGGCGGGCGGCGGTCTTCTTCCCCACGCCCGGCACGAGGCACAGCGCCGCGACGTCCTCGCTGGCGATGACCGTCCGCAGGGCGAGCGGCGAGTGGACCGACAGGATCGCGAGCCCCAGCGCCGGGCCGACGCCGTGGGTCCCGATCAGGGTCTCGAACACCTGGCGCTCGTCGACGGAGGTGAACCCGTAGAGGGTCTCGACGTCGTCGCGCCGGTGGTGGTGCACGTGGAGGAACACCTCGCCGCCGGCCTCGCCGACCTCGAGCGCGGTGCCCGGGGTGACCTGCACGCGGTAGCCGATGCCGCCGACCTCGACGAGCAGCTCGCCGTCATCCCGGTGGAGCAGCTCGCCGCGCAGCGACCCGATCACGACAGCACCGCCGCTGCCTGCAGCCCGCCGGTGTGCGCCACGTGGGTGAGCGCGACCGCGGCGGCGTCGGCCGCGTCCGGGGGCCGTGGTGGAGCCTCCAGCTCGAGCAGCATCCGCACCATCTCCTGCACCTGTTGCTTGTCGGCGCCGCCGTGGCCGGCGACGGCATCCTTGACCTGGTTCGGCGAGTACTCGGCGACCGCGAGTCCCCGCGACGCCGCCTCGGCCATGACGATCCCGCACGCCTGCGCGACCCCGATGGCGGTGCGCACGTTCGTCTGGAACAGCACCCGCTCCACCGCGACCGCGGCGGGCGAGAACTCCTCGAGCAGGCCGCGCACGTCGGCCCACAGCTCGGCGAGCCGCTCCGGCACGGGCAGCTCCGGTGGCGTGCGCAGCACCCCCAGCGCGATGGCCCGGCTGCGGTGGCCCGTCACCTGGAGCACGCAGTACCCGCAACGGGACAGGCCGGGGTCGACACCGAGCACGAACACAGGTTCGATCGTAGCGAGCGGCGGCGTGCGGCTGGGTGACCCTGGCGTCCGCACACCGCTCCCGGCAGCCCCTTGGGGCCCCCCCCCCGCCCCCGCCAGTGGGGTTGGGGAGGCCCGCCCACCCCCAGAGGCGGACAGGCGACACCAC
>CBFGTJ010000041.1:0-19688 GCA_965651815.1 uncultured Microthrixaceae bacterium | reverse complement strand
CGAGGTGCAGCCACCCGACGCGCCGCTGCCGAGGCCCTTCCGTCGCGTGCACATCCGCTTCGGTCGGCCGATCGACGTGACGAAGTACTGCGACCGGATGGAGGACCGGCTGGTCCTGCGCCAGATCACCGACGAGGTGATGTACGAGATCCGGAACCTCTCGGGACAGGAGTACGTCGACACCTACGCGACGAAGCCCTCGACCCCGAAGGTGGCGCCGGTCGTGCCGCTCCCGGAGCGCCAGCCCGAACCGGCTGCCGAGCCGGTGCGCGTCGAGCGCGAGCTGGTCGTCGTGTCGGCGGCGAGCGGGCCGCCGAGGCCGCTCGCCCGGTCCGCCCCGGCCGCGGTCGAGGCCGATGGCGTCGAACGCCGCTCCTCCGCGTCGGTGCTCAAGTCGCGCCCGCTCGACCCCGAGCTGGAGCTCAGCACCGCCTGAGCACGGGCCGCCGGAATGACGGCGGTGCTGTGGTCGCTCACCGACCACGACCCCCGAGGATTCGTGCGGGTGGGCGCGGTTCCCGTCGTGCCGGTCCGCGACGAATCGGTCAGCTCGTCGAGCGACGCGCGAGGCAGGCAGGGCAGGTGCCGCGGTAGGTCACCTCGACGTCGCGGACCTCGAACCCGTGCCGTTCCGCCCGCGGCAGGTCGGGCACCGGACCGCTCGGCTCCACGTCGAGGACCGCGCCGCACGAGTCGCAGACGAGGTGGTGGTGCCGGTCGTGCACCCTCGCGCCGTAGCGCCGGGCCGCACCGAGGGCGACCTCCTGCACCTCACCGAGCGCGACCAGCTCGTTCAGCGTGTTGTACACGGTCGCCAGGCTGATCTCGGGCAGCGCTCGCCGCGCCGCTTCGAACACCTGCTCGGCGCTGAGGTGGTCGCCGGCTTCGAGCGCCTCGGCGACCGCGCGGCGCTGCGCGGTCAGCCGGAAGCCCGGCCGGGCCCGCAAACGCTCGATGAGGGTGGCGTGCGTCGCGCTCATGCTCTCGGAACCCCCGCTGTGGACGAATCCTTCCAAAGTTGGAATAGCCCCTAGTTTAGAAGGGTTCTAAAGGGCATGTTGGGATTCGTGCTCGTCTCCGTCGTCTCCGTGCTGACCACCGCGGCCGCGGTGGCGCTGGTGCGGTTCGGCCGCGGCGGCGTCGGCGGCTCCGCGGTCGCGCCCGGCCTGGCGGCCGGGGTGATGCTGTGGATCGCGCTGGTCGAGGTGGCTCCGGCATCCGCGAGGGCCATGGGGTCCGGCGCGGGGTTCGGGGCCATGGCCGCAGGGGTCGTCCTCGTGTGGCTCGCGGCCCGGGTGGTCCGCCGCACGACGGTCGCGGCGGGCATCGCCCCGGTGCTCGGCGTCGCGCTGGTCCTGCACGACCTGCCAGAGGGGTTCGCGGTGGGTGCCGCCCTGAGCGCGGCGGGCCTGGCCGTGTCGCTGCCCCTCGTCGTCGCCGTCGCCGCGCACAACCTGCCGGAGAAGCTGGCCTTCGTCGCACCGTTCGAGGGCGGGCGGGTGCCCGCCGCGGTGCTCGCCGCTGCGACGCTGCCCGAGCCGCTCGGGGCGGCCCTCGCCGCCGCGGGCTCCACCGTGGCGCCCGGCGTCGTCGACGCAGCGGTCGCCGTGGCGGGCGGCATGATGGCCGCAGTCGCGATCGGTGCGCTGCCCGAGGTCGCCCGTCGCGCCGGGGCGTGGCGGCCCTTCCTCGGTGCGGGCGCGGCGGGTGCCGCGTCGGTCGCAGCGCTCGGGCTGGTGCTCCCCACCTGAGGGGAGCGGATCACGGGGCCTCGACGAGGTCGACCACGTCCGCCGCGGGTGGTGCCTCCAGCCGCAGCTCCTGGTGGCGGCCCGTCCCTCGCAGCCGGTACCACCGTCCGTCCGGGCCGAGCACGAGCCACACGTTGCCCGCCAGGCGAAGGCTGTCGTAGTTCACCGCGACCGAGCGCCGGCTGAACCCGGCCTCGACCAGCCGCTCACGCGCCGCCTCCAGCTCGGTCGGGTCGGTCGACCAGAGGTCGTCGGCGACCACCGTCACCGCGACGTCGCCGCCGAGGCGCCACGCGTCGGCCCAGGCGCGGAGCCGCTGGACCGTGACCCCGGCACGGTCGGCCAGCTCGGGGAGGTCGTGGGGTGCCGCCCACGCGGCCCGGCGGGCAAGGTCGGCACGGGGACCGCTCGACAGCCCGGACGGCGCGCCGTCGACGAGCATCAGCCAGGCGCGGCGCACCGCGTCCTCGGCGAGCTCGTCGACCATCGCGGGATCGACGAACTGGCTGTCGGGCACCTCCGCGTCCCACGGCGCGACGCGCCCCGGCTCGGCCAGCAGCGCCGCCCGGGGCATGGCGCCGGGCGGAGGTGGCGCGGGCGCCTCGTCGAGCGAGCGCCCCTTCCAGACCGCGGAGGCGCGCACCCCCTCGACCGCCGGTGGTGCGCCCTCGGGGGCGGCGACCTCCGAGCCGCTGCGCTTCGAGCGGACCAGCGAGATCAGGTCACGCCGGTCCATCCCGCGCACGAGGAACAGCTCGAACGGGTCGCGGTCGAGCTCGTTCGCCACCACGTAGCAGGTCGCGGCGGCGTGCTTGCACGGCTCGGCCCAGTCCGGGCAGCTGCAGTCCGGGCGCAGGTCCGACGCGCGCGGCAGCAGCTCCACGTCGACGGCACGGGCATCCTCCACGATCCCCGGGTCGAGCTCGCCGTCGAGCAGCGCCGCCAGGTGCGCGGCACGGGCGGCGATCGCCTCGGCGACCTGCTCCCACTCGGCGGCGGCGAGCTGGCGGACACCGATCGTGACGTCGTAGAGCTCGCCGGTGCGGCCCACGACCCGGGACGCGATGTAGCCGGGGTGCACCTCGAGCTCGCGCACCGCGCCCTTCCGGGCGTAGGTACGACCCCTCGGCAGGCGGCTCTCGTAGCCGGGTCCGGCGCTCTCGAGCGCGGCGACCCACGCCCGTCCCCACCAGGTCGTGCCGAAGTCGCGCCGGGCCATCAGACGTCGCTCCCGCCCAGGCGGACCAGGTCGGCGAGCTCGGCGTCGTCGAGCTCGGTGATCCACGCCTCGCCGCCGCCGACGACCGCGTCGGCGAGCTCCTGCTTCTGCGCGAGGACCGCGGCGATCCGGTCCTCGACGGTCCCCTCCGAGATCAGCCGGTGGACCTGCACCGGACGGTCCTGGCCGATGCGCCACGCACGGTCCGACGCCTGGTTCTCGACCGCGGGGTTCCACCAGCGGTCGTAGTGGACCACGTGGGTGGCCCGGGTGAGGTTGAGCCCCGTGCCCCCGGCCTTCAGCGACACGACGAACACGGGGAACGACCCGGCCTGGAACCGGTCGACCATGGCGGTGCGGCGGCCGAGCGGGTCGGAGCCGTGGAGGAGCTCGGCGGGGATGCCCAGCTCCGCGAGGCGGGCGAGCAGCAGCTGGCCCATCGCGACGTACTGGGTGAACACGAGCGTGGAGTCGCCGGCGTCGGTGATCGCGGCGACGAGGTCGTCGAACGCCTCGAGCTTGCCGGAGCGGCCCTCGAGCGGGCCGTGCTGGCCCAGGTAGTGCGCGGGGTGGTTGCAGATCTGCTTCAGCGCCGTGAGCAACTTGAGCACGAGCCCACGCCGCTCGATGCCCTCGGCCCGCTCGATCGCCTCGAGGATCTCCTCGACGGTCGCCCGGTACAGCCCCGCCTGCTCGGCGGTGAGCTGGACCGGGTGGTCGGTCTCGGTCTTCGGTGGCAGGTCCGGGGCGACGGTCGGGTCGTCCTTGCGGCGCCGCAGGAGGAACGGGGCGACCAGGCGCGAGAACCGCTCGGTGGCCTCGGGGTCGCGGTCCCGCTCGACGGGGATCGCGACCGTGCGGCGGAACGAGTCGACCGGACCGAGCAGCCCGGGCGTGGTCCAGTCGAGCAACGCCCACAGCTCGGTGAGCCGGTTCTCGACCGGCGTCCCGGTCATCGCGAGCCGTGCGCCGGCGGGCACGCGGCGCAGCATCCTGGCGGTGGTCGAGCTCGGGTTCTTCACGTACTGCGCTTCGTCGGCGACGACGATGCCCCAGCTCCGCTCCGCCAGGCGGTCCGCGTCGCGGCGCAGGATGCCGTAGGTGGTGATCGCCACGTCGTCGTCGCCGAGGCCCTCGAGGGTCCGACCCGGGCCGTGGTAGCGCCGCACCGCCACCGACGGCGCGAACCGGGCGAGCTCGCGCTCCCAGTTGCCCACGAGGGTGGCGGGGCACACCACGAGCGTCGGCCCGTGGCCCTTGCCCCGGCGGTGCAGGTGCAGCGCGATGAGCTGGATCGTCTTGCCGAGCCCCATGTCGTCCGCGAGCACGCCGCCCAGGCCGAGGTCGGTCATGTCGGCGAGCCAGGCGACGCCGCGGCGCTGGTACGGGCGCAACGTGGCGTCCAGGCCGGCGGGCTCGTCGAGCTCGTGGGGGCGGGCCGCCTCCCGCAGCCGGTCCGCCAGGTCGGCGATGGCCCCGCCCACCTCGACCTCGGTCGGTTCCCCGTCGATGGTGACCTCGGCCCCGAGCGCGGCGGCGAGCGCGTCGGCGGCCGACAGTCGGTCGCGCCGCCGGAGCTTCTCGACGACCGTGGGGTCGACCACGACCCACTGGCCGCGCAGGCGCACCAGGGGTCGGCGGCTCTCGGCGAGCCGCGAGAGCTCCTCGACGCTCACCGGTTCGCCGTCGAGGCTCGCACGCCACGTGAGCTCGCAGATCGACGCGAGGTCGAAGGTCGCGGGCCCGTCACCCGCGCCGGGGGGTGGCTCGGCGTGGGCGCTGGCGGTCAGCGTGCGGGTGAGCGCCGCCGGGACGAGGACCTCGATGCCGGCGCCCCGCAGGTGGCCCGCCAGCGGGCCGAGCAGGTCCATCGCGGACTCGTCGTCGACCTCCATCGAGGACGGGGCGGCATCCGCGAGCAGCTCGCCGAGCGGCGGCCAGAGGCGGGCGCCCCGCCGCAGGGCGAGCAGCAGGTCGGCCTCCGCCTGCTGGTCGAACCCGCTCGCGGTGCCGGCCCACAGCTCCGACGCCGCGGCCACCCGCGACGGGTCGGTCGCGGAGCGAACCTGGAGCCCGATGCGGAACGGCTCGTCCTCGTCGTCGGGGAGGTGCAGTTGCAGGCCGACGATCGTCCGCTCGGCCGCGTCGACCGAGGCGAGGAAGGGGCGGAGCGACTCGACGTCGACCGGCTCGCTCCCGCACCAGGCGCGCTGGCGCGACACCGTGCCCGCCGCTGCCGTTCGTGGCAGCTCGTCGGCGACGGCCCGGTAGAACCCGGCAACGGCCTCCTGGGGGGAGAGGACCTCGAGCGGTGACCGCCCCGGGACCGGCACGCAGTGCGCGGAGGGCGGCAGCCACGCGGCGAGCGACGCGAGCACGTGGCGGTCCTCGTCGTCGAGCGGCCCGAGCGCCCAGGTGTCGTACCCCTCGGCCGACACCGCGGGGTGCAGGCGGCCGCGGGCGACGAGCCCCAGCGCGGCGCGCGCCACCACCGCCCAGGCGTGCATGGACGCGGAGGTCCCGGGGTCGTCGAGGGGCAGGCTCGCGAGGTCGTCGAGCAGGGAGCGCACCGGCAGCACGGTGGCCGGCACGGTGCGGCGGCGCACCCCGCCGCCCGCGGGCAGGACCAGCTCGACCTGGTCCGGGCGGGGCATCGGGCGGGTCCCGCCCGGGTCGTCCCACAGCGCGAGCCGCCCGGCGCGCCCGGGGTCGCCCGGGAGGAACGTGGCGTGCACCCGTGCCGCAGGCATGGCGGGGGAGCCTACGAGCTGCCCCTGACAGCGTCGGTGCGCCCGGGCGTGGTGCCGGGGGCAGCGTTCCCCGCCGCTAGCGTTGGGTGGATGGCCGACCTGACGATCACGCTGCCCGACGGATCCGAGCGCACCCTCCCCGAGGGGTCGACCGGTGCCGATCTCGCGGCGTCGATCGGACCGGGACTCGCGAAGGCGGCGCTCGCGGTCGAGGTCGACGGCGAGCTGCAGGACCTCTCGGCCCCGGTCCCGGACGGGGCCAGGGTGCGGATCATCACGGACCGTGACCCCCAGGGCCTCGAGCAGATCCGCCACTCCACCGCCCACGTGCTCGCCCAGGCGGTGCTCGAGCTGTGGCCCGGTGCGACGTTCGCGGGTGGTCCGGCCATCGAGGACGGCTTCTACTACGACTTCGAGCTGCCCGGCGGCGCCACGTTCACCGACGAGGACCTGGAGCGCATCGAGGAGAAGATGCGCGAGATCATCGCCGCCGACCAGCCGTTCGAGCGGTTCGAACTGCCCATCGACGAGGCCCGCGAGCTGATGCGGGACCACCCGTACAAGCTCGAGTTCATGGACCTCGCGGCCCGGGGCGCGGCCGACGAGGAGCTCGCCGCCGACGTCGTCGGCGGCGACGAGATCAGCTTCTACCGCAACACCGACGGGTTCGTGGACATGTGCCGCGGCCCGCACGTGCCCTCCACCGGCCGCCTCGGGCACTTCAAGCTCATGCGGGTCGCCGGCGCGTACTTCCGGGGCAGCGAGAAGAACCCGATGCTCCAGCGCATCTACGGCACGGCGTGGGCCACCAAGAAGGACCTCCAGGCGCACCTGCACCGCCTGGAGGAGGCGGCCAAGCGCGACCACCGGCGCCTCGGGGTCGAGCTGGACCTGTTCTCGTTCCCCGACGAGGTCGGCTCCGGCCTCGCGGTGTTCCACCCCAAGGGCGGCATCGTCCGGCGGGTGATGGAGGACTACTCGCGGCAGCGGCACGAGGAGGCCGGCTACGAGTTCGTGTACTCACCGCACATCTCGAAGTCGCAGCTGTTCGAGACCTCCGGCCACCTCGAGTGGTACGCCGAGGGCATGTACCCCCCGATGGAGCTCGACCGCGAGGGGGACCAGGCGGGCACGTCGTACTACCTCAAGCCGATGAACTGCCCGTTCCACATCCTCATCTACCAGAGCCGGCAGCGCTCCTACCGGGACCTGCCCCTGAGGCTGTTCGAGTTCGGGACCGTCTACCGCTACGAGAAGTCCGGCGTGGTGCACGGCCTGACCCGCGCCCGCGGCTTCGCCCAGGACGACGCGCACATCTTCACCACCCGCGAGCGGATGGGGGAGGAGATCTCCTCGCTGCTCGACTTCGTGCTCGACCTGCTGCGCGACTACGGGCTCGACGACTTCCACCTCGAGCTGTCGACGCGCCCCGAGGAGAAGGCCATCGGCACCGAGGAGCAGTGGGAGGAGGCGACCGAGGCGCTGCGCCGCGCGGCCGAGGCCAAGGACCTCGAGCTGGTCATGGACCCGGGTGGCGGGGCGTTCTACGCACCGAAGATCTCGGTGCAGGTGCGTGACGCGATCGGTCGGTCGTGGCAGATGTCGACGATCCAGGTCGACCTGATGCTGCCCGAGCGCTTCGACCTCGAGTACGTGGGCAGCGACGGCGCGCGGCACCGCCCGGTGATGATCCACCGTGCGCTGTTCGGCTCGGTGGAGCGCTTCTTCGCCGTGCTGCTCGAGCACTACGCGGGCGCGTTCCCGACCTGGCTCGCGCCGGTGCAGGTGGCGGTGCTGCCGGTGTCGGACGCGCACGCCGAGTACGCGGCGGAGGTCGCCGGACGGATGCGGGCCAGGGGCTTCCGGGTGGAGGTCGCCGCCGCGGACGAGACCCTCGGCAACCGGATCCGGCGGGCGAAGGGCGAGAAGCTGCCGTACGTGCTCGTCGTCGGCGACGACGACGTGGCGAACCGCACGGTCGGCGTGAACCCCCGCGGCAACGAGGTGGAGCGCGACGTCCCGCTCGACTCCTTCCTCGACCGGCTGCAGGCAGAGGTCGAGGCGAGGAAGTGAGCCGCCGTCGCGGCGCGGGGGAGCGCTGACATGCCACTCGACCAGCTGTGGGCCACGTGGCGCTCCGCGTACGTCACCGGGGCCGCCGAGAGCCGGCGGGAGGTCCCGCCGGGCATGCCCGACGACGGGCGCACCCTGTTCGAGCGGATCCTCCACAGCGGTGCCCCGGACTCCGAGACGTTCATCGTGCACCGGGGCGAGCACTGCTTCGTCATCCTCAACCGGTTCCCGTACACCTCGGGGCACCTGATGGTGCTGCCCAACCGCGGGGTGCCGGACCTCGACGACCTCAGCCCCGAGGAGTTCTGCGAGCTGTGGGACCTCGTGCGGACCTCGGTGCGGGTCCTCAAGACGGCGCTGCGGTGCGACGCGGTGAACGTCGGCATCAACCTCGGGCGTGCCGCGGGCGGCTCGCAGGCCGACCACCTGCACGTGCACTGCGTCCCGCGGTGGGTCGGCGACGCGAACTTCATGGGGGTGGTGGGCGGCGCCCAGGTCATGCCGATCGCGCTGATCGAGGTCTGGGAGCGGCTCCGGGAGGTCTGGCCGGACGGCGGTACGATCGCGCCATGACCGAGGACCGCCCGCCCGCAGAGCGGGCCCCCGAGGAGGAGTACGTCGACGAGCTCCCCGAGGACCTCGACCTCACCGGCTTCGTCGGCCCCCACACCTTCCCCAACAACGACCGCCGCCGCATCCCCGCCGCGCTCTACGCGATGTTCGGCATCGCCTGCATCGTGCTGTGGGCGACCCGTGGCGACGAGTCGCCGCTGGTGAACGCGGGGATCCTGTGGGCGGGGATCGGCCTGGTGGCGTTCGCCGCCTACGGGCTCGTCACCGGCCGCACCCTGCGGGTGGACGAGTCCGACGCGCTCGTGACCGCGTCCGCGCAGGTCGGCTTCCCGGTCGGGCACGCCGCCGCGCAGATGGTCTGGCGAGGGTGGTTGTCACGGCCCACCTGGCGCATCCTGCTGTACTCCCACGAGAACCCGCCCAGCCGGCGGGGGATCGTGCTGGTCGACGGGCTCGACGGCCACGTCGTGGAGTGGTTCGCCGAGGAGAACCCCGAGGAGTGGCACGAGCCGGAGCCGTCCCGGCGCGGCTGACGCCGAACCGGTGACGACCAGCCGGTGACGTTCAGCCGCCCGCCCGCGCCAGGGTCACCGTGACGGGTCGCCCCGAGCCGTCCGCTTCGACGGTCACGCGGCCCGCGGCCTCGCCCGAGGTCACCACGCCGTTGCGCACGTCGACCTCGTAGCCGGTCGGGTACGCCCTGGCGGGCACGACGATCGACGTCGGCGCGGCGATCGCCGGGTCGGGGGTGAAGGTGTAGGAGAAGTCCCCGCTCGCCGGGTCGTAGCGCAGCTCGCCGGGGGTGCCGGCGGTCGCCTGCGGGTACGGCCTCACGAGCTGGGACTCGACCTCGTCGGGCAGCACGGAGTCGGTCGCGCTGCGGGCCTCGGCACCGTGCCAGTGGATCCACGACACGAACTGCTCGTCCGCGAGGCGGGTGGCCAGCGTGACGTCGAGCGGGTTCGCGGACGCCCCGAACTCGTTCAGGATGCGGGGGCCGCCGAGCGACTCGGCGAGGCGGCGCCCCGCGGCGAACCCGTTGTCCATGCGCAGCCGGCAGAACCCGGCGGTCGCCGGGTCGACCTGCTCGACCCGCCCGCCGTCGGTCGCGTGGCAGTACAGGTGCCACGCGAGGCCCAGCTGCGGGCCCTCCGGGGTGGGGGCGATCCGGGGCGTCGGCATGGTCGGCTGGGCGACGTACGCGGTCGGGGCGAACGGCTCCAACCAGATGGGCATGCCGGGTGCGGCGTCGCGGATCGGTGCGGCCATCTCCTCGTAGCGCTCGGTGAGCAGCCGCTCGAGGTCGGGGCACCCGTCGAAGATGCAGCGCATGACCCCCGACCCGGAGAAGGGCTCGTTCAGGAGCTCGATGCCGATGACGTGGGGACGGTCCGCGACCGCCGCGGCGAGCGCGCCCGCGGCCTCGCCCAGCACCTCCGCGACGGAGCGGCCGTCCACGTGGGGCTCGCCCGCGAGGAACGAGTCCCACTGGCGCAGCGACCGCGGGCTCAGGTAGCCCGCCGCCCACCCGAGGAAGGCGAGCAGCTCCGGCGGCTCGTCGGAGAGCTCCCAGGCGTCCGCCGGCGTCGCCCAGGCGGGCATCTGGTGGAACACGTCCTGGTGGAAGTCGAGCTGGATCCAGAAGCCGTCCGCCGAGAGCTGGTCCACGACCTCCACGACCCGGGCCAGGTACTCCTCGTCGATCCGGCCGGGCTCGGGCACCAGCGCGGCGAACGTGACGCCGAGGCGGACCACGTTGAACCCGCTGGCGCGCAGGTGCTCGCGCTCGAGCGGTCCCAGCCAGCCGGGGGCCAGCGGCGAGATGAACGGCGCCTCCTTGCGCACGGAGTTGACGCCGCGCAGCAGCACGACGCGGCCGTGCGCGTCGACGAGGTCGCCGCCGCGCAGGCGGATCGGCGGCACCACGTCGGGATCCGCCACGCCCACCACCGGCTCGTCCACCGGGGCGAGCGGCACCAGTGGCGGTGGTGAGCAGGCCGCCACCGCGGCGCACGCGACGAGGCCCGCGACGAGCCGCACCAGCACCCGACGTGTCGTCCTCCGACCCATCTGCATCCCCCCAGCGGTCCGGCCGGAGGGTAGCGAACGCGCGGCGCATCCTTCACAGCCGGGCCTCGATGCGGTACCGTCGCTAACTGCAGTTAGCACTTGGTGCGCGGTGGCCGGCCTGGCGTGGCCCGTCAGCGTGATGACCTCCACGAGGAGCAACATGTTCGACGGTCGTTGGCGGAGCCAGATCGAGGTCGGCCTCAGGCCGATCGGCAACAGCATCCGCCGGTCGGGCATCTCGGCGGACGTGCTGACCGGCATCGGCATCGTCATGGCCGTGGCCGCCGCCGTCGCCATCGGCGCCGGGGCGCTCACCCTCGGCTTCGTGCTGGTCATCCTCACCGGCATCCCCGACCTGCTCGACGGGGCGGTCGCCAAGGCGTCCGGCAAGGCCACTTCGCGCGGCGCGTTCTTCGATTCCGTCTCCGACCGGCTCACCGACGGCCTGCTCTTCGGCGGCTTCGCCTGGTACCTCGTCGACACCGACGGCCGGCCCTGGGTCGCGATGCTGCCGGTCGCCGGGTACGTGACCGCCTCGGTCGTGTCCTACATCCGGGCCAAGGCCGACGCGCTCGGCTTCGACGCGAGGGGCGGATTGGTGGAGCGCGCGGAGCGCTTCGTGCTCATCTGCCTCGGCCTCCTGTTCGACCCGCTGCTCCTGTGGGTCCTCGCGGTGATCGTGGTGCTCAACTCGGTCACCGCCGCCCAGCGGTTCGTGAAGGTCTGGAACCAGGCGACCCGCCAGACGCCGGCGCTGACCTCCCGTCGCCGCCGCAGCCCCCGCCGCCCCGAGCGCACGCTCAGCGACCGTTGGAAGGCCCGGGCGGCGGCACGTCGCCGGGGCGGTGCCCGGCCCGGCTACTGACCCGCCCCGCCGACCGCTGTGGAGCTCTCCGTCGGGGGCATGCGCGCCCTGTCGTTGCTCACCCGTGTCGTGCCCCACGGTCTGGCGTCGCCGCTGGTCCGCTTCGGCAGCACGGTCGCCTCGTCGATCTCACCGAGCCAGCGGACCATCGTCGAGCGCAACCGCCGCCGGGTGCACGGGGAGGACATGGACCCCGCACTCCTCGAGGCCGAGGTCCGCGAGGTGTTCCGCACCTACGGCCGCTACTTCCTGGACTCGCTGCGGCTCCGTGACCTGACCCCCGAGCAGATCGACCGGGGCTTCAGCCACGAGGGCATCGAGCACGTCACCGAGGCCCTCGACCGGGGCGTCGCGCCGATCCTGGCGCTGCCCCACCTCGGCGGCTGGGAGTGGGCCGGCGCCTGGATCTCCCAGGTGAAGGGCTGGCAGGTCGCCGCGGTCGCCGAGCGCCTCGAGCCACCGGAGCTGTTCGAGTGGTTCCTCGACTACCGGCGCAGCATCGGGTTGGAGATCATCCCGCTCGGCCCGGGGGCGGCCGCGGAGGTCAGCGCGGCGCTCGCCGCCGGCAAGATCCTCTGCCTGCTGAGCGACCGCGACATCAGCGGTGACGGCATCGAGGTGGAGTTCTTCGGCGAGCGCACCCGACTGCCCGGCGGGCCTGCGCTCATGGCCCTGCGCAGCGGCTCGCCGCTGCTGCCCACCGCCGTGTACTTCGAGGGCGACCGCTGCCACGGGGTGGTGCTCCCGCCGCTCGACACCGAACGCCGCGGCAAGCTCCGCGAGGACGTCACGCGGGTGACCCAGGACCTCGCCCACGCGCTGGAGGAGCTGATCCGCAGGGCCCCGGAGCAGTGGCACCTCATGCAGCCGAACTGGCCGAGCGACTACGACGCGCTCGGGATCGAGCGCCCCGAGTGGGCGCGCGACGCGGGCTGATCGCCCCCTGCCCGGACCCACGTAGTCTGCGACCGTGCGCATCGGACTGGTCTGCCCCTACAGCCTCAGCATCCCGGGTGGGGTCCAGGGCCAGGTCCTCGCGCTCGCCCGGGCCCTGCGGCGCCGCGGCCACGAGGCACGGGTGCTCGCCCCCTGCGACGGCCCGCCGCCCGAGCTGTTCGTGACCCCGCTGGGCAACAGCGTGCCCACCGCGACCAACGGCTCGATCGCACCGATCGCCCCCGACCTGCCCGCACAGCTGCGCACGATCCGCGCCCTGTGGGACGAGAGCTTCGACGTCGTGCACCTGCACGAGCCGTTCGTGCCGGGGCCGACGCTCACCGCGGCGCTGCTGAAGCCGGCGCCGCTGGTGGGCACGTTCCACGCCGCGGGATCCCAGCCCGCGTACCAGGTGCTCGCCCCACTGGTGCAGTGGTTGGGGCACCGCCTCGACGTGCGCGTCGCGGTGTCCGACGACGCGCTCGCCCTCGCGGGCGACGCGGTGGGCGGTGAGTTCCTGGTGCTGTTCAACGGCATCGAGGTGCAGCGGTTCCGCGAGGCGGAGCCGTGGCCGACCGACCGGCGCTCGATCCTGTTCCTCGGGCGGCACGAGCCGCGCAAGGGCCTCGAGGTGCTCCTGTCGGCCGTGCCGCAGCTGCCCGAGGACGTCGCGGTGTGGGTCGCGGGGGAGGGCCCCGACACCGCCCGGCTCCGGGAGCGGTACCGCGACGATCGGATCGAGTGGCTCGGCCGCATCGACGACGACGAGCGGGACCGGCGCCTCGCCGCGGCGAGCGTGTTCTGCGCGCCGTCGCTGGGCGGTGAATCCTTCGGTGTGATCCTGCTCGAGGCGATGGCGGCGGGCACCCCGGTGGTGGCCAGCTCCATCCCCGGCTACGCCAAGGTCGCCCGCCCCGGCGGCGAGGGCACCCCTGCGGCGGCATCGCTGGTCGAGCCCGGGGACGCCGACGCGCTCGCCGCCGCGCTGCGCCGCGTCCTCGACGACCCGGCCGAGGCGGAGCGGCTGCGCGCCGCCGGCGAGTGCCGGGCGGCAGAGTTCGACCTCGAGCTGCTCTGTGACCGCTACCTCGAGATCTACGGCGCGCTGGTGAGCCCCGGGGTCGCGGCTGCCAGCGGGTAGCGTTGGCCACGATGTCACACCCCCCACGTGCCTTCGACGACGCGACGGACGCGCTCGTGCGGGCCCTCATGCTCGCCGGGTTGGTCCCCGCCCTCCTGGTGGGGGTCCTCGTGCTCGTACTGGTGCACCCGCTGGTCGGCGTGGCCGTCGCCGTGGTGCTCGCCGGCGGCTGGGCGGCGCTGGTGTGGACCAGGGCGTCCTCGGCCGCCGACCGGGTCCTCGCGCCGCTCCCGGCCCGACCCGTCGCCGCCGGCACCGAGCCGCGCCTGGAGAACCTGCTCGAGGGCACCTGCATCGTCGCCGGCATCGAGCCACCAGCCCTGCGCCTCCTCCCGGACGAGTCGCTCAACGCCCTGGCCGCGGCCGATGGTCGCGGTGCCACCTTCGTGGTGACCCGGGGCCTGGTCGACTCCCTCGGCCGGGTCGAGCTCGAGGGCGTGCTCGCCAACCTCGCGGCACGCGTGCGCAGCGGAGCGGCGCGCTACGCGACGACGGTGCTGGCGCTGCCGCTGCCCGCCGCGTTCGCGGCGCGGCTGCTCGACGACGCGTTCGGCGACCAGGCGTCGGTCCGCTCGGACCTCGACGCCGTCGGCTTCACGAAGTACCCGCCGGGCCTCATCCGTGCGCTGGCGACGATGGACGACCGCGGCACGGAGGTGCCGGCGGCGACCACGGCCTCCGCGCCCCTCTGGCTGGCGGATCCCGCCGGGGGACCGGGCGGTGAGCTGGGCAGCGCGACGCCCCAGCCGTTGCCGTTGCGGATCGCGGTGCTCGAGGAGCTGTGACCGAGCCGGAAGGCGGCGGCTCCCGCCGCAAGGCGATCGTCATCGGCGTCGCCGTCGCAGCGGTCGCGCTCGGTGCCGTGCTCGCGTTCGTGCTGCTCCGCGGTGACGAGGAGCCGGAGCCCGCGCCCACGTCGACGACCACGACGGTCACGACGACCACGCAACCACCCACCGGGCCGGTGGCCCCGTTGACGGGGCTGCGCGTGCCGGAGGACCGGGCCTCGCTGCTCGAGCGCCCCGCCCTCGCGGTGAAGGTCGACAACCACCCCAACGCCGTGTCGCAGTGGGGCCTCGCCGATGCCGACGTGGTCCTGGAGCTGCAGGTCGAGGGCATCAGCCGGTTCCTGGCCGTGTACCACTCACAGGACGTCGGCGACGTCGGGCCGGTGCGCTCCGCACGCACGAGCGACCCCGACCTCCTCGCCATGTTCGGCCGTCCGCTCACCGCCTGGTCGGGTGCGAACCCGGCGACGACCTCGATCATGCGCTCCCTGGACTGGATCCAGGACGTCTCCGTCGACCGGCTGCGGGGGGCGTACCGGCGGGTCGACCTGCGGCGCGCCCCGCACAACCTCGTGCTCGACGCACGCCAGGCGTTCGCCGCGGCCGACGAGCCCGCGGTGGTGCCCACGCCACTGTTCACCTATCGGGACGAGGACGAGCTCCCCGAGGGCGAACCGGTGCCCGGGGTCAGCATCGGGGTCGGGCTGTCGCGCTCGGAGTACGTCTGGGACGAGGAGCGGGCCGGTTGGCTGCGCTGGTCCGGGGGCGAACCCCTCCACGCGGCGCCGGAGGGGGACCGGGCCGGCGAGCAGGTGGCGCCCGCCAACGTCGTCGTGCTCGAGACCAGCTACGGCCGCTCCGCGGCCGATCCCCGCTCACCGGAGGCGATCTCGCTCGGAGAGGGCCGTGCGTGGATCTACACCGCGGGTCGCCTGGTCGAGGGGCGTTGGGAGCGCCACGAGCGCACGCAGCCCTGGACGCTCACCAGGCCGGACGGTTCGCCGGTGCTCCTGACCCCCGGCACCACCTGGGTCGCCATGCCCGCGGTGGGGTCCGCGCCGGAGCTCCTCACCGCCGAGGCCGCCGCCGGCCTGCGCGACGCCTGATGGTGCTCCGAACCCCGCTTCGGGCGGGACCTCCGCCGCAAGTACACTTCTGCCATGCCTGAGTCGCCGACCACCCAGCCCGCGAACGGGGCCGACCCCGTCCACGAGACCGGCACGCCGCTCGTCAAGCGGGGCCTCGCGGAGATGCTCAAGGGCGGCGTGATCATGGACGTCGTCACCCCCGAGCAGGCACGCATCGCGGAGGACGCCGGCGCGTGCGCCGTCATGGCGCTCGAGCGCGTCCCGGCCGACATCCGTGCCGACGGCGGCGTCGCCCGCATGTCCGACCCGGAGATGATCGAGGGCATCCAGGCCGCGGTCACGATCCCGGTGATGGCGAAGGTCCGCATCGGGCACTTCGTCGAGGCCCAGATCCTCCAGGCGCTCGGCGTGGACTACGTCGACGAGTCCGAGGTGCTGACCCCGGCGGACGAGGCGCACCACATCGACAAGTGGGCCTTCACCGTGCCGTTCGTGTGCGGCGCCACCAACCTCGGCGAGGCGCTGCGCCGCATCGCCGAGGGCGCCTGCATGATCCGCTCCAAGGGTGAGGCGGGCACCGGCAACATCGTCGAGGCGGTCCGGCACCTGCGGGCGATCACCGGCGACATCCGCAAGCTCACCCAGGCCGACCCCGCCGAGCTGTTCGACTGGGCGAAGCGCCTCCAGGCGCCGCTGCCGCTCGTGCAGGAGGTCGCCCGCACCGGTTGGCTGCCCGTGCCGCTGTTCTGCGCCGGGGGCATCGCCACGCCGGCCGACGCCGCCCTCGCCATGCAGCTCGGCGCCGAGGCCGTGTTCGTCGGGTCGGGGATCTTCAAGTCCGCCGACCCGGGCCCCCGGGCGAAGGCGATCGTCGAGGCGACGACCAACTACCGCGACCCCGAGATCCTCGCGAAGGTCAGCCGAGGCCTCGGCACGCCGATGACCGGAATCGGCATGGACGACCTCGACGTCAAGCTCTCGGACCGCGGTTGGTGAGCCCGACGTCCGATCGTCGCCGCCGAGGACGGCGCGGCAGGTGACCACCGGGGTCCTGGCGCTGCAGGGCGCGTTCGCGCTCCACGAGCAGGTCCTCCGATCGCTCGGCGAGCCGACCGTGCAGGTCCGGCGGCCCGAGCACCTGGACGGCCTCGACCGACTGGTGATCCCCGGCGGGGAGTCGACCACGATCACGATGCTCGCCGAGCGCACCGGGCTGATCGAGCCGCTCGCGGAGCTCGTGCGCAGCGGGCTGCCGGTGCTCGGCACCTGCGCGGGCGCCATCCTGCTCGGGTCGCGCATCCTCGACGGGCGGCCCGACCAGCGCTGCCTCGGGGCCATCGACATCACCACCCGGCGCAACGGCTACGGGCGCCAGGTCGAGTCGTTCACCGCGCAGCTCGAGGTCCCGGTGCTGGGGCCGCCGCCGTTCCGTGCCGTGTGCATCCGCGCCCCGCTGCTCGAGGAGGTCGGCGCGGGCGTCGAGGTGCTCGCCCGGCTGGAGGGGCGTCCGGTGCTGGCCCGGCAGGGCGCGATCATGGTCTCGACCTTCCACCCCGAGCTGGCCGACGACGTGCGCCTGCACGAGCACTTCCTGGGCGTGGACGTCCGGGTCTGACAGGAGGGAGACACATGGCGGGCCATTCCAAGTGGTCGACGATCAAGCACAAGAAGGGCGCAGCGGACGCGAAGCGCGGCAAGCTCTTCGCCAAGCTGATCCGCCAGGTCGAGGTGGCCGCGCGCAACGGCGGGGGCGACCTCGACGCCAACCCGACCCTTCGGACGATGTTCCAGAAGGCCCGTGACGCCTCGGTGCCGCTCGACACGATCGAGCGCGCGGTCAAGCGGGGCACCGGGGAGCTCGAGGGCGTCACCTACGAGGAGGTCACCTACGAGGGCTACGCGCCCAACGGGGTCGCCGTGTTCGTGGAGGCGCTGACCGACAACCGCAACCGGACCGGGCCGGAGATGCGAGCGCTGTTCTCGAAGCTCGGCGGGTCGATGGCCGAGCCGGGATCGGTCGCCTGGCAGTTCGAGCGCAAGGGCATCGTCCGCGTGCCCGGCTCGGTGCCCGAGGACGACCTCATGCTCGTCGCGCTCGACGCGGGCGCCGAGGACATCCGTGAGGAGGGCGGGGGCTGGACCGTCGTGTGCGAGCCGTCGTCCACCGCCGCGGTCCGCCACGCCATCGAGGAGGCCGGCATCGAGGTCGAGTCGTCGGACCTGACGATGCTGCCGACCTCGACCGTGCCGCTGACGAGCGTCGAGGAGGTCAAGCCGGTCCTCCGGCTGATCGACGCCCTGGACGACCACGACGACGTGCAGGACGTCTACTCGAACTTCGACGCCTCCGACGAGGTCCTCGAGGCGCTGGAAGCCGCCGGGTGACGGACGGCTGCCGGGTGGCCGCTACTGGGTGACGCCCAGCAGGCGGTTGCGGGTCACCGAGCGCACCCCGCGGTGCAGGCTGACCGACGCGACGACCCAGACCACGGCCCCGAGGATCCATCCCGCTTCGGGGCCGGCTCCGGCCAGGGTGCCGGTCGCCTGGCTGTAGGCGATGCCGATCAGCGGCAGGGTGATCAGGCCCGAGGCCTGCTGCGCCGCCGCGGTCGAGCGGACCCTCGCCGAGAGCCGCAGCACCAGCGACAGCGCCAGCAGCAGGAACGGCGGGATGATCCAGAACATCATCACGAGCCACTCGGCGGTCGGGAAGAACCAGCCCCCGACGTCGGGACCGACGATCAGGTTCACGCTGAGCGAGTACACCCCGAAGCCGACCAGCGTCGTCGCGTAGCCGGGGACGAGGCTGGCGATCAGCTTGCCGAGGTAGATCTCGCGCACCGAGGCGGGGGAGTGGGCGAGGAACTCGCCGGTGCCGCGCTCGCGCTCGCCGACCAGCGACGCGGCGCCCACCGCGGTCGAGATCGTCAGCGGGATCACCACGGCGATCGGGGCGAACATGAACACGGCGAGCGCGTAGGACGTCTTCGTCGCCGGGTCGTCGCCGCGGATCTGCGACCTCGCGGACTCGGGGAGGATCTCGAGGGTCTGCGAGACCTGCTGGACCGCCGGGATGCTCCCCACCCGCGTGATGATGAGCAGCAGGATCGTCGGCACGATCAGGAAGAAGATCGAGCCGAGCAGCACCATCGGGATCCAGTAGTCGCGTGACTTGCGGAGCTGGCGCAGCTCGGTCCGGGTCACGACCCACATGCGGTGGCGGTCCAGCCGCCGCTCCGCGGGTGCGGGGCCGTGGCGGCCGACCCTGGTGGCGTTCGCGGTCGCGGTCATCGTGGGTTCCCCCCGTCCGGCACGGGCGTGCCGTCGTGCTCGGGCCAGTCGATCCTCGGCATCGACGCGGTCGGGTCGGACCCCGTCGGCGGCACCGGGACCTGCACGCCGTTCGGTGAGATCGGGTCCAGCGCGTGGCTCCCGTCGCGGCCAGCCCGACCGCTCGCCTGGCGCCGGATCGTGAAGTACAGGTCCTCCAGCGTGGGCTGGTGCGGGTCGACGCGGGTGAGGCGGGCGCCGTCCGCGCACAGCGAGGTGACCAGGTCCGGGAGCCGGCGGATGTCGTCGAGCTCGAGGCGGGCCCCGGACGGGTCGCGGCGGTACGCCACGACGCCCTCCCAGGACGCGATGCGGTCCAGGAGGCGGCCGTCCTCCGCGTCGAGGTGGACCACGGGGTGGGGCCAGTAGCGGTGCGTGAGCTCGTCGGGGGAGCCCGCGACCAGCACGGTGCCACCCTCCATCATCACGATGTGGTCGGCCAGACCCTCGGCCTCGGCGAGCAGGTGGGTGCACATGACCACCGTGCGGCCGTCGTGGGTCATCTCCCGGATCAGCTCCAGCACCGCGTGCGCGGACTCGGGGTCGAGGCCGGAGGTCGGTTCGTCGAACAGGAGCAGCTCCGGGTCGTGCAGGATCGAGCGGGCGAGCGCGAGCCGCGTCTTCATGCCGGTGGAGTAGCCGCCGACCAGCTGCTCCAGCGCGTCGCGGATGCCGAAGCGCTCCGCGGCGGCGTCGATGCGCTCGTCGAGGCCGTCGCGCACGCCGTACAGCTCACCCGCGTAGGCGAGGTTGTCGCGACCGGAGAGGCGTTCGTAGAGGGCGGGCTTCGCGGACACGACCCCGCAGCGTGGGCGGACCCGGTCGCCGTCGCGGTGCGGGTCGAGCCCGAAGGTGCGCACCTCGCCCGAGGTGGGCACGAGCGCGCCGGTGATCGCACGGATCGCCGTCGTCTTGCCGGCGCCGTTGGGGCCCAGCAGCACGGTGATCTGCCCGGGTGGGACGGCGAAGGAGAGGTCGCGCAGGGCGATCGCGTCACCGAAGCGGTGGGTCACACCGTCGAGTCGGGCGAGCGCGGCGGGGTCCGGGTGTTCCTGGCGGTGCACCTGCTCTGCATCGACGGTGTGGGCCGCTTCCTTGACAAAG
>CBFGTJ010000040.1:0-19710 GCA_965651815.1 uncultured Microthrixaceae bacterium | reverse complement strand
GGCACACGCCCGCGCACAGCTCGCACCCGATGCACTTCTCCATGCCGTCCTCGTACCGGTTCAGCACGTGGCGGCCGTGGAAGCGTGCGGGCTTCGGCCGCACCTCCTCGGGGTACTCGTGGGTGACGCGGCGACCCGAATCGGTGTGGACCCCCAGCATCTTGCGGAGGGTGACGCCGAAGCCGTCCAGGTAGCCCATCAGCCGGCCTCCCCGCTCGAGTAGCTCGCCCCGCCCGACAGCTCGGCGCGCTTGGCCGCCGAGGAGCGGATCGCGCCGAGCAGCAGGCCCCCACCGGCCGCGAGGGCGGCGACGGCCACGGCGACGACGGCGATGACGTTCCAGTCCTGGTCCGCCGAGATGCGCACCCCGACGAGCAGCAGGAACCACCCCAGTGCGAGCGGGATCAGGACCTTCCAGCCGAGGTCCATCAGCTGGTCGTAGCGCAGGCGGGGCAGCGTGCCGCGGAAGAGGACGAACATCACGAGGAAGACGAAGACCTTGAGGAAGAACCAGACGAACGGCAGCACGTAGTCCGACACCCAGCCGGTGATGCCGAAGTCCGGCCCGGACGGCCCGCCGAAGAAGAGGGTCACGATGATCGCGGACATCGTCACCGTGTTGAGGAACTCGGCGAGGTAGAACATCGCGAACCGGAACGAGGAGTACTCGGTCTGGAAGCCGCCGACGAGCTCCTGCTCCGCTTCGACGAGGTCGAACGGCGGGCGGTTGAGCTCGGCGGTGCCCGCGATCGTGAAGATCACGAACGGCACCAGCCCGGTCATCCAGAGGTTCCACTGGAACCCGGACTGTTCCGCGACGATCGCGTTGGTCGACAGCGACCCGGAGAAGAGCAGCACCGAGGCGAGGGACAGGCCGAGGGCCGCCTCGTAGGAGATCATCTGCGCGGTGGCGCGCACCGAGCCGAGCAGCGGGTACTTCGAGCCCGACGCCCACCCGGCGAGCATCACGCCGTACACCGCGATCGACGACATCGCGAGGAACAGCAGGATGCCGATCTGGGGATCCGCGACCTGCATGTAGGTCTCGCGCCCGAGGATCTCCACGCGGCCGTCCCGGCCGCCGGAGAAGTTCCCCATGATCGGCACGATCGAGAAGCTCACGAACGCCGGGATCAGGGACAGGAACGGCGCGATCCGGAACACGAACCGGTCGGCGCGGTCCGGGATGAGGTCCTCCTTGAGGAGGAGCTTCATGCCGTCCGCGAGGGTCTGGAGGATGCCGAACGGCCCCGCCCGGTTGGGCCCGAGCCGGTTCTGCATGTCGGCGATGACCTTGCGCTCGAACCAGACCATCAGGATGACGGCGACGAGCAGGCCGCCGAACCCGACGAGGACCTTCAGCAGGACGATGAGGACGTCCTCGAAGCCGATGCCGCCCTCGAGGAGCGGGTCGTTCATCACGGCGGCGAGCATCAGCCGACCTCCACCCGGACGTCGCAGACCGCCTGGTCGGCGCCGACGAGCACGCCGGCGTCGACGCCCGGCAGGTTGTGGCGCAGCAGCGCCGTGCCCCGCGGGACGCCCGCGTCGACCACGGCGGGAGCGGACAGCGATCCGCTACTGGACGACACCGTCACCCTGGCGCCGGTCTCGATCCCGAGCTGCTTCGCATCCGCGGTGCCGAGGTGCAGGGCACCCTCGTCGACGAGCCGGGTCGCGTGGTCGGTCCGCTGCAGCGAGGCACCCCGGTCGTAGAGCACCCGGTGCACGACGAGGCGCAGCGAGTACGCGTCGCCGCGGGGCACCTGGGTCGGCTCGACCTGCGGCGCGCCGGACCGGTCGAGGTCGAGCAGGAGGCCGTCCGCGTTCGCGGGGTCCTCGAGCACGGCGGTGGTGAGCCCGGCGTGCACGGGCGACGTCGCGACCAGCTCCTCCCACAGCTCGGTGTGCGACTCGGCGACGCCGAGGTCGCCGCCGAGGCGGAGTGCGAGCTCGGCGGCGATCATCCAGTCGCTGCGCGCGGTGCCGGGCGGGGTGACCTTGCGCCGCAACACGCTCACCCGGCCCTCGAAGTTGGTGTGGGTGCCGTCGAGCTCGGCGTGGCCGGCGACGGGCAGCACCACGTCCGCGGCGAGCGCGGACTCCGTCGGGAAGCGGTCGAGCGCGATCACCGTGCGGGCACCCGCCACGCCACGCCGAGCGAGCGAGCGGTCGGGGAAGTCGACCAGCGGGTCGGCGCCGAGCAGCACCAGCACGTCGATGCGCCCCTCGGCGGCGGCGGAGAGGATGCCGGCGGTGTCGAGCCCGCGCTCGGCGGGGACGAATCCCCACGCGTCGGTCCAGCGATCCCGACCGGACTCGAGGGTGTCGCCGCCGGGCAGCATGCCGGGGGCGAGGCCGGCCTCCAGGGCACCGCGCACGTTGCCGCGGCGCAGCGCCGTGAGGAAGCGGGCACCCGGGACGGCGTCGCGCACGGCGAGGGCGGCGTCGACCGTCGTGCCGGCCGACTCGGCCAGGTTCTGGCGCCCGATGACGACCTTGAGCGAGTCGCCCGCGGCGCGCACCAGCTCGGAGGCGGCGCGCAGCGCGTCCTCGTCGACGCCACCGGCGCCACCCGAGGGCACCTCGCCCGTGACCAGCGCGACGACCACCGTGGCGAGCTCCCCGGGCCGGGGCCGCAGCGACGCCGCGGCGTGGCGGGTGAGCCCGGTCGCGACGGGCGAGACCTCGACGATGCGCGAGCGGTCGCGGTCGACCGCGTGCTTGAGCCGCAGGTAGAAGACCGGCAGCTCCTCCTTCGGGTCCGGGCCCAGGTAGAGGATCGTGGAGCCCGGCGTGCAGACCTCGTCGATGGTGGCGCCGGGCAGGCCGAGGACGACCTCGGCGGGGAGCCCGTCACCGAGCTGGGCGTCGGTGTGGTCGGTGCCGATGACGCCCTTGGCGAGCTTCGCCCACGCGTACGCGGACTCGTTGGTGAGCCGCGAGCCGCCGATCACCGCGACCGCACGAGGGTCCGCGGCGCGCAGCGCCTCGACCGTGCGGCCCATCGCCTCGGCCCAGCGGCCCTCGCGCAGCTCGTCGCCGTCGCGCAGCAGCGGCTCGGTGAGTCGCTCGGAGGAGTCGGCCGCCTCGTAGCCGTAGCGCCCGCGGTCGCAGAGCCAGGACCAGTTGACGGGGTCCGCGTCGACGCCCTGGTGGCGGATGACCTGGTTGCGGCTCGACTGCACCGTGATCCGGCACCCCACCGAGCAGTCGGTGCAGGTGGACTCGACCTCCTCGAGGTCCCACGGGCGGGCCTTGAACCGGTACGGCTCCGCGGTGAGCGCGCCGACCGGGCAGATCTGCACCGTGTTGCCCGAGAAGTAGGAGGCGAAGGGGTGGTCGGGGAAGGTGTTGACCTCGGTCGAGGCGCCCCGGTTGATGAAGTGGATCAGGGGCTCGCCCGCGACCTCCTTCGCGAAGCGCGTGCAGCGGTCGCAGAGGATGCAGCGCTCGCGGTCGAGCAGCACGGTCTCGGAGATCCGGATCGGCTTCTCGTAGTGGCGCTTCTCCTCGACGAAGCGCGACTCGCCCGGGCCGTAGGCCATCGTCTGGTCCTGCAGCGGGCACTCGCCGCCCTTGTCGCACACGGGGCAGTCGAGCGGGTGGTTGATGAGCAGGTACTCGATGATGCCGTCCTGCACCTTGGCGACCCGCTCGTTGGCCGTCTCGACGGTCATCCCGTCGGTGACCGGGATCATGCACGAGGGCTGCAGCGCCGGGCCGCGGCCGGAGTCGACCTCGACGAGGCACATGCGGCACATGCCGACCGGCTCCATGCGCGGGTGGTAGCAGAAGCGCGGGATGTAGGTGCCGTTGCGCTCGCAGGCGTCGATGAGCAGCTCGCCGTCCTGGGCGGTGATGGTCCGGCCGTCGACGGTCACCTCGACCGGGGTGGTGATCTCCACGCGGCGGGGCATCTCAGACATGGCCGGCCGCCTCCGGTGCGGCGTGATCGACGGGGGTCAGGGTCGAGCCTTCCACGATCGGCTCCGACCGCACCGGGATCGGGTCCCGACGCACGATCTTCGCCTCGAACTCGTCCCGGAAGCGGCGGATCGCCGAGGTCATCGGCGCCACCGAGGACGGGCCGAGCGCGCAGATGGTGGTCTGCCGCGGCGGGTACGGCACCGCCTCGAGGCCCTGGGAGGCGTCGGAGGCGACGGGGTACGGGCCGGGCGAGATGTTGTCGCCCACGTCGAGCAGCAGGTCGAGGTCGCTCGGGCGGCCGTTGCCGTCGAGGATGCGCTGCAGGATCTTCTCGGCCCAGCTCGTGCCCTCGCGGCACGGCGTGCACTTGCCGCAGGACTCCCGGGCGAAGAAGCGGGTGAGGCGCAGGCAGGCCTTCACCGCGTCGGTCGTCTCGTCCATGACGATGATCGCCCCGGAGCCGAGCATCGAGCCCTCGCCGCCGACGACCTTCGCCTCGAGCGGCAGGTCGACGTGCTCGGGGAACAGCCACGGCGCGGAGCCGCCACCGGGGATGAACATCTTCAGCTCGTGGCCGTTGCGGATGCCCCGGCAGTACAGGTCGCTCTCGAACAGGTCCCGGAACGTGGTGACGCCCTGGGGGATCTCGAACACGCCGGGGTTGTTCACGTGGCCGGAGACCGCCACGAGCCGCGTGCCGGGCGAGGACTCGGTGCCCACCGCGCGGTAGGCGTCGACCCCGTGGTGCAGCAGCCACGGCAGGTTGGAGATCGTCTCGACGTTGTTCACCACCGTGGGCGCCATGTACAGGCCCTTGGCGGCGGGGAAGAACGGCGGCTTGAGCCGCGGCATGCCGCGGTTGCCCTCGAGGGACTCGATGAGCGCGGTCTCCTCGCCGACGATGTAGGCGCCGGCGCCCCAGTGCAGGACGATGTCGACGCTGAAGTCGGTGCCGAGGATGTTGCGGCCGACCAGCCCGGCCTCGTACGCCTCGTTGAGCGCGGCGGCGATGCGCTCCTGCGCGTGCGCCATCTCGCCACGGACGTAGAGGAACACCTGGGCCACGCCGATCGCGTACGCGGCGATGAGGCAGCCCTCGATGAGCTGGTGCGGGTCGCGCTCCATGAGGAGGCGGTCCTTGTAGGTGCCGGGCTCGGACTCGTCGCCGTTGATGACGAGGTAGCGCGGCCACACGCCCTCGGGGCAGAAGCCCCACTTGACCCCGGCGGGGAAGCCGGCGCCGCCGCGGCCGAGCACCGTCGCGTCCTTGACCGTCGCGCCGACCTCCGCGGGCGACATCTCCAGCGCGGCGCGCAGCGACTCGTAGCCCGGGTAGCTGCCGGAGCTGCGGTAGCCATCGAGGGTGTGCGCGCCCTCGACGCCGAAGCGCGACGAGACGATGGCGGGCACGCCGGGTGCGGTCGGGTTCGCCGCGGACGGCTTCGGATCCGGTCGGGCGCTCATGACGCCTCCCCCGCCGCGGCCTCGGCCGCCTGGCGGTGCCGTGCGATCCACACCGGCTCGCCCTGCTCCTCGGGTGGGGTGATGTTGGCGATGCGCTCGCCGGTGAGGTCCTGGCGCACCCGGGCGAGGGTGCCGTGCGGCGGCACCACGTCGTCGAGCTCGCCGGCGCGCAGCTGCTCGATCATCCGGGTCAGCTCGTCGGGCGTCACCCGGTGGAAGTACCGGTAGTTGAGCTGCACGACCGGCGCCTCGGTGCACGCGGCGATGCACTCGACGTCCTCGAGGGTGAACATGCCGTCCTCGGTGGTGGAGCCGGCGCGGACGCCGAGCAGCTCCTCCGCGTGCTCGAGCAGCTCCTCACCGCCCAGCAGCTGGCAGGAGATGTTCGTGCAGATGTTCACGCAGTACCGCCCCGTGGGGTGGAGCTTGAACATCTCGTAGAAGCTCGCCGTGCCGAGCACCTCGGCCGGGGTGCAGCCGATGAGCTCCGCGATGTGCTCCATCGCGTCCTCGGCGAGGTAGCCGTCCTGCTCCTGCGCGAGGTGGCAGAGCGGGATCAGCGCGGAGCGCGGCCGGGGGTACCGGGCGATGATCTCCTTGGCGAGTGCGACGTTCGCGTCGGTGAGCCGGCTCACCGGTCGACCTCTCCCATGATCGGGTCGACGGAGGAGATGATCGCCACCGTGTCGGCGAGGAACGAGTCCTTCATCATGTGGGGGAGGGTCTGGAGGTTCACGAAGCTCGGGCCGCGGATGTGCATTCGGTGGGGCTTGGACGTGCCGTCGGAGACCAGGTAGCAGCCGAGCTCGCCGCGGGGGCTCTCGATCGCCACGTAGACCTCACCCTCGGGGACCTTGAACCCCTCGGTGAAGATCTTGAAGTGGTGGATCAGTGCCTCCATGGACTCGTCGATGCGGGCCCGTGGCGGCGGCGTCACCTTCTTGTCCTGGATCCGATAGTCGCCGGCAGGCATCTTGTCGATGATCTGCCGCAGGATGCGAATCGACTCGCGGACCTCGTTGAGGCGGATCGCGTACCGGTCGAAGCAGTCGCCGTAGGTGCCGACGACCACGTCGAAGTCGACCTGGTCGTAGCGGAGGTACGGCTGCTCGCGGCGGAGGTCCCACGCGAAGCCGGTGGAGCGCAGGATCGGCCCGGTCGCACCGAGCAGCAGCGCCTCCTCCGCGGTGATGACCCCGACGCCCTGGAGGCGCTCCCGCCAGATCGGCTGGCCGGTCATCAGCTGGTCGAACTCCTCCAACCGCTCCGGGAGCACGTCGAGGAGGCCGCTGAGGTGCTCCTCCCAGCCGGCGGGCAGGTCGGCCGCGACGCCGCCGGGGCGGATGAAGTTGGTGTTCATCCGCAGGCCGCTGACCACCTCGAAGAAGCGGAGGAACTCCTCGCGCTCGCGCCAGCCGTAGATCATCATCCCGACCGCGCCGAGGTCCATGCCGTTGGTGGCGAGGAACAGCAGGTGGGACGAGATGCGGTTCGCCTCGCAGAGCAGCATCCGGATCCACTGGGCGCGCTCGGGCACCTCGATGCCGAGCAGCTCCTCGGTGGCCATCGAGAAGACCAGCTCGTTGAAGAAGTTGGACGCGTAGTCCATCCGGGTGACGTTGGTGGGCCCCTGCAGGTAGGTGAGCTCCTCGCCCGTCTTCTCCATGCCGGTGTGCAGGTAGCCGATGACCGGCTTGGAGCGGAGGATCTGCTCGCCCTCCATCTCGAGCACGAGGCGCAGCACGCCGTGGGTGGACGGGTGCTGCGGGCCCATGTTGAGGATCATCCGCTCGCCGGGCGTGCCGTCCTCGGCCGGCTGGTACCCGGCGCGCTGCTCCGCCTCGGTCTCGCTGAGCCGCAGGACGGCGTCGCCGGCGACGAGCCGCTCGCGCGCCGCGTCGAACAGCGACGGATCGAAGGCGGCCGGCTCGGTGGCGGGCGGTGCGCTCGTCGGTGTGTCGGTGGTGGTCATCGGGGATCGTCTCCCGGTCGCGGCGCGGGGCTCAGTGCCCGGACGCCGTGCCCTTGAACTGGACGGGGATCCGTCCGGAGTGCTCGTCCTTGCGCAGCGGGTGCCCCACCCACTCGTCGGGCATCAGGATGCGGGTCATGTCGGGATGGCCCTCGAAGGTGATGCCGAACATGTCGTACACCTCGCGCTCGGGCGCCATGACGCCCGGGTGCACCGGGAACAGCGAGGGCACGGTGGGGTCGTCCTCGGGCACCTGGACCCGGAGGTGCAGCCGGCTGCGCTCGGTGTGGTTCAGCAGCATCGCGACGACCTCGAACCGCTCGGGCGTCACCCCGGGCGGCAGCTCGCGCTCGGCCCGGTAGCCGAGGTAGTCGACGCCGGTGACGTCGAGGCACGCCCAGTAGCCCTCGTCGCGGAGCCGGCGGACGAGGTCCAGGTACTCCTCGCGCGACGGGTGCAGCACGACCTGGCCCCGCGAGCGGCTCATCAGCACGCCGTGGAGCATCTCCGCCGGCGGGATGGGTTCGGGCTGCACGTCCTCCACCTCGTCGGTGGGGGGCTGCACCTCGGTCGTGACGACCGCGGGCTCGTCAGCCGGGGCGTCGGCCTGGTCGCCGTCCGCCGCCTCCGCTGCCGGCTCCGGCGTCTCCGGGGCGTCGTCGTCGGGGGCCATCAGCGCGCCCCGAGGGAGACCGGCGTCGGGGCGGCGTCGCCCTCGACCAGCTGGACCGCGGCGCCGCCGCCGTTCTGCTCACGGCGGCGCATGATCTCGCCGCTCTGGATGAGCCCGTGGAGCGTGATGATCGAGTGCATGAGGGTCTCGGGACCCGGCGGGCAGCCCGGCGCGTAGACGTCGACCGGCACGACCTGGTCGACGCCCTGCACGAGCGCGTAGTTGTTGAACATGCCGCCCGTCGACGCGCACACGCCCATGGAGATGACCCACTTGGGCTCCATCATCTGGTCGTGGATCTGGCGGAGCACGGGGGCCATCTTCTGGGAGACCCGCCCGGCGACGATCATGATGTCGGCCTGCCGCGGGGACGCACGGAAGACCTCCATGCCGAAGCGGGCCATGTCGTAGTGCGGTCCGCCCGTGGCCATCATCTCGAGCGCGCAGCAGGCGAGGCCGAAGGTCGCCGGCCACGAGCTGCGGGAGCGGGCCCAGCGCACGAGGTCCTCCACCTTGCCGGTGAGGAAGTTGTGCTCGAGCCCGGCGAGGCCGTCGGTCGAGAAGCCCGGAGCCGTTGCCATCACACCACCTCGCTGACCCGTGCGGGTCGGTCTGGCACCTCTCGTCCCTCGACTCCTACCCGTCGGATCGTGGAGGACGACGTGCGGGTCGGGTCCAGGTGCACCTTCGAGCGCCGGATCCGTGCGACCGGGCCCCAGTCGAGCGCACCGTTGCTGACCAGGTACAGGAACGACTCGAACACCGCCACGGAGAAGATGCCGATCGCCAGGAGGCCGTAGCCGCCGAGCTGCTCGTAGACCATCGCGAACGGGTAGTAGAAGACGATCTCGACGTCGAAGACGATGAAGATCATCGCCACGAGGAAGAAGCGGACCGGGAACCGCTCCGGCGGCTCCTTCACGTCCGCGATCCCGGACTCGTAGGGCGCCACCTTCGCCGCCGTGGGGCGCGGCGGGTTGAGCAGCCGGGCCATCACGAGGCTGATGGCGCCGAACAGCGCCGTCAGCACCAGGAGCGCCAGGACCGGAAGGTACTGGCCCACGGTCAGCTCGCCTTCGCCGGCGTCCAGGAGGCGCGGACCTCCGCAGCGCGGCGGTCACGCGTGTGCAGCATCCAGGCGAACGTGAAGAACAGGATGCCCGTGAAGAGGGTGAACAGGGCGGGCACGAGCCGGCGGTTGCCGAGGTTCCGCTCGAGCACCACCGTCACCTGCGACGCGTCCTCGTCCACCTGCGCGGGCGGCGGCGCCTCGCCGAGGGGCACGTCGACCTCGACGTTCTTCTGCAGGGTGACGGCGGCGTACAGGGTCGGGTTCTTCACCTGGAACACCGACAGGACCCGGTCCCTGGCCTTCTCGAGCAGGTTCTTCTCGCCCGGGACGGTCTCGGGCTCCATCGTGCCCTTGCCGCCGTAGAAGAAGACGTCGAACACCGAGTAGCTGGAGGCGGACGTGTTGGAGCCGAAGATCTGTCGCTCCGTCACCGCGGCGTCCACGGAGGCCACCGCCTCACCGCGCCGCGCGTCCGACTCCGGCAGGATGCGCCAGCCACCGAGCTCCTCGTCGAGGTCGCGCTTGATCTCGGGGACGAGGGTCACGACCTCGGTGAGCGTGTCGGGCACGAAGCCCTCACCCTCGGTCGCCTCGATCTCCTCGCGGATCTCGGGGTGCTCCTCGGCGTAGGCGTCGAGCAGCTCGACCGGGCTGGGCAGCTCGCCCTCGTCCGGGTCGGTGCGTGGGAGGTGTTCGAGCACTTCGACCTCGGGTGTGGCGTCCCGCTCGAAGTTGAACTCCCGGACCATCCAGCTGGGGTCCTTGCCGATCATCCCGATGCCGTAGATCCACCAGAAGATGCCCATGGAGAAGCACCAGCCGGTGAGGCCGGCAGCCGCGATGAGGAAGCCGGTCCGCACCCCGGTGTTGGTCGCGACCAACAGGTAGACGGAGCCGAAGAGCACCACCACGCCGACGAGGACGACGAGGACGCCTCGGATGTGGGGGTCGAACTG
Source organism: uncultured Microthrixaceae bacterium (assembly GCA_965651815.1). Classification (GTDB taxonomy): domain Bacteria; phylum Actinomycetota; class Acidimicrobiia; order Acidimicrobiales; family Microtrichaceae; genus CBFGTJ01. The sequence goes on along the minus strand of CBFGTJ010000040.1, from coordinate 9,643 downwards.
GATTGCTGCGAGGAATGACATCTCTGCTCCTGCGTCAGTTCCCGCGGCCGGAGAACGTCGGCGACTGCGCGGTGCCAGCGACCGGCGACTTGACCGTCGAGCCGTTGGAGAGGTTCCGCTCGTAGGTGACGATGGCCCAGACCTGCTCGGCGGTGAGCATCCCCTCGGGGCCGAGGTCGGGCACGCCCTCCTCGCTCTTGCCCGTGTTGCGGTTCACGCCGAAGGCGGGCATCTGGGGGTTGCCCTGGCGGCGGGAGAAGTAGCCGACGCCGGAGGTCATGCCGTTCCAGACGACGTCGAAGTGCTCGGCCTCGGTCGCCTGCCCCTCGATGCCGGTCAGGTCCGGACCGAACGAGGTGACGTGCAGCCGCTCGAACGACTCGTACGCCCGGCCGAACGCCGCCCCGGCCACGTGGCAGCGGGCGCAGGAGTAGGAGCCGGCGGAGAGCTCCTGGTTGTTGAACAGGATCTCGCCCAGCGCGAGCTCGTCCTCGTGGGAGAGGCGGTTCGCCTGCAGCGGGTCGGCGATGCCCTCGTTGGACTTGCGGACCCGCAGCATGCGCTCGTAGAGGCCCTCGTCGATGCTGGCGACGAGGTCGTCGACCTCCTTGCGCATCTGGTCGACGTCCTTCTGCACCGACCAGAGGTAGTCGATGATGTTGTCGACCTGCTGGCTGGTCAGCGGGCCACCGCCCGGCTGGCCCCACGCCGCCATCGGCGTGCCGGGGCGGCCGTAGTCGAGGACGTAGCGAACCTGGTCCTCGTCGTAGCGGTACAGGACGTCGTTGAGGGCGGGCGCCACCCAGCTGACCTGGTCGACGAACTGGCCGTTCTCGTCGTTGATGATGAACGTGGCGCTACCACCGCTGCCGCCACCGCCGTGGCAGGACACGCACTGGGCGCCGGTCTCGTAGAGCTCGAGGCCGCGCCGCTCGAAGGTCTCCTGGTACCCGGCGACCGCACCCTCCTGCCGGCCCGGCTCGGCCAGCCAGTACAGCGGCAGGGCGACGCCGATGATCGCGAGCAGGCCGGCCGCGGAGAACAGCGCGAGGTTCAGCTTCGGCCCCTCGAGCTCCTCGTCGGAGTAGTACGGCTTGCGGTTGGGCGCCAGCTCGATCTCCGACCCGACCTCGCCACGGGCCGAGCGCAGGTTCGCGATCAGCCAGACGACGAACCCGATCGCCACCACGGCGAGGAGGACGAAGCCGACGGCTCGTTGTGTCGTTGCGACGATCATCTAGGTACTCGTGTGTCTCCCTCGGGTGTCGCGGTCGCCCCCGACACGTGTTCGGACCTCGTGCGGTGCTGCTGCACCACGTGCTGGCTCAGTGGCCCCCGTCGGCGCCACCGATGCAGTGCGGACCCTCGGCCTCCTGACCGGTGGTGTTCGTACCGATCGGCGGGCCCTCGATGACCTGGCCGGTGTCCACGATGAAGACGCCGCCGGCGACCTCCATGGCGAAGCGGTCCATCCCACGGGGTGCGGGACCGCCCTTCACCTCGCCCACCTGGTTGTACTGGGAGCCGTGGCACGGGCACTCGAACCACTGCGAGCTCTTGCACTCGGGGACCCGGCAGCCGAGGTGCGGGCACTTCTGGTAGAGCGCCACCAGCCCGGCCTGCATGCCGTTGAGCTCCGAGGGCGAGTACGCGGTCCGGGCCTTCGGCAGGGCCGAGCGCGGGTACTCGGTGATCCACATGCGGCCCTCGGGCTTGTAGAGGAAGCCGTCGTTGGCCTGGATGTCGGCGATGATGTCGGAGATCTTCCCGACGCGGATCCGGGAGCCGAAGCCACCGCTCGACGACGGCCACAGGAAGCCGACGATCGCGACGCCGAACACGGACAGGCCGAGCCCCATCAGCGCGATCACGGAGCGGTTGAGGAACTGGCGGCGGGTGACGCCGTAGGTCTCCGGGTCGGGCGGGGTCCACGCGACCGGTGCGGCCGCGCCCGCGGGCGCGATGTCGCCGCCCCTGCGGGCGAGCAGCGCGGCGCGCTCCACCTCGCGGCCGGTGGGAGGTGCGGGCACCTCGCCGGCCTCCTTGCGGGCGGCGCGGTCGCGCTTGATGGTCTCGGTCGACAGCGTGCCGACCGCCGCGCCGGCGTCCCGGCGTCGCGCGGCACCGACGAGGGTGACCGCGGCGAGGACCACGATGGCGATGATGGCGAGGACGATGAAGCCGTTCATGCTGTCGCGGACCTCACAGTTCGACGTAGGTGCCGTCCACCCACGGGAGGGTGAACAGGAAGCCCGGGCCACGGAAGAACGTGCCGATGACGACGAGCACCGCCCAGAACATCAGGTGCACGGTCATCAGGGACACGGCGAACTTCCGGTCCTCGGGACGGGCGGAGGGGTTCTTGTCCATGTAGGGGGCGAGGATCAGCAGGAAGATGCCCATGCCCGGGATGGTCACGCCGGCGACCATCGGGTGGAACATCGTCAGCAGCTCCTGCAGGCCCAGGAAGTACCACGGCGCCTTCGACGGGTTCGGCGTCTCGTTGAAGTTCGCGAGCTCCATCAGCGGCGCGTTCACGAGCCACGAGAAGATGAGCAGGAACGCCGTCACGAACAGCGCTGCCACGAACTCGACCACGAGCAGGTGGGGCCAGACGTGGACCTTGTCCTGGGGCTTCGCCTTGACGTCCTGGATGGACCCCGAACGGACGACGGTCAGCAGGCGCTGGGTGTGGCCACCCGGGCCGGCGGCCAGGGGCGGTCCCCCGGCGGGTGCGACCGCTCCCCCGCCCGTGGCGGGAGCGACGGCCGTGGCCGTGCCGCCACCGGCTGCGGGGGCGTCGGCCTGCGCGGCGCCACCGGCCTTGCGCGCCTTGGCCGCCTGCGACCGGGCGAGCAGGTGCGCGGGGATCCGGCTGTCGCCGGCGGGTGCGGCCTCCTCGGCCGGGGCCACGTCCTCGGCGGGCGCGTCCGCGCCGGCCTTGGCGGCGGCCTTCTCCCTCGCCGCCTTGGCCCGCTTGAGGAGGTGTTCTGGTACCTCGGTCATGCTCGCTCGCTCAGGTCTCGTTCGTGCTGCGGTAGTGGGTCGACTGCTCGGCGCGGTCGATCACAAGGGCCCGGAGATCCCGCCGTCCTTGCGGACCCGCCAGAAGTGGATGGCCATGAAGATGACCGTGATGAACGGGAAGAAGAGGACGTGGAGGACGTACCACCTCAACAGGGTGTCGGTGCCGATCTCGGCGCCGCCGAGGAGCACGAACCGGACCTGGTCACCGAAGACCGGGGTGTAGCCGATCATGTTCGTGCCCACGGTCACCGCCCACAGCGCCAGCTGGTCCCACGGCAGCAGGTAGCCGGTGAACGACAGCAGCAGCGTGAGGGTGAGGAGGATGACGCCGATCACCCAGTTGAACTCCCGGGGTGCCTTGTAGGCGCCGTGGTAGAAGACCCGCGCCATGTGCAGGAACACCGAGATCACCATCAGGTGGGCGCCCCATCTGTGCATGTTCCGCACGAGCAGGCCGAAGGTGACCGAGGTCTGGAGGGAGTAGATGTCGTCCCAGGCCTGGGCCGCCGTCGGACGGTAGAAGAACATCAGGAAGATGCCCGTCACCGTCAGGATGATGAAGAGGAAGAAGCTCAGCCCACCGAGGCAGAGGGTGTAGCTGACCTTGACGGCGTGCCGCTTCACCTTCACCGGGTGGAGGTGGTACAGCACGCTGTTCATGATCACGTACGAGCGGTTCCGGGGGCTGTCCGAGTAGCCCTTCCGGAAGATCGACCCCGGCCGGAAGATGGAGTTCCACGCCTGCGACCCCTGGGTCTTGTCCCAGACCTCGGCGAGCTTCTCCTGCAACTTCTGGCCCCTGGAGCCCTGCATCGTCTTGGCCACGAACTACTCCCTAGTCTCCTGCGTCCTCGTGCGTCGAATCCGCGGTCAGGCGAGCCGCATCCCGTAGGCGTAGCCGTGGGCGTTGGTCCGCTGGTGGGGGTCACCCGTCGCTGCCGGCTCGCCAACCTTGCCCATGATGATCACACCCGTCGGGCAGCGATCGACGCAGAGCGCGCAGCGGGTGCACACGTCGTCGTCGATGAGGAACGCGACGTTGTCGCGCGGGTCCATCCCCGGCAGCTCCGTGCCCACCGCCTCCGCGATCGCGGAGGGGCTGACCATGTGGATGCACTTCCACGGGCAGATGTCGACGCAGCCCTCGCACTGGATGCACTCGGACTGGTCGATGTGGATGAACTGCTTCGGCTTGACGGCCTTCGAGAGGTAGTCCGCGTCGACCTCCTGGAGGATGTAGTCGTCGCGGAACTCCGGCATCGGGGGGTTCGCATCGGTGACAGCCACGCTGACTCCTTGGATCAGGCCCGCTTCATCAGCGGACGTCCGTAGGTCGAGGTCGGCTCGATGGCCTTCGCCGCAGCCGCGCGCTCGCCCCGATTCTGCCACCAGGCCCAGATCCACATCTGGCCACCCAGGAAGGCGACGTAGATGACCACCGCCACGATGTCGCGCACCGCCCTGGCCGACACCATGATCGGGAACCAGGGCGTCTCCCAGGTCCAGCCGACGAACGGCAGGGTCATGCTCCCGCCGGGGCCCAGCCAGATGACGTCCGGCCGCCAGCTGAGCTCCGAGTCCGCCCACTCCAGCCACTGGTGCGGCACCACGCCGTAGATCCAGAAGATGATGAAGAAGACGTAGGTCGCCGCCAGCATCGCCTCACCCCACGTCATCGGGGTGCCGACCGGGCGACGCTTCGCATACCAGAACACCGGCGCGACCATCGCCGCGGTCAGGATCAGTGTCGTGATGAATGCGACCACGGACGACCTCCCGTCGACTGGGGCACGGAGGCCCGTGCCCCGACGCTGCCGCGGCACTGCCGCGAGGTACAGGTGCGGATGCGTGTGGTCTACCACGGGGCGCTGACGGGGAGCACATCCGGGCCGTGCGATCGGGGGCACCGGCGACGCCCCGGGGCCGGGCTTGGTCGGGCGCGACCCTCCGTGCCTATTGTTGCCGCGACCGCCCGTTCCCGAGCGGGTCGACACCTGACGCCGCGGAGGCAGCGTTGACCGAAGTACCAGAGCATCTCCTGGCCCGCAGCCGTGCCCGCCGGGCCGCCATGGGAGGCGGTGGCGACGCCGGGGCCGCCGCGCCGGCGGAGTCCGCGACCCCGGCCACGACCGGGTCCGCACCGGCGGAGGCCGCGCCCGCCACCCCCGCGCCTGCACCGGTCGAGGCCCCGCCCGCCGAGCCCGAGCCCACCCCGCCGTGGGTCGAGGCCGCGCAGCGCCGCAGGAAGATCCCGTTCTGGGCGGTGCCGGTGGTGGCCGCGCTGCCCCTGTGGGTCGTGCTCTACGCGCTGACGAACGACCCGCCGACCCCGACCGAGCCGGGTCCGCTCGCGCTCGGCGAGGAGGTCTACTCGACCAACTGCGCCGGCTGCCACGGCGCCTCGGGCGGCGGCGCGGGTGCCAACCCCGCCCTGACCGGCGACGACGCGACGCCGCTGGTGTTCCCCAGCCCGGCCGAGCAGGTCCGCTGGGTGTCGCTCGGCACGAACGGGTACCGCAGCGCCGGCCTCGACACCTACGGCGAGGGCTCGCCCCGCACGGTCGGTGGCAGGGGCACCATGCCGCCGTGGATGGACTCGCTCAGCGCCGAGCAGCTCATGGCGGTCGTGCTGTACGAGCGCGCCGGCCTGAACGACGAGGCCTTCGACGCCGAGGTGTGGCAGGAGGGCTTCGAGGAGCAGCTGTCGGAGCTGCTGCCCGAGGACAAGGTCGCCGAGTACGTCGCGGTCCTCGAGGAGTGGGCAGCCGACCCGCCGGCCTGACCGGCGACCCGACCGTCACGGCGCGGCGCGCGCTCGGCACGACCGGCGCGCCCGCCCGGCATGTCTAGGACCCACCGTGGCTAGGGGCGGCGCCCCGGACCGCCCCGGCGAGGGCTCGCGACGCGTCACGCCGCGGGCGACGCCGGCGGCTCCGGCCCGGCGGGTGCGGCCCCGCGACGTGATCGTCGTCGCGCTGCTCGTCGCGGGCCTGCTCGCGGGCACGCTGCTCGTCATCTTCGGCGGCGACACCTCGACCGACCCGACCACCACCGATCCGGCGGAGGCGGGTGCGCAAGGTGGCACGCTGCCGCTCGACGACCTGTCGCTCGAGGCGGTGGAGGGCTGGTCGGGCCTGCGGGTGCCCGACGGCGCCGAGGGGTTCCTCACCGCCAGGGTCGGCGAGGGCCAGCTCGACGTGACCTTCACGATGTCGCCGGAGGACGAGGCGAGCTTCATCGAGGGGTCGGGCCTCCCGGAGCCCGAGCCGGGCCAGCGCAAGATCCTGCACACCTCGCCGCTGTGGAAGCTGAACCCCGGGGCCGAGGACGCCGAGCCGCCCGAGCCGCAGGAGGAGACCGGCGGGACCGACGGTGCGGAACCGACCACGACGGCCCCGCCCGTCACGACGCTCGAGATCCGCGGCGCGGCGGACCGCCACGGGGACGTGGTCCGCGCGGTGGAGCTGGTCGAGGAGGAGCCGGGCACGATCCGCGCCCGGATCGTGCTCACCGCCGCCTGAGGCGCGCCGCCCGAGGCGCGCAGCCCGACCGCGCCCCCTGCCCCGTCGGGTTCTGTTGCCCGGAAGTGAGGGTGAACCCTCACTTCCGGGAAACAGAACGAGCGGAGGAGGGGGCGGTGGTCAGTCCGCGGCGGCGAAGAGGTCGGCGAGCGGCACGCGCACCGCGCGCTTGCCCGCGGTCCGCAGCGCGGCGAGGTCGCCGTCGGCCTGTGCCCGCTCGAGCTGGCCGAAGGTGAACTCCTCGCCCGGCACCGGCACGTCGCGGTCGTGCTCGGCGACGACCTGGACGACGAGGTGGCGGTCGGGCCCGCCCTTGTGCAGCTGGCCGGTGGAGTGCAGGAACCGTGGGCCGAGCCCCAGCGTCGTCGGCACGCCGGCGCGGCGCCCGAGCGCCAGCCGGGCCGCCTGGAGCTCCGGCTCCAGCGCCGGGTCGACGAAGGCGCACAGCACCAGCGCGTCGCCGTCACGCAGCTGGGCGAGGGCCTGCTCCAGCGGGACCTCGGGCACGTCCGCACCGGCGCCCCCGCCACCGGCGAGGGCGTCCCGGGCGGCGCGCTTCGCGGACTCGACGTCGGGCTGGTCGAAGGGGTTGATGCCCAGCACGATGCCGGCCACCGCCGTCGCGAACTCCCACAGGTACACCTGCGCGCCGACGTCCTCGGGCTGCTCCACCGGGATCCGCACCGACGGCCCCGGCAGCTCGGCGGCCGCGGCGGGGTGGTCGCCGAGGACCACGTAGAGGCGACTGTCGGGATCAGGGGCGTCGACCGGCTCCCCGAGGATCGGGAGGATGCCGACCCCGTGCTTGCCGGTCGACTCGGCGATCAGCTGCTCGAGCCACACCCCGAACGGCTCGAGCCGCTCGTCGATGAGGAAGGTGAGCCGGTCCCTCCCCCGCTGCGACGCGACCGCGATGAGGGCGCCGAGCTGGCAGCCGAGGTGGTGCTCCACCGGGGTGTCCGGGGCGAGCGCGGCGGCGGCCTCGGCCGCGGTGTCGAGCAGCGCGAGCCCGTCGAGCCCCATGAGGGCCGCGGGGAAGAGGCCGAACGCGGACAGCGCCGCGAACCGGCCGCCGATCTCGGGCACGCCGTGCACGACCGCGCGGAACCCGAGATCCTTCGCGTGCGCCTCGAGCGGTGAGCCCGGGTCGGTCACGACCGCGAAGCTCGGCCCGAGCGGGTAGCGGTTCCAGAAGTGCGCGAGGTGCGAGCGGGTCTCGATCGTGCTGCCCGACTTGGACGCCGCGACGTGGAACGTGCGCTCCGGGTCGAGCTGGTCGGTCACCCGGGCGACCGTCGCCGGGTCGGTCGTGTCGAGCACGACGACCTGCGGGAACCCCTCGCCGTGCTCGAAGGTGCGGGCCAGGACCTCGGGGAACAGGCTCGAGCCGCCCATGCCGAGCACGAGCGCGTGCAGCACCCGGCCGGCGTCCTGCGCCGCGGACCCCTCGACGACCTCGTCCGCGAGGAGGGACCAGCGCGGCCACTCGCGGGCGGCGTCCTCGGGGGCGGTGAGCCAGCCGAGGCGGTCGGCGCACTCCGTGGGATCGTCCTGGATCACGGTGTGGTCGCCGTCGAAGAGGCGTTCCACCACCCGGTCGGCGGCCAGGCGCTCGAGCGCCCCGGCCCAGTCCCCTGCGAGCTCCCCTGGGTCGAATCGCGCGGTGATCACGGACCGGAGGCTACCGGTCCGCCGCCGGCGCCCGATCGGATCGCGCACCTCCGAGGAGCCGCCGGCGGACGTCCTCGAGGACGCTGGGCGGTTGCGCGCCCGCCGCCACCCGGTCGAGCACCCCGGCGAGCCCGGCCTCGACGTCGTCCAGACCGCTCGCCCGGGCCGCCATGATCCCCGCACCCGTGGCGAGGGATGCGGGCACCCCGAGCCACCACCACGACAGCGCGGCGTCGCCGAGGGCGTCTCCGACCGCGAGGACCGACGAGACGAACGAGCCGGTGCCGGCGACCCCGCCGCCGCCGAGCAGTGCCCAGCGCCGCTCGGCGGAGAGGTCGGCGACCAGCGCGACCAGGGAGCGTTCGTCGTCGACCGCGCAGGCCTCGACCCGGAGGCGGTGCACCCTCCGCAGGTCGCCCTCCCCGGTGAGCGAGCGCACGGCGCGCTGCACGCTCGCGGCGACGTCGGAGCGGCGGGTGTACTCGGCGTGGTGGCCATGGTGGCGGCGCCGGCGGAACGCGCCGATCCGGCGGAGCCACGTGTCGACCCGGTCGAGCGCCTCCTCGGGCCGCCGCGGCACCAGCGCGCTCGCCACGACCAGCGGGGGCCCGACCAGGCGGTCGATCGCCGCGCCCTCCCGTCCCAGCAGGCCGAGGCGCTCCTCGCTCACGGCCCGGAGCACGACCCCCCGGTCGACGCCGAGCTCGTCGGCGGCCTCGACGAGCGCACGCTCGGAGAGGCCGTCCTGGCCCGTGTGCTGCTCGTCCGCCAGCTCGACGGCCCGGCGGATGATGCGCTCGGCGGCGTCTCGGTCGAACTCGGCGGGCACGGCCACGCGACCAAGGCTACGAGCGGCCCCGGCCGCCGTGCCGTCGGTCCCGCGTCAGCCGGCGAGCGTCGACGCGACCTCGTGGGCCGCCTCGATCGTCGAGCGCAGGTCGTCGTCGGAGTGCGCGAGCGACGGGAACAGCACCTCCCACGGCCCGGGTGCGAGGGCCACCCCGCGCTCGAGCATGCCGTGGAAGAACGCCGGGTAGCGGCCGAGGCGCACGGAGGCACCGGCGGTCGCGAAGTCGACGGGTGCCGGCGCGCCGAACGTGGACTCGTCGCCGAAGAAGATGCCCACGAGGGTCTCGACCCTGGGCACCACCGCGGGCACCCCGGCGGAGCGGAACGCGTCGGCGAGGCCGTCCGCGAGCAGCTCCGCGGTCGACGCGAGCCGCGCGTACGCCTCGTCGTCGAGCAGGTCGAGCACGACGAGCCCGGCGGCGGTGGCGAGCGGGTTACCCGACAGGGTCCCGGCCTGGTAGACGGGCCCGAGCGGCGCCACGTTCGACATGAGCTCGGCGGAACCGCCGAACGCGCCGACCGGCAGGCCACCGCCGATGATCTTGCCGAAGCACCACATGTCGGGCGTGACCCCG
>CBFGTJ010000039.1:0-20186 GCA_965651815.1 uncultured Microthrixaceae bacterium | reverse complement strand
GCGACCTGATCCACAAGGCGAGCCTCGACGACGACGTGAAGGTCCTCGTCATCCGCGGCGAGGGCGACGACTTCGGCTCCGGCGCCGACCTCGACGAGCTCATGGCGAAGCGGGAGGGCGACGAGGCACTGCGCGAGGAGTTCGGGCTCACCGACGACGACGACGTCACGCTCCCGCCGCCCCGCAACTACCGCAACGGCGCCTCGCTCGTGCAGTGGTACGCCGATCCCCGCGCCGGGTGCCGCAGCCTCCAGGACTTCAAGAAGATCAGCATCCTCGAGGTCAAGGGCTACTGCTACGGCTGGCACTTCTACCAGGCCGCGGACGCGGACCTCGTCGTCGCGTCCGACGACGCGCTGTTCGGGCACCCCGCGTTCCGGTACGTCGGCTACGCCCCCCGCATGTGGCAGTGGGCCACGACGATGGGCCTGCGGAAGTTCCAGGAGATGGTGTTCACGGGCCGGCCCTTCACCGCCCAGGAGATGGCCGACCTGGCCTTCGTCAACAGCGTCGTGCCCCGTGACCGGCTCGAGGACGAGACCGCCAAGTACGCCATGGCGTGCGCGAACAACCTGCCCACCGACACCGTGTTCGCCCAGAAGGTGTTCTTCGAGATCATGAAGCAGCACCAGGGCGAGCACATGGGCAGCCTGCTCAGCGCCTGGCTCGAATCGATGCGGGGCCCGCTCAAGCCCGACGCCGAGCGGGAGGTCGTCGGCCTCGACCGGGAGACGATGGAGCGCGGCCTCAACAAGGCCGTGAAGGGCAACGACCGCAACTTCCCGCCCGAGTGGCGACTCAGCAAGTCCGGGCGCGAGCAGCCCGAGTGAGCGGGGAGCGCAGCGTGGAGGTCCGGCCGCTCACGGGCACCGGCGTCGTCGACCTGTCGACCTGGATCGCCGGCGCCTACTGCACGCGCCTGCTCGCGGACGGCGGCGCCGCGGTCGTGCGCGTCGAACCCGACGGTGGCCACCCGCTGCGCCGCTGGTCCGCGTCGGGCACCACCCCGGACGGGGACGGTCCCCTGTACCGACACCTCACCGACGGCCACTCGAGCGCGGACCCGGCGCGGCTCCACGACGAGCTCGCCTCGGCCCGTGCGTGCATCTGGTCGCCCGGCGGCCGGCTCGACCCGGCGGAGCTCCGTGCCGCGCACCCGCACCTCACCGTCGTGTCGATCACCCCGTTCGGGCTCGACACGCCGTGGACCGGTCGGCCCGCGACCGATCTCACCCTGCAGGCCTGGTCGGGCGGCGTCATCGGCCTCGGGCGCGGCGCACCGGAGCGTCCGCCGGTGCACGTCGGCGGGCAGGTCGTCGAGTGGCTGTCCGGCGCGTACGCCGCGGTCGCGCTGCTCACCTCGCTGCGCACCGGCCGTGCCGACCTGGTCGACCTGTCGATGCTCGAGGTCTCGGCGATGTGCCTCACCTACCACCCCGTCACCTTCCACGACGCGTTCGGGCGGCCGATGCGCAAGCGGCGGGCGCTCACCGTGCCGGGCGTCAGCGCCGCGTCCGACGGGCTGGTCGGCCTCGGCGTCGGCACTGGCCAGCAGTGGCTCGACTTCTGCGCGATGGCGGGCCACCCGGAGTGGGCCGAGGACGCGTCCCTGTTCAGCGAGCGGGGCGCGCTCGCCGAGGAGATCGACAAGTGGGTCGGTGCTCGGACCGTCGAGGAGGTGCTCGACGTCGCCACCGCCTTCCGCATCCCCAACGCGCCGATCGTGGACGGTGCCAACGCACCCCGCACACCGCACCTGGTCGAGCGGGGCTGCTTCACCACCGCGGAGGACGGCACGGTGCGCCCCCGGCCCCCGGTCCGCCTCACCAGCGGGCCCGTGCCCCCCGGAGGTCCGGGCGCCACCGCGGCGTCTGCCGGCTCCCTTCCGTTCAGCGGGCTGCGGGTGCTCGACATGACCGCCTACTGGGCGGGGCCGTCCGCCAGCCACCTGTTCGCGCTGCTCGGGGCGGAGGTCATCCACCTCGAATCCGCCCGCCGGCCCGACGGCGCCCGCATGGTCGGCGGCCGCCCGGCGACGGAGGAGCGCTACTGGGAGAAGGGCCCGATCTTCGCGGCGCTCAACACGAACAAGCAGGGCCTCACCCTCGACTTCGGCACACCCGAGGGCCTCGAGCTGCTGCGCCGCACCATCGCCACCTGCGACGTGGTCATCGAGAACTACACGCCACGGGTGCTCGACAGCCTCGGCATCACCTGGGAATCGCTGCGGGAGCTGCGGGACGACCTGGTCGTGGTGCGGATGCCCGGGTTCGGCCTCGAGGGCCCGTGGCGGGACAACGCCGCGTTCGCGTTCGTCATCGAGGACGCCTCCGGGCTCACCTGGATGACCGGGCACCCCGACCAGCACCCGGTGGAGCCGTACTGCATCGGCGACTCCAACGCGGGGCTCCACGCGGCCTGGGGTGCGCTCCTCGCCCTCGCCCACCGCGACGCGACGGGAGCCGGCTGCCACGTCGAGGCCGCCATGGTCGACGCCGCGCTGAGCATCACCGCCGAGCAGGTCGTGGAGCACTCCGCCACCGGCGTCCGGCTCGCCCGCGCCGGCAACCGTGGACCCGCGGCCGCGCCGCAGAACCTCTACGACTGCGCGGACCTCGACGAGCACGGCCGCGAGCCGGCACGCGTCGCGATCGCCGTCGCCACCGACGACCAGTGGGCGGCGCTGCGTGGCGTGCTCGGCGACCCGGAGTGGGCGGCAGACCCGGGGCTCGCGACGCACGCCGGGCGAGCCGCCGCGCACGACGTGCTCGACGAGCACCTCGCGGCCTGGTGCGCGCCGCGCCGCGCCGCCGAGGTCGTCGACCTGCTCTGGCCCGCGGGCGTGCCGGTCGCGGAGGTGCGCCAACCCCACCGGCAGCCGGAGCTGCCCCCGATGCAGGCCCGCGGCTTCTTCGAACGGCTCGACCACCCGGTGATGGGACCGGCCCGGTACAGCACCCTGCCGTTCCGTGCGGGCATGCTCCCCGAGCGGTTGCACACCCGCCACGCGCCGCTGCTCGGCGAGCACACCGCCGGGCTCCTCGCCGGCCTGGGCGTCGACGACGCCGACCTCGCCCGCCTCGAGGCGGACGGGGTCACCGGGACGACCCTGGAGGGAGCCGCGTGAACGACGACGCCGAGTTCGACCTGGTGGTCGTCGGCTCGGGCGGCGGCGGCATGGTCGCGTCGCTCGCCGCGGCGGACGCGGGGGCGAGCGTCGTCGTGCTCGAGAAGCGGGAGCTGATCGGCGGCTCGACCGCCATGTCCGGGGGCGTCGTGTGGATCCCCGACCACCCGCTGCTGCGGGCCGACGGGGTCGCGGACTCCTACGACGATGCGATGGCCCACTTCGAAGCCGTCGTCGGGGACGTCGGGCCCTGCTCGTCGCCGGAGCGACGCCACGCGTTCCTCACCTCCGGGCCGGAGATGGTCGAGTTCCTCCAGCGGGAGGGCGTCCGGTTCGAACGCTGCGCCGGCTACAGCGACTACTACTCCGACGAGAAGGGCGGCCTCGCCACCGGGCGCTCGATCGAGCCGGCACCCTGGGACGGTCGTGCCCTCGGTGACCTGCTGCCCTCGCTGCAGCCCGGACTCGCCGCCGGGGTCGGCCTCGCGGTGAAGACCAACGAGGTGCGCACCCTGGCGCACTGGAACCGCACCCCCGGTGCGTTCGCGACCGCGGCGCGGGTCGTGCTGCGGACCTGGGCTGCCAAGGCCCGCCGCAAGGCGCTGCTCACCAACGGTGCGGCGCTCATCGGGCAGCTGCTCGCGATCGCCACCGCCAGGGGCGTCCCGGTGTGGACGCAGACCCCGGTCACGGGCCTGGTGGTCGACGACGGCCGGGTCGTCGGCGTGCACGCGACCCGCGCCGGGCGGCCCGTCACCGTGCGCGCCCGGCGCGGCGTGCTGCTCGCCGCCGGCGGGTTCGCCCACAACCCGGAGCTCCGACGCCGCCACGCGCCGGACCGTCGGGAGCAGCCCCGCTGGTCGATCGCGAACCCGGGCGACACCGGCGACGCGCTGCAGGCCGCGATGGAGCTGGGCGCCCGGACCGACCTGATGGACGAGGCCTGGTGGCTGCCGACCCCGCGGGGCGGGAAGTTCGGCCACACCACCCTCGTCGACGCCCGCTTCCGACCGGGTGCGATCTTCGTCGACGCGGCGGGACGGCGGTTCGTCAACGAGGCCAACTCCTACATGGAGATCGGCCGGGCGATGTACGAGCGGGACCGCACCGCCCGCGCCGTGCCCTGCTGGCTGGTGTTCGACGACGGGTACCGACGCCGCTACTCCCACGGCCTGTCCCGGCCGGGAAAGCTGCCCAAGGGGCTCCTCGACAGCGGCATCCTGCGGCGTGCGGACACCCTGGCGGCGCTCGCCGAGGAGTGCGGCATCGATGCGGACGGCCTGACCGACGAGGTCGCCCGCTTCAACCGGCACGCCGCGGTCGGCGAGGACCCCGACTTCGGGCGCGGCGCCTCCGCCTACAACCGGGCGATGGGCGACCCCGGCCACCGGCCGAACCCGTCGCTCGGGCCGCTGTCCCGGGCCCCGTACTACGCGGTGGAGGTGGTGCCCTCCGACATCGGGACCTGCGGGGGCCTCCTCACCGACGCGGACGCCCGCGTCCTCGGCGAGGGCGACGAACCGATCCCCGGGCTCTACGCGGCGGGGAACATCACCGCCACGGTGCTCGGCCGCCACTACCTGGGGGCGGGGGCGAGCATCGCCAACACGATGGTCTTCGGCTACCGCGCCGCGCGCCACGCCACCGGCGGTGGGAGCCACGACCCCACCGGCACGACGAAGGGGGCACCATGACCCAGACCGGTTCCGCCGACCTCACCGCCGAGGACTACTTCCGCTCCGGGCGGCTCATCCGGGACCCCTACCCCTACTGGGACGCGCTCCGGGCCGAGGGGCCCGTGTACCGCGAGCCGCACCACGGCGTCTACATGGTGACCGGGTACGACGAGATCCTCGCCGTCTACCACGACCAGGAGTGCTTCTCTTCGGTCAACTCGGTGATCGGGCCCTTCGCCCGGTTCCCCGTGCCCCTCGAGGGCGACGACCTCACCGACCTCATCGAGGCGCACCGCGACGCGCTGCCGTTCACCGACCAGCTCCCGAGCTTCGACCCGCCCCGCCACACCCAGCACCGCGGGTTGCTCATGCGGCTGTTCACCCCGCGGCGCCTCCAGGAGAACGAGGAGGCGATGTGGCGCATCGCCCACGGCCTCATCGACACCTTCGCGGGTGACGGCAGCTGCGAGTTCGTCGGCGACTTCGCCTCGCCGATGGCGCTGCTGGTCATCGCGGACCTCCTCGGCGTGCCCGAGCAGGACCGCGGCCGGTTCCGGGAGCAGCTCGCGGCACCGGCGACGAGCGGCAAGGCGGGCGTGGACCACTCGCCGCTCGAGTTCCTCTACGACACGTTCCGCGCGTACATCGAGGAGCGGCGCGCCGAGCCCCGCGACGACGTGCTCACCCGCATCGCGGTCGCGAACTTCCCCGACGGCACCACCCCCTCGGTCACCGACGTGATGCTGCTCGCGTCCAACCTGTTCGCCGCCGGCCAGGAGACCACGGTCCGGCTGCTCGCGTACTCCCTCCAGAAGCTCGCCGAGGACCGGGAGCTGCAGGAGCGGCTCCGGGCCGACCGCAGTCTCGTGCCGAACTTCATCGAGGAGGCCCTGCGCCACGAGAGCCCGATCAAGGGCCAGTTCCGGCTCGCGAAGCGCACCACCGTCGTCGGCGGCGTCGAGATCCCGGCGGGGTCGACCGTGATGCTCGTCAACGGCGCGGCCAACCGCGACGACCGCAAGTTCGACTGCCCCGCCGAGTTCCACGTCGACCGCGAGACCGCCCGCGAGCACGTCGCGTTCGGGCACGGCATCCACTTCTGCCTCGGCGCGGCGCTCGCACGGGCCGAGGGGCGCATCTCGCTCGAGTGCCTGCTCGACCGGTCCTCGCACATCGCGATCTCCGAGGAGCACCACGGACCGCCCGGTGCGCGCAACTACCGGTACGTGCCCACGTACATGCTGCGCGGCCTCGCACAGCTCCACCTCCGCTTCACCCCGATCGGAGGCTGAGGGTGCCCGGTGAGCTGGACGGCAAGGTGGCGCTCATCACGGGTGGCGCGAACGGCATCGGCCGGGCGACCGCCGAGCTGTTCGTCGCGGAGGGCGCCAGGGTGGTCGTCGCGGACCTCGACGAGGCGGCGGGGGAGGAGCTCGTCGGCGAACTCGGGGAGCGGGCCGCGTTCTGCCGCACCGACGCCGGCGACCGGGCCTCGATCGACGCGGCGGTCGAGGCCGCGGTCGACCGCTTCGGGGGCCTGCACGTGATGTGCAACAACGCGGCGGTGCCCGGGGTGCCACGCCGCTTCCTGAAGGACTCGTTCGCCGACTTCGGGCAGGTGGTCGGGGTGTCCCTGCTGGGGGCGATGCACGGCAGCCAGGCGGCCGCCCTGCAGATGGTCGCCCAGGGAGGCGGCGGGGTCGTGGTCAACACCGCATCGCTCGCCGGGCTCACCCCGGGTGCGGGGCTCACCGCCTACCGGGTCGCCAAGGCCGGGGTCGTGCACCTGACGCGGTGCCTGGCGCTCGAGCTCGCGGAGCACGGCATCCGCGTCAACGCGGTCGCCCCCGCGAACATCCCCACCGCGATCAATGCCGGGTTCGACATGGCCCGGACCGTCGAGATGACCCAGCCGCTGCAACGGCAGGGCACCGCCGCGGATGCGGCCCAGGCGACGCTGTTCCTCGCGAGCGACCGGGCCGCGCAGGTGACCGGCGCCGTGCTGCCCGTCGACGGTGGCACCTCGGTCGGCATCCCGGTGCAACGCATGGCGGAGATCATGGCGCCGAGGACGCCCTAGGCGATGGGGTTCGTGCCCGCCCCCTACGACGTGGTCGAGGCCTCCCAGCGCGCCTGGCTGGAGCGCTGGGACCCGGCCGCCGCGTCCGGCAACGCCGTGTTCACCGCGATCCTGCGGTCGCACCAGATGCTCGTGCACCAGGTCGGCGAGGTCATGAAGGCGCACGGGCTCACCTTCGCCCGCTACGAGGTGCTCGCCTGGCTCGCCGCCGAGCCGCGCTCCGCGCTGACCCTCAGCTGGATCAGCAAGGTCCTGAGGATCCCGCCCGCCACCGTCACCAACCTCGTCGACGCGCTCGTGGAGGCCGGGCTGGTGCGTCGGGTGCCGCACCCCTCCGACGCCCGGGCGACCCTCGCGGAGCTCACCGCCCACGGCGAGCGGGTGGTGCACGACGCGACCGTCGAGCTGAACGACGCGGTCTACCGGCCCCTGCAGCTCTCCGAGGGCGAGCGCGCCGAGCTCATCGGCCTGCTCCACGACCTGCGCGCCCGCTCCGGCGAGTTCGACACGACCCGGTCCCGGGACCGCATCGCCAAGCTCGGTCAGGCCGACGGCGGCGGGGCCCCCTCCGCCGGGCTGCCCCAGCGGTCCAGGTAGGTCACCTCCTCGACCGGCCGGCGTCGCAGCGGACCGTGACGTCCCCGGGGCCACCCCACGACGACGTGGCCCGCGAGCAGCCAGTCGTCGGGCACCCCGACCGCGGTCCGGATGAGCTCCTCACCGTAGGACGCCCAGCTGGTCGGGCAGGCCCCGAGTCCCAGGGCACGAGCGGCCAGCAGGAAGTTCTGCATCGCGGGGTACACCGACCCGCCGAGCAGCAGCTCCGACGCACTGTCGTAGCGCTTCGTCGTGAACAGCACCGAGGTGTGCTCGCCCGCGCGGTCGTGCAGCTCGTAGGTCGCGCGGTGCGACCGGGCGACCCGGCTGTGGTCGTCGGGGTCCGGGCGTGCCATCGAGTAGAGCGGCTCGATCACCCGCAGTGAGATCGCGGCCGCCTCCGCCACCGCGGCGCGCGCGTCCGGCGAGCGCAGCACGACGAACCGCCACGACTGCCAGTTGCCACCCGACGGGGCCCACGTCGCGGCCCGCAGGCAGCGCCAGAGCGTCTCGTCGTCGACCGGTTCGTCGGTGTAGCGGCGGATCGCCCGAGCCGTGGCCATCGCCTCCCAGACGTCCAGGTGTCCGTCACCCATCACCCCACCCCGACCGCCAACCCGGTGAGCTCTTCGGACAGCCGCCACAGGCGCGCGGCCAGCTCCGGGTCCTGCGCCCGCGCGCTCGACCGCACCACGATCGGGTGGCCGCGTGTCTCCCACCACCGGCCCGGGCCCAGGTACTGGCCGCCGGTCACCTCCGGGTCCGTGGCGGCCCGGAGGGTCGGCAGCGCGCCCATCGCCGCCGACTGCGCGAGCGGCGAGAACCAGGTGCGCATGAACCCCATGCCCGGCACGTGGCGCGCCAGCTCGGTGTCGGACCCGCCGGGGTGCGCCGCGACCGACCGGGTGCCGGCACCTGCGGCGGTGAGCCGGCGGTGCAGCTCGTAGGTGAACAGCAGGTTGGCGAGCTTCGAGCGGCTGTACGCGGCGAAGCGGTTGTACCTCCCGCTCGCCCGCACGTCGTCCAGGTCGAACCCGAACGGCATCCAGTGCCCCAGGCTGGCGACCGTCACGACCCGTGATCCGGGGGTCGCGAGCAGGCGGTCCAGCAGGCGGGCGGTCAGCGCGAAGTGGCCGAGGTGGTTCGTGCCGAACTGCAGCTCGAACCCGTCGCGGGTGAGCTCGCGGTCGGTGTACATGACCCCCGCGTTGTTCACGAGCAGGTCGATCCGGTCGTGGTTGGCCCGCAGCTCGTCCGCGGCGGCGCGCACGGAGTCGAGCGACGCGAGGTCCAGCTGCTGCAGCTCCAGCCGGGCGTGCGGGTCGGTCGCCCGGATGTCCGCCATCGCGGCGTCGCCGCGGTCGGGCCGGCGCACCGCGAGCACCACGGTCGCGCCGCGCCGCGCGAGCTGGCGGGCCGTCTCGAGCCCCAGGCCGGAGTTGGCCCCCGTGACGACCGCGACGCGACCGGTCTGGTCCGGGATGTCGCGCTCGCACCACACGCGTCCATCGTCGCCGATCGCACCCGTCGCTGCCCGCGATCCGCGGCCGTCGCGGTCCACTGGTCGGGATGCGGCGGCGCCGTGCCGCCCAGGACCCGATCGGCCCCGGCGGTGCGCCGTTACGCTGCGGTCCGGTCGGATCGTCGAGCCGGCGGGTGGGGAGATGCAGATCGGGATCGTCGGCACGGGCGCCATGGGGTCGGTGTACGCGGCGCTGCTCGCGAAGGCCGGGCACCGGGTCTGGGCGATCGACCGGTGGCAGGAGCACCTCGAGGCGATCGCCGCGCACGGGCTGCACGTCACCGGCGCGAGCGGCGACCACGTGGTCGAGGGGATCCGGGTCGCCTCGCACCCGGGGGAGGCGGGGCCCTGCGACGTCTGGGTGGTCGCCACCAAGGCACGCGACGTCGACGCGGCGATGGAGGGGCTCGCGCCGCTGGTGCGCGACGGCGACGTCGTGATGCCGTTCCAGAACGGGCTCGGCGCGGGGGAGCGGGTCGCACGCCACGTCGGGGCGCGGCGCGTGGTCGTCGGCATCGCCGAGGGGTTCGGCTCGTCGATCCCCGCACCCGGGAGGGTGCACCACAACGGCATGCGCCTCATCCGCATCGGCGAGCTGGGCGGCGGCCTGAGCGAGCGGGTCCTCGGGCTCGAGCGCGCGTGGCGCGACGCGGGCTTCAACGTGGCGGCCTTCGCGGACATCCAGCGGATGGTGTGGGAGAAGTTCGTCTGCAACGTCGCCGTGAGCGCGCCGACCGCCGCGTTCGACGTGACGATCGGGGAGCTGCGCACGGACCCGGAGCTGTGGGGCGTGGCGATGGGCTGCATGCTCGAGGCGTACGAGCTCGGCGTCGCGCAGGGGATCGAGTTCTCCTTCGACGACCCGGTCGCGCACCTCGGCGAGTTCGCCGCGACGATCCCCGACGCCAGCCCCTCGATGCGCCTCGACCACCTGGCCGGACGCCGCTCCGAGCTGGACGTGATCAACGGCGCGGTCGTCGAGCTCGGCCGCGAGCTGGGGCGGCCCACGCCGTACAACGAGGCGCTGTGCGCGGTGCTGCGGGCCAGGGAGTCCCGCTTCCCCGACCCCACCGCCGCGCCGTGATCTGTGTCCCGGAACTGAGGGTGGACCCTCGGTTCCGGGACACGGAACGAGCGGTTACCGCGCGGAAACTTGTCGCGTTCCTGTAACCGGCGGACCGGGGCGGGTGGTCACACTGCCGAGCGGATCCACCGCGACCCACCCCTGCACCCCCCGATGGAGATCCCACATGACCGCGTCCATCCAGGCGCCCAGCTTCGTCGCGCCCGTCGACGTGACCCGCACCCCCGTGGACGGCTCGCTCGCCGCCCGCCTCGCCGAGGGAGCGACGACCGCGGCGCTGACCTTCGCCGGGCAGGGATGGGCGTGGTGGACCGACCTCGCGGAGCTGCTGGCACGCCGCCCGTGGTTGCGTTCGCGGGCGCAGCGGTGGGCGGAGCTGGTCGAGTCGATCGCGTCGCGCGACGAGGTCCGTGACCTCGGCGCGACCGCGTGGCACTTCGATCCGCTCGGCTGGATCGACGACCCCACGAGTGCCCCGTCGGACGGCGAGCTCGCGGCGCTCCCGCTGTCCATGCCCGGCGCGCTGCTCACCCAGCTGCTCGCCTACCGGGAGGCGTGGGAGGACGCCCTCGCCGGCGCCGTCCCGGCGGGCACGATCACCGCGGCCACCGGGCACTCCGGTGGGCTGCTCGCCGCGTCGGTGGTGGCGGCCGACCCCCACGGCGTCGAGTCCGACGACGTCGTGCGGGCACACGCCGAGCTCGCGGTCCTGCTCGGCCACCTCGTCGCCGCGAGCCCGCACGCGGTCGCGCCGCCGGCGCTCGAGGTCGACGACCCCGCCGAGCTGCCCACGCCGATGGTCGCGGTCACCGGCGTGCGCCTCGACCGGCTGGAGGCGCTGCTCGACCGGCTCCACCCGCGCGAGGCGGGACCCGCCGAGCAGGTCCGCGTGGTCCTCCGCCACGGCCCGTACCGCGCGGTGCTGGCCGGGCTGCCCGAGCCGCTGCGCGCCGCCCGGCACGCGCTCGAGGCGTGGGCCGCCGACCACCCCGCCCGACCGAAGGTCACCTTCGAACCGCTCGCGGTCAGCGCCCCCTGCCACCACCCCGTCCTCGAACCCGTCGCCCGGGACCTCGTCGAGCGGCTGCGCCGGCGCGGCGTCACGATCCCCGAACCGTCGAACGGGATCGCCCTGGTCGGACCCTCCGGCCCGGAGCTGCTCGCCACCGGGCACGCCCGGTCGGGCAACGGGCACCGCCGGGATCTGCTCGAGGCGCTCGTCGCGACGCTCCTCACCCGGGCCGGGTCCTGGGACCGGACCGGCCTGGCGCTCGTCGGTGCCGGCGAGCTCGGCGGCGAGCGGCCCCGTCCGGCCGAGTGGGTGCTGGACCTCGGGCCGGGCGACGGCATCGCCCGCCTGACCCGGGCCGCGCTCCGCGGCACCGGGGCACGGTTGCTCGCGCTCTCGCGCCACGAGGACCGTCGCCTGCTCGTCACCGCCGGCGCCGTGCCCGAGCAGCCCGAACCGACCTACGCGGAGCTGGCCCCCCGCCCGGTGCAGCTGCCCGACGGGTCCACCCACGTCGAGAACCGCTTCACCCTCGCCACCGGCCGCTCGCCGATGGTGCTGCCCGGCATGACCCCGACCACTGCGGACGCCCCGATCGTCGCCGCGGCCGCCAACGCGGGGTTCCTCGCCGAGCTCGCCGGCGGCGGCCAGGTCACCGAGGAGGTGTTCACCGAGCGGCTCGCCGAGCTGCGCGACCTGCTCGACGACGGCCAGGAGGTCGTGTTCAACGCCCTCCACCTCGACCCCTACCTGTGGTCCCTGCACCTCGGCCGGCAGCGCCTCGTCCAGGCGGCACGTCGGGCGGGCGCACCGCTGTGCGGCGTGACGGTGTCCGCCGGCATCCCGCCGCGCGACGAGGCGGTCGCGCTGCTCGACGAACTGGCCGGGCTCGGCATGTGGTGCAACGCGTTCAAGCCCGGCACCAGCTCCCAGGTCCGGCAGGTGGTCGAGATCGCACACGCCGCGCCCCACCACACCGTGTTCGTCCACCTCGAGGGGGGAGCGGCCGGCGGCCACCACTCGTGGGAGGAGCTCGAGGACCTGCTCCTCGCCGGCTACCACGCCCTGCGCGCCGCGGAGAACGTCGTGCTCTGCGTGGGTGGCGGCATCGGCACCCCCGAGCGCGCCGCCGACCTGCTGACCGGCAGGTGGTCCGTGCGCCACACCGGTGTGCCGATGCCCGTGGACGCGGTGCTGCTCGGCACGGTCGCGATGGCCACCGCGGAGGCGACCGCCACGCCCGGGGTGAAGCGCGCGTTGGTCGAGGCGCGAGGCCGCGCCGACCAGGGCACGGGGGACGGGCTCGTCCCGCCGGGCGAGGTCGCCGGCGGCATCACCTCGGGGCGCTCAGGGCTGGACGCCGACATCCACTTCCTCGACAACGCCGCCTCGCGTTGCGCCCGCCTGCTCGACGAGGTCGCCGGTGACGCCGCCGCGGTGCAGGCGCGCCGCGACGAGATCGTCGAGGCGCTGGCGGCCACGGCGAAGCCGTACTTCGGCGACGTCGCCTCGATGACCTACGAGCAGCTGCTGCGGCGCTACGTCGAGCTCACGGCGCTCGGGCGGCACGGCCGCTACGAGGACGGCGCGTGGCTGGACGTGAGCCACCGCCGCCGCTTCCTCGACCTGCTCCGGCGCGCGGAGGGTCGCCTGCACCCGCAGCAGTCAGGGCGGATCGAGACGCGCTTCCCCGACGACGCGTCCGTCGACGACCCCACCGCCGCCGTCGACCGCCTGGTCGAGGCCCACCCCCACGCCGCGACGACCGTGCTGCACCCCGCGGACCCCGCGCACTTCCTCGCGGTCTGCCGCCGGCCGGGCAAGCCGGTCCCGTTCGTGCCGGTGCTCGACGCGGACGTGCGGCGCTGGTACCAGTCCGACGCCCTGTGGCAGGCCCAGCACCCCGCCTACGACGCCGACCAGGTGCTCGTCATCCCCGGGCCCGAGGCCGTCGGGGGCATCGACCGCTCGGACGAACCCGTCGCCGAGCTGCTCGGGCGGTTCGAGCGCCACCTGCTCGACGAGCTGGTGCAGCGGGCCGAGCCCGAACCGGTGGACCGCCGCCGTCGCGGCCCCGTGACCGCGTCCCTGCGCGGCCCCGTCGCGGCGCTGCTCGAACAGCCCACGGTGCTCACCTCCCGCGGCGTGGTGCCGAACCCGGTCCTCCGCCTCGGGCGTGCCGAGGAGTGGGAGGCCACCGTCGGGGGCGACGGGCAGCTGACCGGCTGCACCCTCGCCGCCCAGGACCCCGCTGGCAGCGGGGAGCTGGCGCGCCTGGAGCTGGGCGACGACGACCCCACCGCGGTGGACCTGGTCCTGTCGTTCCCGGCGCTGACCCCCCACGGTGGGCGACCGGCGTCCCACGGCGGCACCGACGAGCTGCGGCTGCGCTTCCACCACCGGCGACTGCCCGGCGCGGACACGCTGGTGCTCGACGAGGGCCACCGCGACGAGGCGCACACCCGGCTGCTCGAACAGGTGCTGCTGCACGGGTCCGGTCGCCGCGTCGAGCTCGGCGAGCACGCCGAGGCGCACGTGACCGGCGGGGCAGCGCGCCGGCGGGCCGTCGCCCGCACGGTCGGCCACGACGGGACCCTGCCCGACGGCTGGCTGCCCACGATCTGGCCGACGGTCTTCTCGGTCCTCGGCGCGCCCGCGGTCGCGACGGAGCTGTTGTCGCTGGTCCACCTCGAGCACGCCGTCACCGCCCCCCGCCGCGGCGCCGCGGCCGGCGACGGGACCCGGCTGGAGGTCCGCTCCCGTGTCCGCCGCGTCGCGGTCGACGACGCGGGCACCCGGATCGAGGTGCGCAGCACGGTCCACGCCCCCGACGGCGAGCTGGTCACCGCGGACGACACGTTCCTGCTCCGTGACGTCGAGCTGGGCGGGATCCCCGACGAGCTCGCCACGGGAGCCGAGGGCGACGCGGCCGGCGACGAACCCGGCGTGCGCGAGCGGCCGCGGCTGACGCTCGGGACCCGCACGGTCACCGCACCCCGCTCGATGGACGCGTTCGCAGCGATCAGCGGGGACCACAACCCGATCCACCGCTCCACCCTCGTCGCGCGGCTCGCCGGTCTCGAGCAACCGATCGTGCACGGCGCGTGGACCTCCGCGACCTGCCAGCGCGTCGTCGCCGAGCTCGCCGCGGGTGGCGACGGCGAGCGGATCGCCGCGTGGCGCTGCGACTTCCTCGCGCCGCTCCTCCCCGGCGAGTCCGTGGAGGCGGGCGTGGCCCGCACCGGCGTGGTCGACGGTCGCGAGGTCATCGACTGCACCGCGACCGTCGAGCGGGACGGCACCCGGATCCCGGTGCTGCGTGCGCGTGCCGAGGTCGCCCCTCCCCGCACCGCGTACCTGTTCCCGGGCCAGGGCATCCAGCGCCAGGGCATGGGCATGGACGGCTACGAGCGCTCGGCAGCCGCGAGGGACGTGTGGGACCGCGCCGACCGCCACACCCGGGAGCGGCTCGGGTTCTCGATCCTGTCGATCGTGCGCGACAACCCGACCAGCGTCGTCGCGGACGGCGCCACCCACCGGCACCCCGCAGGGGTGCTGCACCTGACCCAGTTCACCCAGGTCGCGATGGCGGCGCTCGCCTCCGCCCAGGTCGCCGAGCTCCGCGAAGCCGGGGTGTTCGACGAGCACGCCATCTGTGCCGGGCACTCCGTCGGCGAGTACAACGCGCTCGCCGCGGTGGGCGGCGTCCTCGACCTCGAGGTCGTCGTCGAGCTGGTGTTCCGCCGGGGCCAGGCGATGCACCACCTGGTGCCCCGCGACGACGCGGGCCGCTCGGACTACCGCCTCGCGGTCGTGCGACCCCACGTCGTCGGCATGGACCACGCGGCGATCGACCGGCTCGTGCGCGACCTCGGCGAGCGCCTCGGGGCGACGCTCGAGATCGTCAACCACAACCTGCGCGGCAAGCAGTACGCAGTCGCCGGCACCGTCACCGCGCTCGCCGCCCTCGAGCGCGAGCTGTCCTCCCTGGCCGAGCCGGGAGCCAAGCCCGCCCTGCTGTACGTGCCGGGCATCGACGTGCCGTTCCACTCGACCGTGCTGCGCGACGGCGTGGCCGAGTTCCGACGGCACCTCGACGCCGGGCTGCCCGAGCGCATCGACCCCGAGGTGCTCGTCGGGCGCTACGTGCCCAACCTGGTCCCGCGGCTGTTCACCCTGGAGCGCAGCTTCGTCGAGGAGGTGCGCGACGAGGTCGGCTCCGAGTCGCTCACCGCGGTGCTCGACGAGTGGGACGACTGGTCCGCCGACCCCGGACGCCTGTGCCGCGAGCTGCTCGTCGAGCTCCTCGCCTGGCAGTTCGCCTCGCCGGTCCGCTGGATCGAGACCCAGGACCTGCTGCTCGACCACGTCGAGCGGGTGGTCGAGATCGGGCTCGGCAGCCAGCCCACCGTCGCGAACCTGATGAAGGGCACGATCGCGCTCGAGCCGGAGCGCCACCGCCACGTCGAGGTCCGCAACGTCGAAGCCGACCGCCCGGTCGTGCTCGCCCTGGAGGAGGACCCCCCGCTCGACGAGCACGTCGCGGACGAGCCCAGCGCGGACGAGCCCGCCACGGATGAGCCCGCCGGGCCACCGCCCGCGGAGGTGGCGGCACCGGCGCAAGCGTCCACGGCGGTCGCCGACCTCCCGCTCGGCGCGGCGGACGGGCTCCGCCTGCTGCTCGCCCACGTGCTCGGGGTGCGCCCCGACCAGCTCGCCGGGTCCGACACCATCGACGACCTCGTCGACGGGGTCTCGTCCCGGCGGAACCAGGTGCTGATGGACCTCGGCGCCGAGCTCTCCGTGGCCGGCGTCGACGGCGCGAACGAGCTGCCGCTCGACACGCTGGCCCATCACCTCGGGGAGCGGGCGAGCCGCTACCGGTTCCCCGGACCGGTGCTGCGCGACGTCCTCGACGCGCGGCTGCCGGCCGTCCTCGCCCCGCGGCGGCTCACGGTCACGCAGGTCACCGACCGGGTCCGCGAGCACTGGGGGCTCGGCGACGGCTGGGCGCAGCGCACCCTCGTCGCGCTCGCCTTCGAGACCCGCGACGGCGACAGCGCACGCGGCGGCGCGCTCGCACGCCTCGCGGATCTCCCCGCCGACGGCGCGGGTGCCATCGACGCGGCGCTCGCCCTGGTCGCCGCGGACGCCGGCACCGCGCTGCCCTCACCGCAGCAGTCCGCCGCCGCCTCGACCGTCGACTCCGCGGCGCTCACCGAGCTGGAGGCCCGCATCCTCGGCCCCGACGGGGTGCTCGCCGGGGTGGCCCGCGACCTGCTCGAGCAGGTCGCACCCGGCGACCACGATGCGCAGGTCGAGCCGGACCCGGCCGCGGCCGCGCAGCTCGCTCGCCTGGAGGCCGAGCACGGCGCACGTCGCGCCGCGGCGGTCGCCCCACGCTTCGACCAACGGCGCCACGTCCAGTTCAGCTCCTGGTGGGCCACCGCCCGCCACGACGTCGTGCGCCTGCACCACGACGGGCTCAGGGGCGACCAGGACCCCGCGGTGCTCGACGAGGAGGCGGCACGCCTGTCCCGCCACGTCGGTGACCGCGCCGTGCGCGCCTCGGCCGAACGGTTCCGCCGCGCCGCGAGCGAGCGGGGCGACGCCGCCGCAGCAGCACGGTTCGAACGCCTGCTCGAGGGCAGCGGCTGGTCGCCGCCGGTGCCCGCGACGCGTCCCGGGCTCGAGGTGGTCGACGGGGCCCGTCGGCCCGTGGAGCTCGACGCCACGGACGCGAGGATCGAGGACGTCCTGGGGTCGCTCGCGCGCGGCGCGGGGGAGTGGCGCGACGCGTACGTCACCCGCCTGCGCGCCCTGCGTGGTGACGGTGGGCGCCACGAGCCCGACTGCTTCGCGGACGAGGTCGCCCTCGTGACCGGTGCGTCACCCGGCTCCATCGGCTACGAGGTCGTCCGCCGCCTGCTCGCCGGTGGCGCCACCGTGGTCTGCACCACGAGCGACGACTCGCCGGAACGGCTCGCGCAGTACCGGGAGCTGTACGCCGGGTGCGGCTCCCCGGGGGCGGAGCTGCACGTGGTGCGGGCGAACCTCGCGTCGTTCGCCGACGTCGACGCCCTCGTCGAGTGGATCGTGCACCCGGTGGTGGACACCTCCTCCGGGGTCTCCAGGACCGTGAAGGACCCGTGGCGTCCCACCCTCGTGGTGCCCTTCGCCGCCGGCGGGGTCAGCGGGGAGCTCCCCGACGTCGGACCCGACGCCGAGGTCGCCGCCCGGGTGCTGCTGTGGGGCGTGGAGCGCCTGGTCGGCCGCCTCGTCGACGCGGCGGACCGGCACGGCTCGGGCGGCCGGGCGCTGCGCGTGCTGCTCCCGCTGTCACCGAACCACGGCACGTTCGGCGGCGACGGCCCCTACGGCGAGGCGAAGGCCGCGCTCGAGGTGCTGCTGAACCGCTGGTCCTCGGAGCACCGCCGGTGGGGCCGCCGGGTGGAGCTCGTCGCCCCCCGGATCGGCTGGGTGCGTGGCACCAACCTGATGGACGCGAACGACGCGCTCGCCGCGCTCGTCGAGCGCGACCTGGGCGTGCGCACCTGGTCGGCGTCCGAGATGGGGTGGCTGCTGGCAGGGCTGTGCGCCCGCGAGGTCGGCCACCCCGACGGGACGCCGCTGCGGGTCGACCTGACCGGCGGGCTCGGCGCAGTGGAGGACCTGCGCGGCCGCCTGCAACCGCTCCTCGAGGAGCTCACCGCGCCCGTGGACGCCGACCCGGAGGCGCCGGCCGCCGAGCCGGTGCGGGTGCCCGCGCTGCTCGACGCCCCACGGGCGGACGACCCGTCCCCGGACCCCGACTGGATCGGGTCGCTGCGGACGCCGTCGAGGACGCTCGAGGACATGGTGGTCGTCGTCGGCGCCGCGGAGGTCGGGCCCTGGGGTGGCAGTGCCACCCGCTTCGACCTGGAGGTCCACGACGAGCTGTCGCCCGCGTCGGTCGCCGAGCTGGCCTGGATCTGCGGGCTCGTGCGCTGGGAGGACACCCAGGAGGGCGGCACGTGGGTCGACGTCGCCACCGGCGACGCCGTCGCCGAGCACGAGCTCGCGGCGCGCTACCGGGACGAGGTGCACGAGCGCTGCGGCATCCGCACCCTGGATCAGGACGGCCCGCTCGACCCCGAGGGGATCACCCTGTTCGCCGAGGTGCACCTCGACCGTGACGTCGTCGTGCCGGTCTCTGGCGAGGACGAGGCGCGGGCGTTCGCGGCCGCCGACCCCGAGCACAGCCAGGTCCGCCGCTCCCGCGACGGCGGCTGGGAGGTGGTGCGGCGCGCCGGCAGCACGATCCGCATGCCCCGCCGGGTCGAGCTGTCCCGCCGCGTCGGCGCCCAGGTGCCCGCCGGGTTCGACCCGACCCGCTGGGGGATCCCCACCGAGATGGCCGCGTCGGTGGACCGGCTCTCGCTGTGGAACCTCGTCGCCACCGTCGAGGCCTTCCTCGACGCCGGCATCGAACCGGAGGAGCTGCTCGCCCACGTGCACCCCGCCCGCGTCGGCAACACCCAGGGGTCGGGCATGGGCGGGATGGCCTCGATCCAGCGCCTCTACCGCGACGCGGTGCTCGGCGGACCCCACCCCAACGACCTCCTGCAGGAGGGGCTCGGCAACGTGATCGCCGCGTACGTCGTGCAGGGCTACGTGGGCGGGTACGGGCCGATGGTCCACCCGGTCGCCGCGTGCGCCACCGCCGCCGTCTCGATCGAGGAGGCCGTGGACAAGATCCGCACCGGCCGGGCCGACGTCGTCGTCGCCGGCGGCTGGGACGACCTCGGCGTGGAGGGCGTGCTCGGCTTCGGCGAGATGTCGGCGACCGCCGACACGGACCGCATGGAGGCGGCAGGGCTCCACCCGCACCAGTTCTCGCGGGCGAACGACCGCCGGCGCGGCGGGTTCGTCGAGGGCCAGGGGGGCGGCACGCTGCTGCTCGCCCGCGGGTCGGTCGCCGCGGCGCTCGGGCTCCCCGTCCGCGGGGTGGTCGTGCACGCGTCGTCCCACGCGGACGGCATCCAGACCTCGATCCCCGCGCCCGGGATGGGTGCACTGGCGTGCGCGCTCGGGGGGCGGTCCTCACCGCTCGCCACGGCGCTCGCCGAGCACGGGCTCGAACCCGACGACCTCGCGGTCGTGTCGAAGCACGACACCTCCACCACGGCGAACGACCCCAACGAGAGCGAGCTGCACCACCGGATCGCCACCGCGCTCGGTCGCAGCGAGGGCAACCCGCTGCTGACCGTGTCCCAGAAGACCGTGACCGGCCACGCCAAGGGCGGCGCCGCGGCCTGGCAGGCGATCGGCCTGCTGCAGGTGCTCGAGACGGGGGAGGTGCCGGGCAACCGCAACCTCGAGTGCCTCGACGAGTCCCACCGCCCGCACACCCACCTCGTCTACGGGCACCGCTCGCTGCGCTGCGGCGAGCCGCTGCTCGCCGGGCTGCTGACCAGCCTCGGCTTCGGGCACGTCTCGGCCGTCGTGTGCCTCGCGCACCGCGCCGTGTTCGACGCGGCGCTCCTCGCGGCCGGGGGACCGGCCGCGCTCGAGCAGCACCGGGCACGGTCGGCACAGCGGCGGGCGCACGGGGACCGGCGACGCCTGGAGGGCCGCTACGGCGGCGAGCCCGCCTACACCAAGCGGGTGGACCGCCGCCTCGGCGACCCCTCCGGGGCCCGGGAGGCGGAGGCACGCCTGCTGACCGACCCCGACGTGCGGCTCACCGCGCAGGGCACCTACGCCCCGGCGACGGGGGAGGGGAGGTGAGCGTCCTCGGCGTCGGCATCGACGTCGTGCACGTCCCCGACTTCGCCGAGCAGCTGGCCGTGCCCGGCACGCGGCTGCTCGCGGAGGCGTTCACCGCGGGTGAGCGTGCCGATGTCGCCGACCCGGACGGGCCGGGCGACGTCGCACGCCTCGCCGCCCGCTACGCGGCCAAGGAGGCCTTCGTCAAGGCGTGGGCCGGCACGCGGTTCGGCAGCCCACCCAGCCTCGAGCGCTTCGCGCCCCGCCACGTCGAGGTCGTCAACGACGTGCACGGCCGGCCCGCGCTGCACCTGCACGGCCCCGTCGCCGACGCGGTCGACGC
>CBFGTJ010000038.1:0-20194 GCA_965651815.1 uncultured Microthrixaceae bacterium | reverse complement strand
CGGGGTTCACGTGGTCGGCGGTGACGGGGGAGACGCCGCCCCAGTCGTCGATGCCGGCCTCGAGCAGGACGCCGAAGTCCTCGGACAGGTTCGGCGGTGCCTGCAGGTGCACCTCCGGCGGCAGGACGAGCCGCGCGATCGCGATCGTCTCCAGCAGCTCCCCGGGAGGGCAGGGCGGCGCGGCGCGCATCGCCGTGCCGGGCTTCGGCAGGAAGTTCTGCACGATCACCTCCTGCACGTGCCCGTGGCGGCGGTGCGAGGCGGCGATCGCCTCGAGCGCCTCCAGCCGCGACTCGCGGGTCTCCCCGATGCCCACGAGGATCCCGGTGGTGAACGGGATGGCGAGCTCACCGGCGGCCTCGAGGGTCGCGAGCCGCCGTTCCGGGGCCTTGTCCGGTGCGCCGCGGTGGCACTCCAGCGTCGGGTCGAGGGACTCGACCATCATCCCCTGCGAGGCGCTGACCGCCCGCAGCGTCGCGAGGTCGGCGCGGTCGAGGGCCCCGGCGTTCGCGTGCGGCAGGAGGCCGGTCTCCTCGAGCACGAGGCGGCACATCGCCGCGAGGTAGTCGACGGTCGAGGCGTATCCGTGCTCGGCCAGCCACTCGGCCGCGACCTCGTAGCGGTCCTCCGGCCGCTCGCCGAGGGTGAACAGCGCCTCGTGGCAGCCGGCCCGGGCCCCGGCCCGCGCGATGGCGAGCACCTCGTCGGGGGACAGGTACGGCGCCTCGAGCCGGGCCGGCGGCTGCGCGAACGTGCAGTAGCCGCACCGGTCGCGGCACAGCATCGTCAGTGGGATGAAGACCTTGGGGGAGTAGGTGACCCGGGTGCCGAAGGCGTCGTCGCGCACCCGGCGGGCCGCGGCGAGCAGCTCATCCCGCGGCGTCTCGAGCAGGTGGGAGTGGTCGTGCACGAGGTGTTCTCCCTCGATCGGTCGACCGCGGAGCGCGGTCCTGGGACGTGTCCGCCGCGACGCCGGGGCCGGGGCGGCTGGTGATCTCGGTCGGCGGGAAGTCCTCGCCGCAGGTCCAGCAGTGGAGGGCGAGGCGGATCTCGCTGCCGCAGGGCTCGTGGACCAGCCGCACGGGCGCGGCCCCCTCCGCGAGCCAGCGGTCCCCCCACTGCATCAGCGCCACGAGGATGGGGGAGAGCTCCAGGCCCATGCGCGTCAGCCGGTACTCGTGGCGGACGGGACGGTCCTGGTAGCGGCGCTTGACGAGGACGCCGTGGTCGACGAGCCGGCGGAGCCGGTCGGACAGCACCGCCCTCGGGATGTCGAGGTCGCGGCGGAGCTCGTCGAAGCGGCGGATGCCGCGGAAGGCGTCGCGCAGGATGAGGATCGTCCAGCGGTCCCCGACGATGTCCAGCGCCGCGGAGATCGACGACCCGCTCGGGCGTTCCTCGCCCGTCCCCCCGTCCGGCAGCTCCGCCGCCACAGCGTCCACGGGCACGCACGGTAGCCGGGTTCAGATTTCGAACCAACTCGGTTCACGTCATGAACCGACCCGTCCCGGCGAGGGTCGACGACCGGCGCCGCCGGGTAGGAGCACGTCGTGGACCCAAGGGGGCGCAACCCCGCGCACTACGACGAGGGCGAGGAGCCCGGCAGCGCCGCCTTCCTCGCCGCGCTGCACGACCTCGGTGCCGTGCTGCGGGGCACCACGGTGCGCGCGCTCGTGATGGGCGGGGTCGGCTCGGCCTCGCTGGCCCGGCCGCGGCCGACCGACGACATCGACCTGCTCGTGCACCCCGAGGACGCCGACGGGCTGCTCGACCTGCTCGCGTCCCACGACTTCCGCGTGGAGCGGACCGACCCGACGTGGCTCTACAAGGCGTGGCGGCATGGCGTGCTCGTGGACGTGATCTTCCGCTCCACCGGCGACATCTACCTCGACGAGGAGATGCTCGAGAGGGCCCAGGCCCGCGCGTTCAAGGGCGCGACGCTGCTCACCGTCTCGCCGGAGGACCTCATCGTCATCAAGGCGGTCGCGACCAACGAGGCGTCACCGCACCACTGGTACGACGCGCTCGGCGTCATCGCCCGCTGCGACCTCGACTGGACCTACCTCGTGGAGCGGGCGCGCCGCTTCGGGCCGCGGCGGCTGCTCAGCCTCCTGCTCTACGCCGAGTCGACCGACCTCGCGGTGCCCGCGTGGGCGATCGACCGGATCTTCGACGTCGTGCACCCTCCCGCGGCCGATGCCGGCGACGCGTCGGGCGGCGCCCGGCACGAGGTGGGCGGCCTCCGTGCATAGGCGGTCGGAGTACCTGGTGGAGCACATCCGCGCCGCGCTCGCGGCGAGGGGCCCGCACCACCTGGGCCTCGCGGTGCAGGCCGACGAGGAGGAGGTCCGGCTCCGGGGCCCGATCGACTCCGAGGCCCAGCGCACCGACATCCTGGCGGTCGTGCGCGACCTGGCCGAGGGCCGCAGGGTCGTCGACGACATGGAGGTCAGCCCCGGGGGCGTCCCGGACGTGAGGATCGAGCGGCTGCCATGAGCGACACCCACCCCGCCGACTGCATCCGGATCGCGGCGGTGGGCGACCTCCACGTCGGCACCGGCGACGACCCGCCCTCGTTCGAGGGCGTGGACGAGCACGCGGACGTGCTGCTGCTCGCCGGGGACCTCACCCGCACCGGGGAGCGGCCGGAGGTCGAGCGGCTCGCCAACTGCCTCGTCGAGCTGCAGGTGCCGGTGGTCGCGGTGCTCGGCAACCACGACCACCACGCGGACGCCCCACAGGTCGTCGTCGACACGCTGCGCGCCGTCGACGTCACGGTGCTGGAGCAGTCCTCCGCGGTGCTCGAGGTGGGCGGGCGCCGCGTCGGCGTCGCCGGGGCCAAGGGGTTCGGGGGCGGCATGCCGGGGGAGTCCGCGACGGCGTTCGGCGAGCCCGAGATGAAGGCGTTCGTCGAGCACGGCGCCGCGGTCGCACGCGGCCTGGGGTCCGCGCTCGCGGAGCTGCCCAGGGACGCGCTGCGGGTCGTCCTGCTGCACTACTCGCCGGTGGCGGAGACCCTGGAGGGGGAACCGCCCGGCATCCACGCGTTCCTCGGGGACTACCGGCTCGCCGAGGCGGTCGACGAGCACGGTGCGGACCTGGTGGTGCACGGCCACGCGCACCTGGGCCGCGAGCGGGGGCGCACCCCCGGGGGCGTCCCGGTCCGCAACGTGGCCCGCCCCGTGATCAAGGCGCCCTACCGCGTCTTCGAGCTCCCCTCACCGGTCCCCGCCCGACGCGGGCGGCACCGGCGCACCGCAGGCGCCCGCTGAGCACCCGGCCGGCCGGGCCCGCCGGTTCAGCGAGCGAGGTCCTCGACCCTCGAGGCCAGCACCCCGAGCAGCTCGTCGAAGCTCTTCTCGAACGCGGTCACGCCCTCGGCCTCCAGCACCGCGGCGACGTCGCGCAGGTCGACGAGCTCGCCCAGCGCCGCCCACGTGGCCCGGGCACCGTCCAGGTCGGCGTCGACGGTGCGTGCCACGATGCCGTGGTCCTCGAAGGCCTCGAGGGTCCCCTCCGGCAGCGTGTTCACCGTGTCGGGGCCGATGAGCTGGTCGACGTAGAGCGTGTCGGGGTAGGCGGGGTCCTTGGTCGACGTGGACGCCCACAGCGGCCGCTGCAGCCGGGCACCGCGGGCGGCGAGCGCCTCCCAGCGGGGGCCCTGGAACGTCTCGCGGAACGCGGCGTACGCGAGCTGGCCCTGCGCGACCGCGGCCTTCCCGCGAAGCTCGCGCGCCTCGGGCCCGCCGAGGCGGTCGAGGCGACGGTCGACCTCGGTGTCGACCCGGGAGATGAAGAAGCTGGCGACGGAGCTGATCGACGACAGGTCCTCCACGCCGGCTTCCACCGCGTCCTCCAGCCCGGCGAGGTACGCCTCCATGACCTGCGCGTAGCGCTCGAGGCTGAAGATGAGCGTCACGTTGATGCTGCGGCCCTCCGCGATCATACGGCGGATGGCCGGCAGCCCCTCGACGGTGGCCGGGATCTTCACCAGCAGGTTGGGCCGGGCGATCCGGTCCCACAGCTCGCGCGCCTGGGCGATCGTGCCCTCGGTGTCGCGGGCGAGCGCGGGGCTCACCTCGACCGAGACGAACCCGTCCGAGCCCCCGGACGACTCGTGCAGCGGGCGCAGCACCTCGAGGGCGTCCTCGATGTCGGCGACGACGAGCTCCCAGTAGATGTCCTCCACCGGACGACCCTCGGCCGCGAGCTCGGCGAGCTGCTCGGTGTACCCGTCGCCCGACGCGATCGCCTTCTGGAAGATCGACGGGTTCGAGGTGATGCCCCGCACGCCCCGCTCGACCCACCGGGCGATCTCACCCGACCGGAGCCATTCGCGACGGAGGTTGTCGAGCCAGGGGCTCTGCCCCTGCTCGCGGTGGAGGTCGTGCAGCCTGCCCATCGGGTCGATGCTAACCGTCCCGACCCGCCCCACCGGATCGGGTCAGAGCAGCGAGCGGACCTTCTCGGCGACGGCCTCGGAGGTGATGCCGAGCTCGCGCAGCACGACCGAGCCGGGCGCGGAGGCACCGAAGCGGTCGATGCCGACCGACGCCTGCGCGTAGCGCTGCCAGCCGGTGGTCACCCCCGCCTCCACCGAGACGGTCGGGAGCTCCGGCGGCAGGACCTGCCGGCGGTACTCCTCGGGCTGGGCGTCGAAGAGCTCCCAGGACGGCAGCGACACGACCCGCACGGCGATGCCGCCGGCCCCGAGGGACTCCGCGGCCTGCACGGCGACGGCGACCTCGGTGCCGGTCGCGACGATCGTGGCGGCCGGGTCCGCGACGTCGCGCAGCACGTACCCGCCACGCGCGACCCCCTCGGTGGCCAGCTCGGCGGTCCCCTCGAGCACCGGTGTGTTCTGCCGGCTGAGGATGAGCGCCACCGGGCCGTCGCCGTCGACGATGCAGCGCCACGCGGCGGCCACCTCGTTGCCGTCGGCGGGGCGCAGCACGGTGAGCCCGGGGATGAGCCGCAGCGACATCACGTGCTCGACCGGCTGGTGGGTGGGACCGTCCTCGCCGACGCCGACCGAGTCGTGGCTCCACACGAACACGGCCTTGGCTCCCGACAGCGCGGCGAGGCGCACCGACGGCCGCATGTAGTCCGAGAAGACGAGGAAGGTGCCGCCGACGGGCAGCACGCCGCCGTGCAGGGCGGCACCGACCAGCGCCGCGCCCATCGCGTGCTCCCGCACCCCGAAGTACACCTGCGGCCCGGCCGGCTCGTCCCGCGAGAGCACGGGGTGCCCCTTCAGGGCCGTGCCGGTGTTGCCGGTCAGGTCCGCGCCACCGGCGACGACGCCGGGCACCTGGTCGAACAGGGCGTTGAGGCACTGCTGGGACGCGACCCGCGTCGCGGGCGCGTCACCCACCTCGAAGGTCGGCAGCGACGCCTCCCAGCCGGGCAGGCCGCGCCCTCCGAGGGTCGCCTCCCACTCGGCCTCGCGGCCGGCGAGCGCAGCGCGGGCCCGCTGCTCCCAGTCGAGGCGCTGGGTCCTGCCGCGGGCGCCGGCCTCGCGGTACATGGCGAGCACGTCGTCGGGCACGTGGAACGGCTCGTCCGGCAGGCCCATGACCTCCTTCGCGGAGGTGATGTCCTCCGCGCTGAAGGCGAGGCCGTGCGCGGCGGGGGAGTCGGTGTGCTCCGGCGACGGGTAGCCGATGTGGCTGCGGACGATCACCAGCGAGGGCCGGTCCCGCTCGTCGCGGGCCTCCTCGAGGGCCTCGGTCATCGCGTCGAGGTCCTCGGAGGCCTCGCCGAGCTGGATCACGTGCCAGCCGTAGGCCTCGAAGCGGCGGGCGGCGTCGTCGCTGAGCGACAGGTCGGTGGTGCCGTCGATCGTGATGCGGTTGTCGTCGTAGACGTACACGAGGCGGCCGAGCCCGAGGTGACCGGCGAGCGACGCCGCCTCGTGGCTCACCCCCTCGGAGAGGTCGCCGTCGGAGACCAGGGCGTAGATGTGGTGGTCGCACACGTCGCTGCCGAACCGGGCCCGCAGCGACTGCTCGGCGATGGCCATGCCGACGCCGTTCGCGAAGCCCTGGCCGAGCGGTCCGGTGGTGACCTCCACCCCGGGGGTGTGCCCCGCCTCGGGGTGGCCGGGCGTCGCCGAGCCCCACTGCCGGAACTGCCGCAGGTCATCGAGCGAGACGTCGTAGCCCGTGAGGTGCAGCATCGCGTACTGCAGGATCGAGGCGTGCCCGCAGCTCAGGATGAAGCGGTCGCGGTCGGGCCACTCCGGTGCGGCGGCGTCGTAGCGCATGATGCGGGTCCACAGCACGTGCGCCAGGGGGGCGAGGGCCATCGCCGTGCCCTGGTGGCCGGACCTGGCGGCGTGCGGGGCGTCCATCGCCAGCCCGCGGATCACGTCGATCGCGCGGCGCTCCAGGTCCGGCGTGATCCCGGCGGTCGTCTCAGCCATGTGGTCCCAACTTCCTGTCCTCGGCGGCGCGCCGATCGTAGCGACCGCCCTCCCCGCCCCCGAAATGCCCTCAGCGAGCGCCGAAGAGCGCCACGGACGCCGTGGAGCCGTGGAGGTGGTTGCGGCCGCCCACCGGCCCGATCTCCCCGGCGCAGAACATGCCGGCCAGGGGCGCGTCCGCCAGCGCCTCGCTGATCGCGTCCGCGTCGTGGTCCGGCACCCCGAACAGCCGCCGGCCCCGCTCGTTGCAGGTGAAGACCAGGGCACCGTCGGCCCGCCGGTCCGCCATGAGCGCCGCGAGGTCCTCGTCCGCGGCGCGGGCGTCGCGCACGTGGAACTGCACGGTGGCGCCGACCTCGATCTCGTCGCCGACCGCGACGGCACCCGCCTCCTTGTCGCCGCCGAGCACCGCGCGCACCAGGAAGTCGCCCCGGCCGAACTCGGCCCGGTACTCGTCGACGACGCGCCCGAGGTGC
Source organism: uncultured Microthrixaceae bacterium (assembly GCA_965651815.1). Taxonomy (GTDB): domain Bacteria; phylum Actinomycetota; class Acidimicrobiia; order Acidimicrobiales; family Microtrichaceae; genus CBFGTJ01. Next base: position 13,294 of record CBFGTJ010000038.1, on the reverse strand, counting down.
AGCCCGCTCACGGCGAGCTGCTGCTCCTCCGGGGGCAGGCTCTGGACCAGGTCGACGAGCAGGCCGAACGCCGGTCGGCCGGCCAGCTCCAGCAGGCGGTTGCGCTCGGCGCGGGTGACGGTCAGCGGGTCGCCGATCGGCCGGCAGCCCTGCGACACGACCGTCCCGACCGGGATCGACGGCGGCACCAGCACGCCGACCGCACCGTCCGCGTGCAGGGTCCGGTCGAGCAGCAGGCGGTTCCCGCCGGGCCGCCGGGCGACCGACGCGAGCCCGCCGATGACGGTCAGCCCGGGGGCGGTGCGGGCCAGCTCCTCCAGGACGCGCTCGACGGGGAGGGTGAAGGGGTCCGCGAACAGCAGGAGGGCACCCTCGGCGCCCTCCAGCGCCCTGAGCCCGCCGAGCTCCGGACCCTCGGGGGTCGGGGTCGCCCGGATGCGCACGGGGGCGGGCACACCCCCGGGCCCCGTGCTCCAGAGCGCGAACGCGGCGAGCGCGCCCCGCTCCTCGACCTCGCGGCGTCCGGCGAGGACCGACGCCGCGCCCGCGCCGACCAGCGTGCGCGGCGCGAGCAGCTCCCGCGTGGCCCTCGCGATGTCCTCGAACGCGCCCAGGTGGGGCTCGGTCGCGAACAGCACCACCAGGTCGGGAGGGCCCTCGCCGCCCGCGTCGAGCAGGCGGCCGACGCACTCGCCGACCGCGTGCGTGGCGAGCGGGTGCTCCGAGAGTGCCGAGGCGGCGCGGACGCGCACGGGTCAGTCGGTCGGTTCGAGCAGCGTGTAGGGGACGACGGTGACCGGGCCCATGTCGATCCGGCAGTGCGCCTCGACGGTGCCGGGGCCGGGGAACTCCAGCTCGGGGCGCACGAGCCGGTAGGCGAACTTGCCGGGCTCGATCTCCACGGGCTGCACGTTGCGGGCGATCTGCTCGCCGTCGAGGCGGAACACCACCTCGAGCGCGCCGTTCGGCGCCCCGTCCGGCTCGTTGCGGATCAGCACGACCATGTGGGGCGTCACCGTCACCGGGAACGGGCCCGGCGCCGGGGCCGAGAACTGGATGCCGGTGAGGTCGATCCGCGTCGAGGGGCCCGGCACCTGGCGCATCGCCATGTCGTCGATGAACAGCGCGGAGACGATCTGCATGGCCGCCCACCCTACGGGGCCGGCGGTGCTAGGCGAGCCGCGCGAACGCCGCCGCGACGAGTCGGTCGGTGACGCTCGCCGGTGGCACGACGCACTCGGTCGAGGCGACCCAGCGGCTCTGCTCGTCCTGGCCGAGCGCCGGCAGCGCGGCGCCACGCCCGCCGAGCACCTGGGCCTCGGCCCGGCGCAGCGGAGGCCAGGTGAGGAGCAGCAGCGGCGACAGCCGGTGGGCCTCGCCGTCGGGGGCGAGCAGCACCTGGAGCGCGACGTCGCACACCGCCGCCTCCGCGCGCAGCTGGTCGACCCAGGGCCGCACCGCCTCGCCGAGCGCGCCGGGCTCGCAGGCCGCGGCGGCGCGCATCCACTCCGCCAGCTCCTCGAGGGCGGCGCGGTCACCTGCGAGGCCCGCGTCGGCGAGCGCAGCGGGCACCGCGCCGTCGCAGCCCTCCAGCAGGACCCGCTCGTCGCCCGCGGCGCGCTCCCACTCGGCCTCGGGATCCTCACCGCGCAGCCACGCCGCGGCCGAGCGCAGCGCGGGCAGGCTCGCGTGCGCCTGGACCATCGGGTTCGCCAGGTAGCCGGAGAGGTGGTCGGACAGCTCCGGGTCGCGGCCTCGCAGGGGACCGGTGAACAACCGGTCGGCCATCAGCGCGTCGTTCACCGGCGTGTTGTCCCACAGCAGCGGGGCACGGCCCCCGGTCGCCTCGCGGCGGGCGAGCGCGTCGGCCGCCGTGATCGTCCGGTTGACCACGTACCGCCCGGTCCAGCCGATCGGGACCTCCGGCGGCACCTCGGCGCAGAGCTCGTCGAGGTACGGCGCCGGCCCGGTGCCGGTGTAGTGCAGCGGCACCATGAACAGCTCCACGTCGGGGTCGAGCTGCTCGCGCAGCCAGGCGGTCAGCGCGCCGTGCGCCCTGCCCAGCCCGGGCGCGGGGTCCAGGTCGTCGAGCAGCAGCCCCACCAGCGACACCCCGACCCCGGTCAGCTGCCCGACCTTGTCGAGGAGCCGGCGGCGGTCCGCGTCCGAGTCGGGGTCGATGCTGAGCCCGGGCGAGATGCCGAACCCGACCCTCAGCGCGCCGGCGCCGGCCAGCTCCTCGAAGGCCCGCAGCTCCGCGTCGGGGTAGGGCTCGCGCCACCGCTCGCGGTGCAGCGGGTCGTCCTTCGGCGCGTAGACGTAGGTGTCCATGCCGGCGGCCGCCAGCACCCCGCCGACGTGGCGGCGCTCCTCCCACGTCCACGGCCGCCCGTAGAAGCCCTCGATGATCCCTCGCACGTCGTCCCCCGGTGGCCGGACCCTCCGCGTAACGTGGGCGAGCATGTCACGAACCCTCTCGGAGGCGGACTCCAAGGAGCTGCTCGCGCGGTTCGGGGTGCCCTTCGCACCCGAACGGCTCGTCGGTGACCCGGACGCCGCGGTCGACGCGGCCGAGGCGCTGGGCTACCCGGTCGTCGCGAAGCTGTGCGGCGACCACATCGCGCACAAGACCGAGCGCGGGCTCGTGCGGCTCGGCCTCGACGACCCCGACGCCGTGCGGCGCGCCGTCGCCGAGCTGCTCGACGCGGCCACCGAGGACGACGGGGTGACCGGCGTGCTCGTCGCGCCGATGGTGTCGGGCACCCGCGAGCTCATCGCCGGTGTGGCCACCGACCCGCAGTTCGGTCCGACCGTCCTGCTGGGCGTCGGGGGCGTGCTCGCCGAGGCGCTCGCGGACGTGGCGGTGCGGCCCGCGCCGATCTCGCGGGTCGACGCCGAGGAGATGATCGAGCAGCTGCGGACCCGTGCGCTGCTGGAGGAGTTCCGCGGCGAGCCCGCGGTCGACCGGGCAGCGCTGGTGGACGTGCTCCTGGGCCTGTCGGAGGCCGCGTCGGTCGTGGAGGGGGTCCGCTCGATCGACCTCAACCCGCTGATCGTGCAGGAAGGTCGGCCGGTCGCGGTCGACGCGCTGGTCGAGCTGGACGGTGCCCACGAGGGCGAGGCAGGGACGGGAGCACGATGAAGCCGACACCGCAGCACTTCGCCGCCCTGTTCGAGCCGCGCGGCGTGGTCGTCGCCGGCGCCTCCACCCACCCCGGCAAGTTCGGGTTCGTCAGCCTGCACAACCTCATCGCGTCGGGGTACCGGGGCCGCATCTTCGCCACCAACCTCGACGGCGTGGAGGTCCTCGGCGTGCAGACGCTGCGCTCGATCGAGGAGGTGCCCGAGGGCGAGGCCGACCTGGTGTTCGTCTGCACCCCCCGGTCGGCGAACCAGGACCTGCTGCGCGCCGCGGCGGCCCGCGGCATCCGCGCCGCGTTCCTCACCAGCGCCGGCTACGGCGAGGCGGGGGAGGAGGGGCGCGCCGAGGAGCGGGCGCTGGTGGAGCTGTGCGACGAGCTCGACATCCTGCTCGTCGGCCCGAACGGCCAGGGCGTCGTGTCGACCCCCGCGTCGCTGTGCGCCCAGATCGTCGCCCCCTACCCGCCGGCCGGCTCGATCGGCGTCGCCAGCCAGTCCGGCAACTTCGTGTCGAGCTTCATGAACTGGGCGTGCGCGACCGGCGTCGGCATCTCGAGGGCGGTGTCGGCGGGCAACGCGGCGGCGACCAGCGTCGCCGACCTGCTCGAGCACTACGCCGAGGACCCGGCGACGTCGGTGGGCCTCGCCTACGTCGAGGGCATCGACGACGGGCGCGCGTTCCTCGACTCGATCACCCGCGTGGCGGCCCGCATGCCGCTGGTGCTGGTCAAGGGCGGCGCCACCTCCGGTGGTGCGCGGGCCGCGGCGAGCCACACCGGTTCGCTGGCGACCGACGACCGGACCTTCGACGGCGCGTGCCGCCAGGCCGGGGTGACCCGGGCGGCGACGGTCGAAGAGGCGTTCGAGGCGGCGGCGACGTTCGCGACGCAGCCGCTGCCGAAGGGCAACCGGGTCGCGGTGCTGACCACCGCCGGGGGGTGGGGCGTGGTGACCGCCGACGCGATCACCCGCGAGCTGGACCTGGTGCTCGCGGAGCTGCCCGACGACCTGCGCGCGGCGATCGACGAGAAGCTGCCGCCGCGGTGGAGCCGGAACAACCCGATCGACCTCGCCGGCGGGGAGACCCGCGACACCATCCCCGAGGTGCTCGAGCTCGTGTGCCGCCACCCCGAGGTCGACGCCGTCGTGTACCTCGGCCTCGGCATCCAGTCGAACCAGGCGCGGATGCTCCGCGAAGGGCCGTTCGCGGACGACCCCGACGTGCAGCGGATCGTGGCGTACCACGAGCGCCAGGACGCCCGGTTCGCCCGCGCCGCCCACGAGCTGTCGCTGGAGACCGGCAAGCCCGTGCTGACCGCCACCGAGCTGGCGGTCGCGTTCCCCGACAACCCGGGGCCGGCGACCGTGCGTGAGACCGGTCGGCTCTGCTACCCGTCCGCGGACCGGGCCGTCACCGCGCTCGGCCACCTGTGGCGCCACTCGAGGTACCGGATGCGGCGGGGCCTCCCGCTCGACGGCCCCGCGGCCGGCTGAGCGGGCGTGAGCGACCAGGATCGCCCGCGCCGGGAGCCGCGCACGCCGGCAGAGCGTGCCGGAGCCACACCCCTCGACCCCGAGCGCCTGCGCGCGGACGCGATGCCGGTGGTGCGCCGGCGGCGGAGGTCGCTCGACGCCGACGACGGGGTCGGGCGGGGCCGCTGGCGTGGCCGGGGGCGGCTGGGGCTGCGCCGGCACGCGGACCACGACGACGACTCCCTGCGGCGCCGTCGTCGCCGTCGGCGGCGCGAGTCGCGGCGCTGGTTCGGCGTGGCGGGCGTGCTGGCGGTCGTGGCGGCGGCGTCGGGAGCGCTCGCGTGGGTGACCGACGAGCGGGTCGAGGCCGCCGACGCCGGGCCACCCGCGATCGTCGTGGGCAGCCCGGTGCTGTCCGCGAGGCGCGCCCCCGAGCTGCTCGCGCGACCCGTGGCGGCGCGGAACCTGCGCGCCGCGGTCCAGCCGGTGCTCGACGCCGCGCCGCCCGACAGCTGCGTGGACGTCCGCGAAGGGGGAGAGGCACTCGTCGCCCACCGCGAGGACGCCCCGCTCGCGCCTGCGTCGAACCTGAAGCTGGTCATCGGCGCGGCGGCCCTCGAGCTGATCGGCCCCGACGAGCGGCTCGTCACCCGGTTCGCGACCGACGGGGCGCCCACGGACGGGTCGGTCGTGCGGGGCAACCTCTACGTGGTCGGCGGCGGCGACCCGATGCTGACCACCGACACCTACGAGCCGAGGTTCCCCAGGGGCGTTCCCCCGCTGACCGACCTCGAGGCGGTCGCCGACCAGATCGTCGCCACGGGCATCACCACGATCGAGGGCTCCGTCGTCGGCGACGGGTCGCGCTACGACGACGTCCGGCGGCTCCCGACGTGGCCCGAGCGCTTCCTGACCCAGGGCCAGGTCGGCCCACTGGGCGCGCTGATCGTGAACGACGGGTGGACGGTCCACCCGCTGACCGGCGTCGGCGGCGGGCCCACGGACGACCCGGCGCTTCACGCGGCGGAGGTCATCACCCTGCTGCTCGAGGACCGTGGCGTCGAGGTGCTCGGCGCCCCGACCACGGGGGTGGCCCCGGAGGGAGCGGCGACGCTGCTCGAGGTCCCCTCGATGACGATCGCGGAGCTGGTCGACCAGCTGCTCACCCACTCCGACAACACGACGACCGAGCTGCTGGTGAAGGAGATCGGCGTGCGCTCCGGAGGCGGCGGCTCCACCGAGGCGGGCCTGGCGGCCGTGCGCAGCTGGTTGGAGTCCGAGGGCCACGACACCAGCGCCCTCACCCTCGAGGACGGCTCGGGGCTGTCGGCGGGCAACCGGGTGACCTGCGAGCTGCTGGCGAGCCTGCTCGAGGAGGACGGCCCGTCGGGGCCCGTGTCCGAGGGCCTCGCGCGGCCCGGTGAGGACGGCACGCTGGACGACCGGATGCTGGAGGAGCCGCTGCGCAGCGCCGTGCGCGCGAAGACGGGCTCGCTGGTGGACGTGACGGCGCTGTCGGGCTGGGTGCGCACGCAGCCGGGCAGGGACCTCGCGTTCGCGTTCGTGCAGAACACCGACGGCCAGGTCGGCGGTCAGCACCTGGCGCTGCAGGAGCGCCTGCTCGCCGAGCTGCTCGGGCACCCCCACGCGCCACCGGACGGGCAGCTCGTCCCTCTGCCCCCGGGCCCACCCGGATGACCGACGCCCACGAGCTGCCCATGTTCCCGCTCGGCAGCGTCCTGCTCCCCGGCATGGCGCTGCCGCTGCAGGTGTTCGAGCCGCGGTACCTGGCGATGATGGAGCGGGTGCTCGGCTCGTCGCCGCCGCGCTTCGGCGTGGTGCTGATCGAGCGGGGGAGCGAGGTCGGTGGCGGCGACGTGCGCACCGACGTCGGCTGCGCGGCGGAGGTCCGCTCGCACGAGTCGACCCCCGACGGCCGCCTGCTCGTGCTCGCCGTCGGCACCCACCGCATCCGCGTCGAGCGCTGGCTGCCCGACGACCCGCACCCGCTCGCGCTCGTGCGGGACTGGCCGGACGAGGACGACGGCGACCCGGGCGCCGACGGCCCGGGCCCCGCCGACCTCGACCGCCTCACCGGGGAGGTGGCGGACCTCGTGGACCTCGCGACGGAGCTGACCGGTCGCGGCCCCGGCCCGATCCCGCCGTTGGACGACGATCCCGGCACCCGCCTGCACCAGCTCGCGACGCTCGCCCCGCTCGGCGCGCTCGACCGCCAGTCGGTGCTGCGCGCGCCGGGCGTGGCGGAGCGGTTCCGCGTCCTGTCGACGCTCGTCGAGGACCAGCGGATCCTGCTGGAGGCGCGCCGGGGCTTCGGGTCCGGGTGACCTCGGCCGAGGGTGGTACAAAGGTTGCGCCCGTTCAGGAGGACGCCGTGAGCGACAGACCCAGCGGCCGCCCGTGGTCGAAGCCCGAGGAGCCGAAAGGGGCCGGTGCCCACCTCGGCGAGCTCAAGGACCTCGTCGTCGCGTACGCCAAGCAGGAGACGGTCGAGCCGCTCAAGACCCTCGGCCGGTACCTCGGCTACGGGCTCGCCGGTGCGATCTGCCTGGGCCTCGGGCTCTCGCTCCTGCTCCTCGCGCTCCTGCGCGGGCTGCAGCGTATCGAGGTGTTCAACGACCCCTTCGAGGTCGGGGGCGGCTCCTTCACCTGGGTGCCCTACGGGATCACCGCGCTCGTCGGCGCGATCGTCGTCGCGCTGTTCCTCAGGAAGCTCATCTCCACCACCAACAAGCGAGGGAACCCGTGAGCACACGACCCGACGGGACCTGGACCAGGGAGCGGATCACCCCGGACGACATCCGGGCGAAGCTCGGCGAGATCCAGGGCGAGGCCACCGAGCAGGTGGAGGGTGCACGCAACCAGATCCTCGCGGTCGGCGCGGGGTTGGCGTTGGTGCTGTTGATCCTCGCCTTCCTGCTCGGACGGAGGGCGGGTCGGCGGTCGTCGACCATCATCGAGGTCCGACGGGTGTGATCGTCAAGTGGATCCTGGCGAGGCTGCTGGGGAACCTGTTCGGCGAGGGCTTCGCGGCGGACCTCGCCGGCCGCGGCGTCGTGTACCTCGCGGACGAGGCGCGCGGCGCGCTGCGCAAGGACGAGGAGCGCGTCACCCTCGCCCGCCTGCGCCCGGGTGAGACCTACACGGTGATCGCGCGGCCACGGCCGACCCGGCGCGAGCGCCGCCTCGCCGCGTCCCAGCGCAGCGTCGAGCGCCGCTTCGAGAAGGTGACGCGCCCGAACCGCGCGCAGCTGCGCGCCGCACGCCGGCTCGCACGCACCCAGACCAGGCTCGAGCGGGCGCGCGAGGGCACGAGGCGCCACGCCCGCCTGGTGCGCAAGGAGCAGCGGCGTGGCGACCGCTTCGACCTCCTCATGCGCCCCTCCCGCCGGGAGCTGCGCCTGGCACGCGAGCTGACCGAGCTGACCGCCGAGCTCGACCGGGAGCGGGAGCGCAACTTCCAGCGGGCACGGGGGTCGCGCCGGCGGCGCCCGCAGGTCCGGGTCCACGACTGACCGATCCCGCGGCGGCGCGCGAGGTGCCGCGGCGGTGACCGGTCGTCCATCATTGGGGACGTGATCGTGCACCTGCGCAACCCCCGCCGTGAGGTGACCGTCGACGGGCCGATGCTCGTCTCGGTCCTGCTGGATCGGCTCGAGCTGAACCGCGAGTCGGTGCTGGTCATCCGCAACGGCGAGATCGTGCCCGGCGACACCAAGCTGGAGGACGACGACCGGATCGAGATCCGCCCGGTCATCTCCGGCGGTGCGGTCGGCCCCGACCCGACGCCCGCAGAGGTGGCACCGCGGTGAAGTGCCGCGTGTGCCGTGACCGGGCGATCATCGACATCCGACGCGCGAACGCGAACTTCTGCGCCGAGCACTTCCTGCGGTTCTGCCGCGACCAGGTGCAGAAGACCATCGACGAGTTCGACATGATCGCCCCGGGCGAACGGGTCCTCGTCGCCGTGTCGGGCGGGAAGGACTCGCTCGCCGTCTGGGACCTGCTCGTCGGGCTCGGCTACGACGCGGACGGCCTCTACGTGGGCCTCGGCATCGGCGAGTACAGCGACGACTCGGGCGACTACGCCCGCCGGTTCGCCGAGCAGCGCGGGTTGCGCCTGCTCGAGGTCGACCTGCGGGAGGAGTACGGCTACGACATCCCCACCGGGTCGCGCGCCGCACGCCGTTCCCCCTGCTCGGCCTGCGGGACCTCGAAGCGCCACCTGTTCGACCGCGCCGCGCTGGAGCACGGCTACGACGTGCTGGTCACCGGGCACAACCTCGACGACGAGGCGGCGGTGCTGCTCGGCAACGTGCTGCGCTGGCAGGTGGAGTACCTGGCGCGGCAGATGCCGGTGCTCCCGGCGCGGGAGGGGTTCCCCCGCAAGGTGAAGCCGCTGGTGCGGCTCGGCGAGCGCGAGATGGCGGCCTACTGCATCGTGAGCGGCATCGACTACCAGGTCGACGAGTGCCCGATGGCGGTGGGGAACAAGCACCTCGGCTACAAGGAGGCGCTGAACGAGCTCGAGCTGCGCTCCCCGGGCAGCAAGGCCGACTTCTACCTGAGCTTCCTGCGGCGTGCCCGGCACCTCTTCGCGGGGGCGGTGGCCTCCGAGGAGGGCGGCGTCGCCGACGAGGTGGAGCTTGGGGCCTGCACCCGCTGCGGCTCGCCGACACCGGGCGAGGTGTGCGCGTTCTGCCGCCTCGTCGAGCGGGCCACCGCGACCACCGCACCCGTCGAGCTCACCCCACGGTCCGCCACCCGTGGCGCCCCCGGCGGGGAGGACGGGTGAGCGGCCACCTCGCCGAGGGCGACCTCGTGCAGTTCCTCGACACGAAGGGCCGGCGGTACCAGACGGTGCTGACGAAGGGCAAGGAGTTCCACTCCCACAGCGGCTACGTGTCCCACGAGGAGGTCATCGGGCTGCCCGAGGGGTCGACGGTGCGCACCACCCGCGGGCAGCGCTTCGTGGTCATCCGGCCGACGCTGTCCGAGTTCGTGCTCAAGATGCCCCGCGGCGCGCAGGTGATCTACCCGAAGGACCTGGGCCCGATCCTGATGATCGCCGACATCGGCCCGGGTGTCCGCGTCCTCGAGTCCGGTGTCGGCTCGGGCGCGCTGTCGATGGCGATGCTGCGCGCCGGTGCCGACATCGTCGGCTACGAGCTGCGCGAGGACTTCGCCAACCGGGCCCGGGCCAACGTCGAGCAGTTCCTCGGCGCCGAGGTGCTCGACCGGTACCGGGTCGAGCTGCGCGACTGCTACGAGGGCATCGACGAGCGCGACCTCGACCGGGTCGTGCTGGACCTGCCCGAGCCGTGGCGGGTGGTGCCCCACGCGGCGACGGCGCTGCGCCCGGGCGGGCTGCTGGTCTCCTACACGCCCAGCATCGTCCAGGTGTCCCAGCTGCGCGACGCGCTCGCGAAGGGCCCGTGGTTCGCCGCGGAGACGGTCGAGGTGCTCCAGCGGGGGTGGTACGTCGAGGACCAGGCCGTGCGCCCCGACCACCGCATGGTCGGCCACACCGGCTTCCTCACCCACGCCCGCCTCGCGGCCGGGTGACGGCGGCGGCGGCGGGGTGAACGGGTTCGACCTGCTCCTGCTCGTCCTGGCCGTCGCCGGCGCGATCGGTGGCTGGCGCCTCGGGTTCGTCCGCCGCTTCGCCAGCTGGCTGGGCGCCGGCATCGGCGTCGCCCTCGCGATCCTCGTGCTGCCCTGGGTGGTGCGCACCGCGGGGGTGCACAGCGACCTGTCGATCCTGCTGACCGCGACGGCGGTGCTGGTGCTGCTCGCCTCGCTCGGCCAGGGGCTCGGGGCCCTCCTCGGCGTCCGGCTGCAGCAGGGCGTCGTCGACAGCCAGGGCGCGCGCACGGTCGACGCGGCGGGCGGCGCGGCGCTCGGGGTCGCCGCGGTCGGGGTGCTCGCCTGGCTCGTGGTGCCGGTGATGGCCGACACCGCGGGGTGGCCGGCGGCCGCGGCGCGCGAGTCCGCGGTCGCGCGGTTCGTCGACGAGCACCTGCCCGACCCGCCGCCGCAGATCACCGAGCTCGAGCGGCGCCTGGCGGGGGGACAGTTCCCCCGGCTCTTCTCCGGCCTGGTCGCCGCGCCCGACATCCCCGCGCCGCCCGAGGGCAGCCCGCTCGACCAGGAGATGCTCGACCGGGTGGCGCCCAGCGCGGTCCGCCTCACCAGCCGCACCTGCGGGAGGGTCCAGACGGGCAGCGGGTTCGTGGTCGGCGAGCACCTGGTGGCCACCAACGCGCACGTCGTCGCGGCCGCGGACGCCGTCCGGGTCGAGACCGCCGACGGCGGGGTCGCGGCGGGCCGGGTGGTGGCGTTCGACCCCTCGACCGACCTCGCGCTCGTCGCGGCCGGCGTCGACCGACCGCCGTTGCCGATCGCAGAGCCGCGCGAGGGCGACCGCGGCCTGGTGCTCGGCTTCCCCGGCGGCGGCCCGTTCGAGCCCTCGCCGTTCGAGGTCGGCCAGCGGATGACGGCCACCGGCTACGACATCTACGACCGTGCCGTGGTCCGCCGGGACCTGCTGGCCCTGGCCAGCGACCTCGAGCCGGGCGACTCGGGCAGCGCGGTGCTCCGCGCGGACGGCTCGGTCATCGGCGTGGCGGTCGCGATCGCACCGGACCGCAACGACGTCGCCTACGCGCTGGACTCCTCGGAGCTCGGTGAGCTGCTGGGGGCGCTGGCGGGGCGGACCCTGTCGACCGCGGTCGACACGGGTCCCTGCCTGCGCTGAGTCCTACGTGCTCGGGGCCGACCTACTCGTCGGCCTCGATGAAGATGCACTCGCCGGGGCACTCCTCGGCGGACTCGATGACGCCCTCGAGCTCGCCGTCCGGGATGTTCGCCATCCCCTCGGCGCCGCCCGGGTCGGAGAAGACCTTGTCGCCTTCCTTCACGTAGGCGAGTCCGTCGTCGAGCAGCACGAACACCGCCGGCGCGATCTCCTCGCACAGTCCGTCACCCGTGCACAGATCCTGATCGATCCAGACCTTCAAACCCATGTGGAGAACCTGCCCTTTCGCGACCCGTGGGGGACGGGCCGGTCAGTGAGTCGTGTCGAGCGTCAGTGTAGCCGCTCAGGGGAATTTGCACGGCAATCCTGTTAGAAATGCCAGTGCCACGGATGCCGGCCCGGGGCGGGGTAGAAACGCGGGGAGGAGGCTCCTTCCCGAAGGGGCCGAGCCCGCAGGAGGTGCAGTGGACGACCAGCAGTTCCACCCCGACGACGACGCACTCGACGTGGCGGGCCGAGCTCCGGACGACGACCCGGAGGAGACCGACGACGTCGAGGTCCTCCGCCAGCAGGTCCGCGACCTCTCCGAGGAGGTGTCCTCGCTGGTGCGCCGGCTCCAGGACGCGCCGAAGCGGGTCCGCACGCTCGAGGAGCGGCTGCTCGAGACCAAGGGCCAGCTCGCCCAGGCGGTGAGCCAGAACGAGAAGCTGAGCTACACCCTCCGCGAGGCCCGCGACCACATCTCGGCGCTGCGGGACGAGGTCGACAAGCTGACCCAGCCGCCGTCCGCGTACGCGACCCTGCTCGGGGTCAACGAGGACGGCACGGTCGACGTGCAGGCCGCCGGTCGCAAGATGCGGGTGGAGGTGTCGCCCGCGATCGACGCCGAGGACCTCGTCCGGGGCGCCGAGGTCGTGCTCAACGAGTCCTACAACGTGGTCATGGTCCGCGGGCCGGAGGGCGCCGGCGAGATCGTGACGCTGAAGGAGCAGCTCGACGACGGCAACCGCGCGCTGGTGGTGGGCCGCGCGGACGAGGAGCGCGTCGCGGAGCTGGCGGACGCGCTCCTCGGCACGCCGCTGCGGGCCGGCGACATGCTCCTCATGGACACCCGCTCGGGCCTGCTGCTCGAGCGGCTGCCCCGCCCCGAGGTCGACGAGCTCATCCTCGAGGAGGTCCCCGACATCTCCTACGAGGACATCGGCGGCCTCGACGACCAGATCGAGATGATCACCGACGCGGTCGAGCTGCCGTTCCTGCACCAGGAGCTGTTCCGGGACTACCGGCTGCCGGCGCCGAAGGGGATCCTGCTGTACGGCCCGCCCGGCTGCGGCAAGACCCTCATCGCGAAGGCCGTCGCCAACAGCCTCGCCCGCAAGGTCAACGAGGCCACCGGCAAGGAGGCCCGCAGCTACTTCCTCAACATCAAGGGCCCCGAGCTGCTCAACAAGTACGTCGGCGAGACCGAGCGGCACATCCGACTCGTCTTCCAGCGGGCGCGCGAGAAGGCGGCGGACGGCACCCCGGTGATCGTGTTCTTCGACGAGATGGAGTCGCTGTTCCGCACCCGGGGCACCGGCATCTCCTCCGACATGGAGGCGACGATCGTGCCGCAGCTCCTCGCCGAGATCGACGGCGTCGAAACGCTGCGCAACGTGATCGTGATCGGCGCGTCGAACCGCGAGGACCTCATCGACCCGGCGATCCTGCGCCCCGGGCGCCTGGACGTGAAGATCAAGATCAACCGCCCGGACGAGACCGCGGCGGCGCAGATCTTCAGCCGCTACCTCACGCCCGACCTGCCGCTCGACCCCGACGAGGTGACCCGCCTCGGCGGTGGCGACCCGGCGAAGGCGGTCGCCGCGATGATCGAGCTCGTCGTCGAGGAGATGTACCGCACCGACG
>CBFGTJ010000037.1:0-20793 GCA_965651815.1 uncultured Microthrixaceae bacterium | reverse complement strand
GCGAACCGGGTCCGCGACCAGCGTGCTCAGCGGCAGTGGCCAGCGTCCGTCACTGCTGGACCCACATGCCGGTGACGGGGTGCCCGCCGGCGAGCCCGGGGAACGGCCCCGCCCCGGAGGGCAGGTTCGGGCCGAAGACCCCGTACACGTTCGGGTCGGACGCGACCGCCCAGATGGTCCAGTTCAGCCAGTAGTTGTAGACCTGCTCGCCCAGGCGACGGTTCACGTCCTTGTAGATCTGCTCGCGCTCCTCGGGATCCGCGGACTCGCGGCCCTGGTCGAGCAGCCGGTCGATCTCGTCGTCCTTGAACTTGCCGAAGTTGGTCGGCTGGCTCGAGTGCCACCACACGTACTGCGTGTCGGGGTCACCACCCGGGTGGTTCCGGAAGGTGGCGATCTGCCACTCGTTGCCGATCACGTTCTCGATGAGCGTCGCCTGCTCCACGGCCCGCAGGTCGACGTCCATGCCGACCTCCCGCGCCATCTCCTGCAGCATCTGCGCCGCCGCGGTCACCTCGGTGTCCGTGGTGTGCTGCAGGGTGAAGGAGAACTTGCGCCCGCTCTCCTGCTCGTACTGCTTCACCAGCTCGCGCGCCCGCTCGGGGTCGTAGCGCGGCTGCGGGTTCTCCTCGAGGTAGCCGATCGAACCGGGTGCGAACGGCCCGGTCGCGAGCTTCGGCAGGCCCTGGTTGATCACCTGGTTGAACGTCTCGGCGTCCACCGCCGCGGCCACCGCCTGGCGGGCCGTGAGGCTGTCGAACGGCGGCTGGGAGACGTTCATCATCCCGTAGGACACCTCGGCGTAGTCGTCCGACTCGACGAGGTTGACGTTGCCGCTCTCCTGCTCGCCGCGCAGGGTCAGGATCTGCTGCGAGCTGGAGGTGTGGATCACGTCGACGTCACCGGCGAGCAGCGCGTTCACGCGGGCACCACCGTCGGGGAAGGGCCGGTACTCGATCTCGTCGAGGTACGGCAGCTGGTTGCCGTTCTCGTCCTTGCCCCAGTAGTCCGGGTTCTTGGTCGCGCTCAGCGACACGCCGGAGGTCCAGTTCTCGAGCTTGAACGGACCGGTGCCGATCAGGTTCGACGCACAGGTCTCGGTGTCGTCCAGCTGCGCCTGGGCCATCATCCCGACACGGCCGGTGGCGTACAGGGTCGCCGGGAACGAGGGCCAGGGCCGCTTCGTCGTGACCTTCACGGTCAGCTCGTCGACGACCTCGACGTTGTCGATGTCCTGGAAGACGAACAGGAACAGCAGCGGCTTCCGGGTCGGGTAGACGCCCCGGTAGGCGTCGAGGTTGTTCTTGACGACCTCGGCGGTCAGGTCGGAGCCGTCGTGGAACTTCACGCCCTCGCGCAGGACGATCGTCCACTCGTCGTAGGTCTCGTTCGGCTCGACCGACTCGGCGAGGAAGGGCTCGTACTCGCCGTGCTCGTTCGGCGCGACCAGCGTGTCGTAGATGGTCCTCGCGACCTGGATGCCGGAGATGGCGAGCTGGGCCTCCGCGAGGCACCAGCCGTCCGCGGTCTCGGCCTCGAGCGCGTAGACGACCTTGCCGCCCGGGGTCGGCTCGCCAGGGTCGCCGTTGCCCCCGCCGCCACCGCCACCGCCGCCGTTGTCGTCGCCGCCGCACGCGCCGAGCACGAGTGCGCCCACGACCAGCGCGGCGAGCGCGAGTCGACGGTGTCGTCCGGGATGCCTCGGCCGCAGCTCACTCTGCACTTCTGTCCCCCTGGTATGTCGTTCGCCGTGGCCTCGGGGCCGGGTGCTCCCGAGCCTCGAGTCCGACCACCGATGTTGCCCCTCGCGCACGACCACTCGCCACCGGTGACGGTCATCACAAGGTGGGCGCACTCTAGCGTCGCGCGACGCGGTGTCAACGAACCCTCAGCGCAGCGGCAGCCGGTCGAGGTAGGACCTTCCGTGCGCGAGCACCGAGTCGACGTACGGGTTCGAGCGGTTGTAGGTCAGCAGCGCCGCGCGCAGGCGCGGTTCGCTGTCGAGCGGACCGGAGCGGCACAGGTACACGCCGGCGGAGACGGCGGCGTCGAACACGTTCTGGGGGTCCGCGACGCCGTCCCCGTCACCGTCGGTGCCGAACCGCCGCCAGGTCGACGGGAGGAACTGCATCGGCCCCACCGCGCGGTCCGTGGTTGCGGTGCCGTCGAGCAGCCCGCCGTCGGTGTCGGGCACGATCGCGAACGCCGAGTTCGACCCGTCCAGGTGGGGCCCGTAGATCGGCGGGTCGACCGTGCCGTCGGTCGCGAGCGACGCCCCGCGGTAGGTGCCATGGCGGCTCTCGACCCGTCCGATGCCGGCGAGCACCCACCAGGGCACGCCGCAGCGCGGTGACAGCAGGCCCAGCGTGCGCTGGGCCCGCCAGTACGCGTCGAGGGCGGTCGCCGACAGGTCGGTGCCGTCCACCCGTGCGGCCATCTGCTCCTCGACGACGCGCCGCTCGAGCTCCGGGAGGCGCCGCTCGGCGTCCTGGATCGACTGGACGAGCCGGTCGCGCTCCTGCTCCAGCCGGCCACGGCGCCCCTCGACGTCGCGCAACTGGCCGGCGAGCAGCTCCCGCTCGGCGCGCACCGACGCCACGTGGGCGGAGAGGGCTTCCTCGTCCTCGAGCGCCGCGAGCGCCGCGGCCTCGGACAGCACGTAGTGGTGCGCGAGCTCGTCGCGCTCGGCGGCGGTGAGCGCGGGGTCCAGCCCGTCCATCGCCCCGAAGCCCGTGACGAACCACTCGACCGCGACGACCCGCAACGCCTCCCGGGCGCGGGCGTGGGCCTGCTCCGCCTTGTCGAGCTGCGCGTCCCTGCGGGTGACCAGCCCGCTCAGCGCGGTGGCCTCGGCGATCGAGGTCTCGAGCTCCCCGGAGACCACCGACAACCGCTCCAGGTCGGCCCGCCGTGACGCCTCCAGGTCCGCGAGCGCGGCCTCGGCCCGGTCCAGCGCGGCGGAGCGCAGCGGCATGGCCGCGACCGCCGCGGAGAGGCCCTCACCCGGCGGCGGGTCCGGCTGGTCACCGCCGGGCGGCGACGGCGCGCCCTGGGCGCCGGCCGAGGGTGCGAGGACCGCCACGGCGCACGTGGCGCACGCGAGGGCCACCACGGCCCGCCGAGCGCGTCTCACCCCTCGTCGTCCCGGCCGCCCTCCGGCCCCGCCGCCCCGGAGGTGCCACGCCGCTGCGACACGACGGAGCGCAGCACCGACGGCCGGTCGGTCATGATCCCGTCGACCCCCAGGTCGAACAGGCGGTGCATCTCGTCGGGGTCGTCGATCGTCCACACGTGCACCTGCCGCCCGGCGGCGTGCACCGCCCGGACGAAGTCGGGGGTCACGATCTCGACGCCACGGTGGTGGGTCGGCACCTGCACACAGGACCACCCGGCGCCCCGCCCGGGGACCCTCCGCAGCCGGAGGCCCGCGAGGACGCCGGTGATCTCACGGGGCGAGGCGGCGGTGCAGACCTCCCCACCGAACAGCTCGCGGATGCGTCGCAGGCGGCGGTCGGAGAACGCGCCGACGCAGACGCGGTCCTGCGCGCCGTGCCGTCGGATCGCCACCGCCAGCGGCACCACCGCGTCGTCCACCTTCGGGTCGATGTTGAAGAAGGTGTCGGGGAACCGCTCGAGGAGCTCGTCCAGGGTCGGGATCGGCTCGGTCCCGGCGATCCTCGCCTGGCGCACCTCGCTCCACGGCAGGGACGCCACCGCACCCTCGCCGTCGGTCACACGGTCGAGGTGCTCGTCGTGGAACGCGACCAGCACCCCGTCCGCGGTGACGTGCACGTCGGTCTCCAGGTGGGTGAAGCCCAGCCGGACCGCCGCCTCGAACGCCGCGACCGAGTTCTCGGGGGCCTCCTCGCCCCCGCCGCGGTGGGCGATCGCCAGCGGCAGCTCGTGGTCGAGGAACGGATGCAGCGACACCCGTTCAGCGTAACGGGACCCCGTGCGGACGCCGCGGAGCGCCGCGGCGCGGGGACCCGTGGGAGGCCGCTTCGGTGGTTCGGCGCGGCTCGTGGGATGGTGGGGGACGATGCGCCCGCAACCCCCCGCGATCGCACCGGTCGCCGCGGCGATCGTCGCCTCGATCCTGCCGGTGTTCCTCCTCGGCTCGCTCTCGTTCCGCATCCGTGGCGACCTCGGCTACGGAGAGGCCGAGGCGGGCCTCGTGCTCGCCGCCTTCTTCGCCGTGAGCGCGGCGGTGTCGGCCGGGCTCGGCCGGTGGGTCGACTCGGTCGGATCGCGCCGCGCGCTGGTCGCCGCACTGAGCGGCACCGTGGTCGTGCAACTCGCCATCGCCACCGCGCAGCACGTGGTGGCGCTCGCCGTCATGGCCGCCGCCGGGGGAGTGTTCAACGCCACCGCCCAGCTCGGTGCGAACGTCTTCATCGCGCGTCAGATGCCGCCGCACCGCCAGGGCATCGGCTTCGCGGTGAAGCAGTCGGCGATGCCGGGTGCCTCGCTGCTCGCCGGCGTCGCCCTGCCGGCGGTCGCGCTGCCGCTGGGGTGGCGGTGGGCGTTCGTGCTCGGCGCCGGGGCCGCGCTCGCGGCCCTCGCGGTGACCTGGCGGCGCGTCCCCGAGCTGCCCCGGGACGACCGCGCCGCTGGCGGCACCGAGGGGGACGACGAGGGGCGCGTCCCGGCCGGCCTCGTGCCCATGGCGGTCGCCGCGGCGCTGGCCACGGCAGCCGCGATCACGCTCGGCGGCTTCTTCGTGGAGTCCGCGATCGACGCGGGGGTGTCGGCGGGCACCGCGGGCGTCGTCTTCTCGGTGGGCAGCATCATCTCGATCGTCGTCCGGCTCGGGGTCGGCGCGATCGCGGACCGGCGCCGGGGCGACCTGCTCGAGGTCGTCGCGGTGATGGTGGGCCTCGGTGCGCTCACCTCGTTGTGGTTCACCTGGCGCACGCCGGCCGCGCAGCTGATCGGCGTCCCCCTCGCGTTCGGCGCGGGCTGGGCCTGGCCGGGGCTGTTCAACCTGTCGGTGGTGCGCGCCGCGCCGGAGGTGCCGGGACGGGCGACCGGGGTCACCCAGACCGGCAACTACGTCGGCGGTGCGTCCGGGCCGCTGCTGTTCGGCTGGATCGCCGAGACCTGGTCCTACACCGCCGCCTGGTGGCTGGCCGCGGTGCTCGGCGCGCTCGCCTGCGGCGCGGTGCTGGTCGGACGGGCGATGCTGCGCCGCGAGGCCCCGGCACCCGCGCCGAGCTGACGGGACGGGCGGTGCCGCCGGTCAGCCCTGGTACCAGCCCTCCTTGGCGACCTTGGCGGCGTACTCGTCCTTGAGCAGGCGCTTGTAGAGCTTCCCGGTCGGGTGGCGGGGGAGCTCCTCGCGGAAGTCGATCGAGCGCGGGCACTTCACGTCCGCGAGGTGCTCACGGCAGTAGGCGATGAGCTCGCGCTCGAGCTCGGCCGCCGCCTCGTCACCGTCGGGCATCTCCACCGGCTGGACGACGGCCTTGACCTCCTCGCCGAAGTCCTCGTTGGGGATCCCGAACACGGCGACGTCCATCACCTTCGGGTGCATGGTCAGGACGTTCTCCGCCTCCTGCGGGTACACGTTCACCCCGCCGGTGATGATCATGTACGCCTTGCGGTCGGTGAGGTAGAGGAACCCGTCCTCGTCGAGGTAGCCGATGTCACCGAGGGTCGACCAGCCCCGCTCGTTGTAGGAATCCTTCGTCTTCTCCGGGTCGTTGTGGTAGCTGAACTGCGCCTCCGACTCGAAGTAGACGGTGCCCTCCTCGCCCGGCGGCAGCTCCTCGCCGTCCTCGCCGACGATGTGCACGATGCCGGCCAGCGCCTTGCCGACGGTGCCCTTGTGGGTCAGCCAGTCCTCGGAGTTGACCCAGCAGAAGCCGTTGCCCTCGGTGCCGGCGTAGTACTCGTGCAGCACCGGCCCCCACCACTCGATCATCTGCTCCTTGACCGGGATGGGGCAGGGGGCCGCGGCGTGCACCGCGACCTGCAGCGAGGAGACGTCGTAGCGCTCACGCACCTCCTCGGGCAGCTTCAGCATGCGGACGAACATCGTGGGGACGAACTGCCCGAAGGTGACCCGGTACTGCTCGATGAGCTGGAGGGTGCGCTCCGGGTCGAAGTGGTCCATCACCACGACGGTGCCTCCGGCGCGCTGGACCTGCATGCAGAAGCGCAGCGGCGCGGCGTGGTACAGCGGGGCGGGGGAGAGGTAGACGGTCTCGGTGTTCGCACCGAACAGCCCGGCGACGAGCATGAACAGCGCGTCCGGCGTCCCCAGTGGGACGTCGCGCAGCGGCGCCTTGACCCCCTTGGGCCGGCCGGTCGTGCCGGAGGAGTAGAGCATGTCGACGCCCTCGGTCGCGTCCGGGAGGTCGTCCGCCGGCTGCGCCGCCACCGCGTCCTCGAACGACGCGTACCCCTCCGTCGTGCCGCCCAGCATGAACCGGTGCTCGACCTTCGGCGTGGTGTCCGCGAGGTCGGGCACCAGCCCCGAGGTGTACTGCGACAGCAGCAGCACCCGCGCGCCGCAGTCGTCGACGATGTAGGCGGCCTCCTCGCCGGTCAGCCGCGACGAGATCGCCGTGTAGTACAGCCCCGCGTAGTGGGCCCCCCAGGCGAGGGAGAGGAACCACGGGTGGTTCTCCATGCACCAGGCCACGTGGTCGCCGGGCTGCAGGCCGAGGTCGCGGAACAGCCGGGCGATGCGGTTCGCGCGCTCGTGCAGCTCTCGGTAGGTGACGGTCTCGCCGGTCTCGGCCATCACGTAGGCCGGGTGGTCGCCGCGCTCCGCGGCGTGCACTCCGGGATAGAAGAGGTCGGACACGAGCGCCCCCTGGGTTTCGTCACACGGTCATCCGCGGCCCCCTGGCGGCCGCTGGTCACGACTGTATCCACGGGACGGGCGGATTCTTGACCGCCCGGTCAAGGCGCCCCGGC
The DNA here is from genome assembly GCA_965651815.1 of uncultured Microthrixaceae bacterium. GTDB lineage: Bacteria > Actinomycetota > Acidimicrobiia > Acidimicrobiales > Microtrichaceae > CBFGTJ01. The sequence goes on along the minus strand of CBFGTJ010000037.1, from coordinate 13,869 downwards.
GCCACCGGGGTGGGTACGTTCGTCGGCGTGGACCACCTCGAGGCGTTCGAGCAGCTGCTGGCGAGGAGGGAGCCGCCCCTCGACCGGGCCTTCGCGCTCATCGCCGCGCACGGGCGCCCCGGCGTCGACCCGGACCGGCTCCTCGCCGAGCTGGACGCGCTCGCGGACGACCTCGGGTCCCGGCTCCCCGATGGCGCCGGCGCCGCCGAGCTGTGCTCCACCCTGTTCGGCCCCGGCGGCTTCCGGGGCGACGAGGAGCACTACCACGATGCCCGCAACAGCCTGCTCGACGAGGTGCTGGCCCGCCGCGCGGCGATCCCCATCTCGCTGTCGATCCTCGCGATCGAGCTCGGGCGCCGTGTCGGCGTGGAGGTGGTCGGCATCGGGCTGCCGGGGCACTTCCTCGTGCGGGACGCCCGCGACGACCGGGCGTTCTTCGACCCCTTCCGGGGCGGCGCCCCGATGGACCCCACCGCCTGCCGGGCGCTGTTCGAGCGCCTGCACGGGCCCCGGGCGCGCTTCACCGACGGGATGCTCGCGCCGAGCCCGCCGCGCCGGCTCGGCACCCGGGTGCTGGCCCACCTCCGCCACTCGTACGGGCTCGAGTCGAACCGGGCCGGGCTCGTGAGGGTCGTGCAGCTGCAGGCGCGGCTGCCCGGGGCGGGCCTGGAGGAGCGCCGGGCGCTCGCGGAGCTGCTGGCCGCGGACGGCCGGTTCGACGAGGCCGCCAGGCTCCACCAGGAGCTGTCGCACCTCGACCCCGACCCCTCCCAGGACCACGCGGGTCGTGCCCTGCGGCTGCTCGCCCGGCTCAACTGACGGGCGCGCGACGGGGTAACTTGACCGCACGGTCAAGTCCCGGGGTTTGGGGGACCGACCGCGGACGAGCGACGGAGGTGGACGTGACCGACGTGACCGAGGAGACCGTGCGGACCCGGACCGAGGGGACTGCGGCGACGGACCCCGACGAGCAGCGTGTCCTCGAGCTGTGCGAGCAGCTCCTCGCCGAGCACCCACCCGCCACGACCCCGGAGCGGGAGTTCCTCGAGGCCCAGTTCGACCTCGGCCTCGCGTGGGTGCACTTCCCCGAGGGCGAGGGCGGGCTCGGGCTCAGCCCCAAGCTGCAGCGCACGATCATCACCCGACTCGCCGCCGCCGGCGCCCCGATCGGCGGCCAGAAGAACCCGATCGGTTACGGCATGTGCGCGCCCGCGGTGCAGGTCCACGGCACGCCGGAGCAGAAGCGGCTCCTGCGACCGCTGTTCTCCAACGAGCACATCTGGTGCCAGATGTTCTCCGAGCCGGGCGCCGGGTCCGACGTCGCCTCGCTGTCGATGCGCGCCGAGCGCGACGGCGACGAGTGGGTCGTCACCGGGCAGAAGGTGTGGACCACCCTCGCCCACATCGCCTCCTACGGGCTGGTGATCGCCCGGACCGACCCCGACCTTCCCAAGCACAAGGGCATCACCGCGTTCATCGTCGACATGCACGCCCCCGGCGTGGAGGTCCGGCCGCTGCGGCAGATGACCGGTGAGGCGGAGTTCAACGAGGTGTACCTCACCGAGACCCGCATCCCCGACTCGATGCGCCTCGACGAGGTCGGCCGCGGCTGGGCCGTGTCGATCACGACCCTGATGAACGAGCGCGTCTCCATCGGCGGTGGCACCCCGCCGCGGGGTGCCGGCCCGATCGGGCAGCTCGTCGACGTCTGGAAGGCAGCCGCCGACAAGGACCCGGTGCGCCGCGACCAGGTCGCCCGGCTGTGGGTGCAGGCGGAGGTCAACCGGCTGACCAACCTGCGCGCCGCCCAGCTGCGCAGCGCGGGGACCCCCGGCCCGGAGGGCTCGGTCGCGAAGCTCGCGATGGCCGAGCTGAACAAGCAGATCTACGACCTGGCCATGGACATCCTGGGGCCCGAGGGCATGCTCTACGGCTCCTACGAGATGGTGCGGCCACGGCAGGCGCTGTTCACCGACGACATGCGCAAGAACTTCCTGCGCGCCCGCGCGAACTCGATCGAGGGCGGCACGTCGGAGGTGCTGAAGAACATCATCGGTGAGCGCGTGCTCGGGCTGCCCGGCGACGTGCGCGTGGACAAGGACCTCCCCTGGAAGGACGTGCCCCGCAGCTGAGCGCCGGTCCCGCACCGGGGCTGCGTCGATCCGCGCCCGTGCGGGCGTAGCCTTGGGGCATGCCCCGACGCACCAAGATCGTCGCCACGATCGGACCGGCCTCCGATTCCGCCCCGGTCCTGCGCAAGATGATCGAGGCCGGCATGGACGTCGCCCGCCTCGGCCTCGCGCACGGCTCCCTCGACGAGGCGCTCGGCCGCTACCACGCCATCCGGGCGATCGCGGCCGAGGCCGGCCGCGAGGTCGGCATCATGATCGACCTGCCGGGCCCGAAGGTGCGGCTCGCGTCCTTCGGCGACACCGGCGTCGACCTGGTCCCGGGCAACCCCGTCACGCTCGTGCCGGGCCGCGAGCGGTCGGACGTCGACTGCCTCGGCGTGGACTACGAGGACCTCCTCGTGGACGTGCACCCCGGTGACCAGCTCGCCATCGGTGACGGCAGCGTCATGCTGCAGATCGAGTCGGTGGACCGCGACCACGCGACCGCCGTCGTGATCGCCGGCGGGCACATCGTCGGGCGCCCCGGGCTGCACGTGCCCTCGGACCGCCTGCGCCTCACCTCGCCGACCCCCGAGGACCTGAAGAAGCTCGACGCGTTCGTCGAGGCGGGGGTCGACATGGTCGCCCTGTCGTTCGTGCGCTCCGGCCACGACGTGCGCAAGGTCGGGACGGAGCCCTACCCGAGGGGCCCGCTGCTCGTCGCGAAGATCGAGACCCGGGCAGCGGTGGAGAACCTCACCGGCATCATCGAGGAGGCGGGGGCGATCATGGTCGCCCGCGGCGACCTCGGCACCGAGCTCGGGATCGAGGAGCTGCCGCACGTGCAGAAGCGGATCATCCGCGACTGCATCGCGCTCGGGAAGCCGGTCATCACCGCGACCCAGATGTTCGAGTCGATGGTGACCGCCCCCGCACCGACGCGGGCGGAGGTCTCCGACGTCGCCAACGCCGTGTTCGACGGGACCTCCGCGGTGATGCTGTCGGGCGAGACCGCGGTGGGCCACGACCCGGTGACCACGGTCGCCACCATGGCGCGGGTCGCCCGCCGGGCCGACCAGGAGTTCGACTACGAGGGCTGGGCCCGCCGGATCCGCCTCCTGCGGCGGGGCGCGGTCGGCACCGGCGAGGCGCGGATCACCGACGCCATGACCGGGGCGACGTGGCGGGCCGCGACCGAGATGGGCGTCTCGGCCATCGTCTGCATCTCGGAGTCGGGCTTCACCGTGCGCTCGATCGCCAGGTTCCGGCCACAGATGCCGATCATCGCCTTCAGCCCCCGCGACCGGACGGTGCGCCAGCTCACGATCAGCTGGGGCGCCACGCCGCTGCTCGCCCCCGGACGCGTCGAGGACGTGCAGGCGATGGAGGAGCTGGTGTGCATCGCCCGCGACCGCGGCTTCGTGCGCACCGGCGAGGTCGTCGCCGTGCTCGCCGGCGCCGGCGGGGCCGGGGTCCACGCCACCGACGTGCTGCGCCTGATGCGCGTGCCGTGACCGGCGCGGTCCGAGCCACCGCTCGCACCTCCACCCACGAGGTCCGCGGCCTCTCGGTGGTCCACCGGCCCGCGACCGGGACCGACGGCGGGCTCGACCGCGCGACCCCGCCGGTCAGGTGGGTGCTGCTCGTGCACGGTGCGATGGACCGGGCCGCCAGCTTCGGGCGCGTGATGCGGCGGCTGCCCGAGCACGACTGCCTGGCGGTGGACCGGCGCGGGTACGCCGGGTCGCAGCGAGGGGGCATCGCACCGACCCTGGAGCACCACGTCGACGACCTCGTCGCCGTGCTCGACCACTTCGGGGCGGACCGGGTGGTGGTCGTCGGCCACAGCCTGGGTGGGCGGCTCGCGCTGGCGCTCGCGGCGCGCCGCGACCCGCGGGTGGCGGCGGTCGCCGCGTTCGAGCCACCCGCACCGGAGCTCGACGGCTCCCGGGAACGGATCGGCGGCGGCGCGATCGAGGTCGGGCTGCGCGAGGGCCCGGCCGCGGCGGCGGAGCACTTCTACCGGGGGATGGTCGGCGACCACACCTGGGGGCGGCTCCGTGACCGCGACCGGGAGGCCCGCCGTGCGGAGGGCCCGGCCCTGCTCGCCGAGCTGGTCGACCTGCGCGACGCACCGGACCGGTCGGATCCGGGGGCGATCGAGGTCCCGGTGCTGCTCGGCGTCGGCGAGCTCAGCGCACCGGCGCTGCGCAGCGGGGCGGTGGCGCTCCGCGAGGTGCTGCCCGGCGCACCGCTGGTCGAGATCCCGGGGGCGGGCCACGGCGCGCACCTCACCCACCCCGGCGAGTTCGCGGGGTTCGTCCGCAGGGCGGTCGCGCTCGCGGCGCCCGGCCCGGCCGGCCCCGGACGGGGTGGGGCGGACCCGTTCCACGACGGTCCCACGGCTCGTTAGCCTCGGCACGAATGGCGACGTTGCGGGAGCGCAAGAGGAGAGACGGCACCCGACGCCGCCCGAGGGTGGCGTTCGTCCTCTCCGGTGGAGGGAACCTCGGGGCGATCCAGGTCGGGATGCTCCGGGCGCTGGTCGAGCGCGGGATCGTGCCGGACGTGGTGCTGGGGTGCTCGGTCGGGGCGCTCAACGGCGCCGGCTTCGCCCTCGAGCCCAACGCCGTGGGCGTCGACCGCATCCACCAGCACTGGCGCAACACCACCAGCCACGAGCTGATGCCGTCCTCGCGCATCCCCTCCGCGCTCCAGCTGCTGCGCAAGGGCGCGTCGCTGCACAGCAACGAGGGCCTCCGCAAGGGCATCGAACGCCTGCTGGGGCGCGGCCGGCAGTTCGACGAGCTGCAGATCCCGTTCCAGTGCGTGGCGACCCACGCCGACCGTGCGATCGAGCGGTGGTTCGACGAGGGCGACCTGACCGAGGCGATCCTCGCCTCGGCGGCGCTGCCCGCCGTGTACCCGCCGGTCATCATCGACGGCGAGCGCTACGTCGACGGGGGCGTGGTCGACAACGTGCCGATCGCCCGGGCGGTCGAGCTCGGCTGCCGCGAGATCTACGTGCTGCACGTGGGGCCCCACGGGCGGCCGGACGTCGAGATCCGCCGCCCCCTCGACGGGGCCCTGCTCGCCTACTGGATCGCCCGCAACAGCCGGTTCGCCCGGGACCTCGCGAGCCTGCCGCCACGTGTCGAGGCGATCGTGCTGCCCCCGGGCCAGCGCCCCGACATCCGCTACGACGACTTCAGCCAGACCGACGAGCTCGTCACCCAGGGCTACGAGAGCTCCGCGCGGTTCCTGGAGGAGCGGGCCGAGGAGATCGAGCAACGTCGGCGCGGTGCCGACCTGCTGCGCCCGATCGGTCGGCTCGTGCTGAGCGCCCGGAACCTCTCCTGGCGGCAGGCGCAGGACGCCGCCGAGTCCCCGGAGGGCGCCATCCTCAGCGGCCGGGACGACGAGGTCGACGGCGACGACCGGGAGGCCACCGAGGCCACCGACACGGAGGCGCCCGAGCGGGCCGGTGTGACCGAGCGCGAGGGCGCCGCGGACGCCACGGACCCCGACGGGGAGTCCCGGGACCGGGCCGCCGCCGGCGCGTCCAGGCGCGACGAGCGCGCCAGCCGCGACGGCGAGGTGGGCTGAGCGGACCGCCGACCGGCGAACCCAGCGCCCGGGCGCGCCTCGCTAACCTCCCGCCGCATGTCGGACCGACCCGTCAACCTCAGCCGATCCGGGCCACCCGAGACGGTGCTGCCGCCCCAGCCGCCCGAGGCGCTCGCCGCGCTCTCCGAGGCGCTGGCCGCACCCGAGGAGCAGCGGCGGGCCGCCGTCGCAGGGGTCGTCGCCCGCTGGCCACGGTTCCTCGACGCGTGGGCCAGGTTGGCGGAGCTGGGGCGCGACGACGTCGAGCGCTACGCGTACGCGCGCGTCGGCTACCACCGGGGGCTCGACGCCCTGCGCGGCGCGGGCTGGCGGGGGAGCGGGTACGTGCGCTGGGCCCACGAGGCCAACCGGGGGTTCCTCCGCGCGCTCGAGGGCCTGCGGGCCGCGGCGGCCGCGATCGGCGAGTCCGACGAGGAGGAGCGCTGCGCGCACTTCCTCCACCAGCTCGACCCGGATCGCTACCCAGCGCCCGCGGGCTGAGCGCCACCCCGTACGATCGGGCGCCATGGCACAGGGGGATCACAGCACCGACGGCTCCGGCACGCGAGGGGAGCGGACGAACCTGCCGCCGGGGCGTCCGGCCGACGAGCTGCTCGAGGAGGTCCGCGCCGAGCGGGCCCACGACCTCGACTGGCGGGGCGGCCGGGCGTTCAGCCTCGTGTACCACACCGACGATCCCGAGCTGGAGCAGCTCCAGCACGAGATCGCGTCGATGTTCCTCCACGAGAACGCCCTGAACCCGTTCCGCTACCGGACGCTGCTGCGCATGGAGCAGGAGCTCATCGAGATGGCCCGGGGCCTGCTGGGTGCCTCCCACGCGACCCTCTCGTCGGGCGGCACGGAGTCGATCTTCCTCGCGGTGCAGACCGCCCGTGACCACCACCGCGCGCACGGCGGCGAGTCCCCGGTCCTGCTCTGCTCGGAGACCGCGCACCCTGCCTTCGCGAAGGCGTGCCACTACCTGGGCGTCGAGCGGCGGCCGCTCCCGGTGCGCGAGGACGGCCGCGCCGACCCGGACGCGTACGCGGCGGCGATCGACCGGCACACCGCGCTGGTGGTCGTGTCCGCCCCCTCGTACCCGTTCGGCGTGATCGACCCGGTCGAGGAGGTGGCGGCGATCGCCGCGGAGCGCGGCGTGCTGTGCCACGTGGACGCGTGCCTCGGCGGCTACCTGCTGCCGTACTGGGAGCGGCTCGGGCAGCCGGTGCCCCCGTGGGACTTCCGCGTCGATGGCGTGACCTCGATGTCGGCGGACCTCCACAAGTACGGCTACGCCTTCAAGGGCGTCTCGACCGTGCTGTACCGGGACCGGGAGCTCTACGAGCACCAGATCTTCATGTACGACTCGTGGCCGGGCGGGCTGTACGCGTCCGCGTCGTCCGCCGGCACCCGGCCCGGGGCGCCGATCGCGGGCGCCTGGGCGACGATGCGCCACCTCGGCGACGACGGCTACCTCCGCCTCGCGTCCCGGGTGCTCGACGCGACGACCACGTTCATGGAGGGCGTCCGCTCGATCGACGGTCTGCGGATCACCTCGGACCCGGACATGTCGGTGTTCGAGTTCGGGCCGGACCCCGACTCCGAGGTGCGCGTCGACATCGAGGCGGTGGGGGACGTCATGGACGACCGTGGCTGGAACCTCGACCGCCAGCAGGGCGGGCTCCACGTCATGGCGTCGCCCGGGCACGACAAGGTGGCGGACGCGTTCGTCGCCGACCTGCGCGACGCGGTCGCGGACCACGGCACGGCCCGCGGCGGCGCGCACGTGTACGGCGGCGTGGTCGACGCCGGCGGCTGAGCCGCGGGGCCCGTTCTGGGCTGCGGGCCGCGGCCGGGTAACCTCGCCACATGCAGCCCGAGGTCGCAGTTCCGCAGGTCACCGTCGACGAGCTCGCCGCTGCCGTGGAGGCGGGCGGGGCCGTCCTGGACGTCCGCATGCCGGACGAGTTCGCGGAGGCCCACGTCCCCGGGGCGGTGCTCATCCCCCTCCCGGAGCTTCCCGAGCGGGCCCACGAGGTGCCCGCGGACCAGCTGGTGCACGTCATCTGCCGCTCCGGCGGGCGCAGCCAGAAGGCCTGCGAGTTCCTCGCCGCACGCGGCCACCGCGTCGCCAACGTCGCCGGCGGCACGCTCGCGTGGATCGAGTCGGGCCGGGCGATCACGACCGGGACGGAGGCCGGCTGACGCGTGGCCGAACGGCGCGGTGAGGCCCCACCACGGCTGATCCAGGACGACGCCGAGTTCCGTGACCTCGTGGCACGGCTCAGGGAGCAGGAGCGCTACGCGGTCGACACGGAGTTCCACCGGGAGCGCACCTACTTCCCGCACGTCGCGCTGGTGCAGATCGCGGACTCCCACGGCGTCGCGCTCGTCGACGCCCTCGCGGTCGACCTGCACCCGCTCGCGGAGGTGCTGGAGGGCCCGGGCCTCGCGGTGATGCACGCGGCCCGCCAGGACATGGAGGTGCTCGACCGGGCGTGTGGCACCGTGCCGTCACGGCTGGTGGACACGCAGATCGCCGCCGGGTTCCTCGGCTACACGAGCCCGTCCCTCGCGACCCTGCTGGACCGCGAGCTGAAGGTCCGCCTGCCCAAGGCCGACCGGCTCACCGACTGGCTGCGCCGCCCGCTCGGCGAGGCGCAGCTCCGCTACGCCGCCGCGGACGTCGCGCACCTGCTCGAGCTCCACGAGCTGCTGTGGGAGCGCATCGTGGCGAGGGGCCGCGAGGAGTGGGTCATGGAGGCCTGCGAGGAGCTCCGCACCGAGTACCGGGGCCCACGCGACCCCGACGAGGCGTGGCGCCGCATCAAGGAGGTGCGGCACCTGCGGGGCTCGGCGCTCGCGATCGCGCAGAGCGTCGCGGCGTGGCGGGAGCGCCGGGCGGCCGAGACCGACCAGACGCCCCGCTTCGTGCTGTCCGACCTCGGTGTGGTGGGCGTGGCCTCCACCGCGCCGCGCACGGTGGAGGAGCTGCGGTCGCTGCGGGGCGTCGACGGCCGCAACCTGCGCGGCTGCGCGGAGGAGCTGCTGGAGGTGGTGCGCCGCTCGCAGCAGTCGACCCCCGTGCGCCCGCAGTCCTCGCAGGTCGCCGAGATGCCCGCGGAGCTCCGCCCGGCGGTGCCGCTCGTGAGCGCCTGGGTGAGCCAGCGGGCGCGTGACCTCGAGCTCGAGACCTCGCTGCTCGCCACCCGCGCCGACCTCGAGGACCTGCTGCGCGGCGTGCCCGACGCCCGCCTGACCAAGGGGTGGCGCGCCGAGCTCGTCGGCGAGCCGATCCGGCGCCTCGTGGAGGGCGAAGCGGCCCTCGCGTTCGACCGCGAGGTCGGCCTGGTGCTCGAGGACCGCCGGCGGGACTGACCCCGGCGCAACGGCCACGGCGCCCTCAGGCGAGCAGGGCGCCCACCGCGACGATCACGAGGACGCCCAGCGCCACGAGCCCGTAGCGGGGGTCCCCGCGGCGGAACCAGCGCTGCGCGAACCAGGCCACCCGCAGCAGCGGCGCGACCACGAGCAGCACCACCAGCCCGATGCCGGCGGCCCGGGACCACGTGCCCGGCAGGACCAGGGCGAGCACCGCGAGCACCCCGGCGAGCGCGACCGCGGCCTCGAGCGCGCTCGAGAGGCCGTGGAACCGGGTCGCCTTGGGGTCGGCGGGCGGTCCGGCCCCTCCGGGCACGTCGTCGCTCACTGGGTCCTCGCTCACAGGGTCCTCGCGATCACGACCACGGCGACCACCGCGAGGAGCGCTCCGGTGATCCGGCGCGCCGCGCGGGGGTCGACCGCCGCCTGGGTGCGGGCACCGACGAGGCCGCCGAGGAGCGCACCGGCGATGACCGCCGCGGCGTCCCGCAGCACGATGCGGCCCTGCTGCCAGTAGACGAGGAGGCCGGTCGCGGAGGTCACGCCCAGCGTGAACGTCGTCGTGGCGGCCGCCACCTTCGACGGCACGCCCATCACCTCGCTCATCGCCGGGGTCTTCAGGAACCCGCCGCCCACGCCGGACAGCCCGGCGACGACCCCGGCGAGCGACGACAGCGCGAGCCCGGCCGGCACCCGCCGGGCCTGGTACGGGACGATCCGCCCGGCGTGCACGTACTGGCCGCCGAGGGTGCCGGGCCACTCGCCGATGGTCGCCTCGGCGTCGAACGCGCTGATCGCGAGGTTGCGCATCGTCCGTCGCCCCAGCGTGGCGAGGGAGCCGACGAGCGCCGCGATCCCGACGGCCCGGGAGAGCCACACCTCGGGGACCCGGGCGGCGCAGAGCGCGCCCGCCACGGTGCCCACCGACGCGGTGAGCTCGATGGTGAGCCCGAGCCGGTGGTGCACGAGGCCCTCACCCAGCTGGCGGGCGGCCGCGGACAGGGAGCCGGCGGCCACCGCGAACAGGCCCAGCGGGGCCGCCTCCAGCGGATCCACGCCGAACACGAGCAGCACCGGGACGAGGAGGGTGGCGCCGCCGATGCCACCGAAGGAGCCGACGGCGGCGGCCGCCGCGCCCAGGACGACCAGCAGCGGCAGGCTCACCCGAGGGCCACGATCCGCGCCTCGTCCGGGCCGAGCACACCGGGTTCCACGGCGTCACCCGGCAGCGTGGTGCCGCCGAGGACCGTCCCCGGCGACACGGCGCCGCCGACGGGCTCCGACGAGAAGTTGACCGCGACCTCGACCGTCGCGGGAGCGGCGGGGTCGTCGCCGGGTCCGGGTGCCGCGCTGCGCCGCCAGCGCAGCACGCCCTCCGGGGCGTCGAGCAGCTCCATGTCGCCCCGGTGCAGCGCCGGGACGGACCGGCGGAGGTGCAGGAGCCGCCGGTAGTGCTCCAGCATCGACGTGGGGTCGCCGGTCTGCGCCTCGACGCTGCGCTCCGCGGCGCCGTCCGCGAGCGGCAGCCACGGGTCCTCGCCCCAGTCCGCGCGGGGGTCCCTCGTCCACGGGATCGGGGCCCGACAGCCGTCACGCCCGCCGGGATCCACCGCCCGGGACTCGGGCACGACCGCGTCCTCGAGCCCGAGCTCCTCGCCCATGTACAGGAACGGGGTGCCGCGCAGCGCGAGCAGCAGGACCGCGGCAGCCCGGGCGCGCGCCTCGCTGCCGAGCCGGGTCCGGTGCCGGGGCGCGTCGTGGTTCGACAGCACCCAGGTGGGCCACCCGCCGATCGGCTCGAGCAGCGACTCCACCTTCTGCACCTCCTCCTGCCAGCGGGCTGCGTCCCACGGTGCGTGGAACGCCGAGAAGTTGAACGCGAGGTGCAGTTCGTCGCCCTTGCCGAGGTAGGAGGCCATCCGCTCGGGGCTGAGGACGTAGGTCTCGCCGACGACCATCCGCTGCCCCGGGTAGCTGTCCAGCAGCTGCCGCATCGCCCGGAGCTGCTCGTGGGTGCCCTCGCCGAAGTCGGCGAGCATGGCGGGCAACCCGGCGAGCTCGTCGGGGAGGTCGGGCAGCGACGGGTCCTTGCCGATGCAGTGCACCACGTCCGCGCGGAACCCGTCGACGCCCCGGTCCAGCCAGAAGCGGAGCACGCCGTGCATCGCCTCCACCACGTCCGGGTGGTTCCAGTCGAGGTCGGGCTGCTCGGGCAGGAAGAGGTGCAGGTAGTACTGGCCGGTCCGCTCGTCCCAGGTCCACGCGGGCCGGTCGCCGAAGGCCGCCCGCCAGTTGTTGGGCGGCGGGCCGGGGGCCGCCCCGACGGGATCGCCGGGAGCGGGGTCGCGCCACACGAACCAGTCGCGGTGCGGGTCGTCGCGGGTGGACCGTGCGGCGACGAACCACGGGTGCTGGTCGCTCACGTGGTTCGGCACGTAGTCGAGGACCACACGCAGGCCGCGGTCGTGCGCGGCGCGGATCATGCCCTCCGCATCGGCGAGGGTGCCGAAGGTCGCGTCGACGTCGCAGTGGTCCGCGACGTCGTAGCCGAAGTCGGCCATCGGCGACCGGTAGAACGGCGAGGTCCACAGCGCGTCGACCCCGAGCCGCACGAGGTGGTCGAGTCGCGAGGTGATCCCGGGTAGGTCCCCTACGCCGTCACCGTCGGAGTCGGCGAAGCTGCGGGGGTAGATCTGGTAGACGACCGAGGTGCGGTACCACGGGACACGATTCCCGTCAGAGGGCTCATCGCTGGAGGTGATGGTCATGGGATGTCCCAGTGAAGCCGTCGGAGGTGCCCGTCCGGGGCGCGCGGACGGGCGCAGACTACCGTCCCCCGCGCCGACCCCAAGGGGACCCTGGGCTACACTCGCCCGTTCAGCCATCTACGTGGGGAGTCAACCGTGAAGAAGGGTCGGCACCGGCGGTACGAAGAGGCACGCAACCTGAAGCGTGGCCCGGAACTCGACATCGAGGCGCTGTTCACGGACCTCGAGAGCTCCTCATCGCCGGTCGCGAGCGACCTCCACGACGACGACGGCATCGACGACATCGAGGCCGACCCCGACCTCTACGCCGACCCGGAGGCCTACTCCGAGGACGAGCTCGACGAGTACGCCGAGGGCGACGCGGAGCGCTGACCGGGGGCGGTCGACCGACCTCCCGATCCGCCGGCCCTGTCGCGCCGATCGAGGCGCTCGAGGAAGCGCGCCACGTCGCCCTCGTCCTCGATCGTGATGCCCCGCGTCGGAAGGGCGGCCCACCACTCGCTGCCGTCCCGCAGCTCCGGTGACGGCAGCAGCGGCACCCCCCGGTAGCGCACCCCCACGGGTCCGAGCGACGCCGAGACCGGGTGCCGGAACGAGAAGCCCCCTCCCACCAGCGCGCCCCGGTCGTCCACGGAGAGCCCGACGGGTGCGAGGCCGTGGCGCTCGAGCCCGCGCAGCACGGTGGCCGCGAATCGGTGCAGCACCCGGGTGCCCGGGTCGGCGAGCCTGCCGACGTCGTCGGGCGTGAAGGGCTCCGCGGCGCGGTCGCGCACGGCGAGCACGGGTGCCATCCGCGACAGGCGGTGCCCGCCCCGCACCCGGGCGATGTCGCGGGTGGTGATCCGGCCCGCGCGCAGGCGCTCGAGGCGCGGGTTGCGGCGCCAGCGGCGCGCCTGCTCGGCGACCTCCGCGATGCGCTCCGCCTCACCGGCGGCCAACCGGTCGCGCAGCGGACCCTGCAGCGCACGCCCCGCCGCGGCGATCGCGTCCAGCGCCGCGACCAGCACCCGGTTCTCCACCGTGTCGAACGTGCGATGCGAGGTGGCGCAGATGAACACGTCCTCGGACCCGAGCGAGTTGGCCCTGGCCGTGAGCGTCTCCGACCACAGCACCGGCCCGCGCACCGAGTACTCGCAGCGCTCGGTGTGGGAGGTGACGGTCGTGTTGAGCATGCGGATGCGCGTGCCCATCTCCTCCACGAGGCGGGACGCCTCGGGGGACCCGGCGAGCGAGATGGCGGCCGCGCCCGCCAGCGTCTCGGGGTCGGCCCCGGTCAGCGCCGCCGCGTAGCGGGGGGCGGACACGCCCTGGGCACGGCGGTCCCACAGCTCGACGGTGGCGTCCGTGGCGCCGTCCGCCCGGGGAACCCCCTGCGGCTCCGAGGCGCCGGCGATCCCGGCCGGGTCAGACCAGGAGCTCATCGCCGAGCAGCTCCGAGATGACCCGACGGGCCTCCGCCTGCTCGGGCGGGTCGAGGTGGGTGGCGACCAGCCGGTAGAGCCGGGCGGCGCGCTGCTCGTCGAGCCCCTCGAACTGGGGGAGGAAGAACGCGTAGAAGACCTCGTACAGCAGGCGTGACTCGCTGATCTCGTCCTTCGCCCGGCGGCGGACGTACTTGGCCGCGTCGACGTAGATCGCCGGTCCGAGGTTGTTGATGCTGCGCAGCGGCAGGAGGCGGCGCGTCAGCTCGCCCGGGCCCTCGAGCAGCCGCTCGTAGGCCTCGTCGGGCGGTGTGCCCACCTCGATGAACGCGAACCGCCGCATGAGCGCGTAGGACATGTCGAACAGCAGGTGCTTGTCCATCGCGTTCATCGTGGCGATGATCCGCCAGCTCGCCGGGACCCTGATGGGGTCGGTCCCGTGCGGCGGCTCGACCCCGTGGGGGACGAGCGAGATCGGGCGGACCTTGCCGGAACGGCGGAACGGCAGCACGACCGCGGACCCGGACAGCACCGTGAAGAGCTGGCCGAACGCGCGGTCGAAGTTCGAACGGTTGAGCTCGT
>CBFGTJ010000036.1:0-21067 GCA_965651815.1 uncultured Microthrixaceae bacterium | reverse complement strand
GCTGGCCGTCGCCGACGAGCACGTGGCGCACGTAGCCCTGCATCATCTGCGCGGCGACGTCGCCGATCGTCGCCTCGGTGCCCACCCAGACCAGCCCGGAGTGGTCGAGGTCGCCCGCGGTGACGACGTCGAGGTCGTCGCCGCGCCCCACGGCGACCGCGATGTCACGCTCGGACACCACGCCCTCGACCCGGTCCTCGGTGCCGACGACCACGCACCCGATCGTCTCCTCGGCGATGGAGGCGGCGACCTCCCGCAGCGTGGCGCTCGGCGGCACCGTCACCACCGAGTCGCTCATGTAGGTCGTCACTGGTGCTCCGACGCCCTGGACGAACACGGTCCCGTCGTTCACCTCGTCGCTCATCTGGGAACTCCTTCCACCCGGTGTGCCCCGACGTTACGGCAGCGCCTCACAGCGCGAACTCGACGACGCCGCCGGCGGGCACCTCCACGACCTCGCCACGGCAGTCCACCGTGACCGGCCGGTCTTCGGCCCGGTCCACGCTGACGCGCGCGGTGTCGGGGCCGAACTCGAGGCGCACCGCGCGGCCGCGGAAGTGGATGTCGAACGCGAGCGAGCCGAGCTCGTCGGGCAGCGCCGGGTTGAGGTGGAGGACCTCGCCCCGCAGCTCGAGCCCCGTGTAGCAGCGCTGCAGCAGGTCGATCGTGCCGGCCATCGCGCCGAGGTGGATGCCCTCGGCGGTCGTGCCGCCCTGGATGTCGTCGACGTCGCTGCGCAGCGCGTCGCGGAACTGCTCCCACGAGCGCTTCCGGTCCCCCCGCGAGTGCACCCACGAGTGCACGACGCGGCTCAGCGTCGACCCGTGCGCGGTGCGCTGCTCGTAGTAGTCGATCGTCCGCGGGATGAGCTCGAGGTCGTACTCGTAGCCCATGTGGGTGAGCAGCTCCTCGAGCTCCTCGGCGCTGAACAGGTAGAAGAGCATGACGACGTCGGCCTGCTTGGTGACCTGGTAGCGGTCGGTGTCGTCGCCCTCGGCCTCGAGGATGCGGTCGGTCCGGCTGATGTCGCCGTACTTCGCGACGTAGTGGTCCCAGTCGAGCTCGAGCAGGTCCGCATAGCCCTCGAACTGGCTGATGACCCCGTCGTGGAACGGGACGTGGATCCGCTCGCTGACGTCCGCCCAGTGCTCGCGCTCCGCCGGGGTGATGTCCAGCTTCTCCACCACCTCGGTGGCCGTCGCCTCGGGCAGCGTCTCGAGCAGCTCGCGCGCCCGGCACAGGCACCACGCTGCCATCACGTTCGTGTAGGCGTTGTTGTCGAGCCCCGGCTGCTCGCGGTCGGGGTAGCCCTCGTGGTACTCGTCGGGGCCCATCACTCCGCAGATGTCGTAGCGGGCCTCCGCGTGGTTGTAGGTGGCGATCGAGCCCCAGAACCGGGCGATCTCCAGTACGAGCTCGGCGCCGTAGAAGCGCATGAACTCCTGGTCACCGGTCGCCTGGTAGTAGTTCCACACGTTGTACGCGATCGCCGCGTTGACGTGCCGTTGCAGGTGCGAGGCGTCGGGCAGCCACCGCCCCGAGACGGGGTTCAGGTGCATGGTCTGGGTCTCCTCGCGCCCGTTGCTGCCGCTCTGCCACGGGAACATCGCCCCGGCGTAGCCGGCGTCGGCCGCGGCGCGCCGCGCCTGGTCGAGGCGGCGGTACCGGTACATGAGGATCGAGCGGGTGAGCTCGGGGAACAGCACGCTGAAGAACGGGCAGATGAACAGCTCGTCCCAGAAGATGTGGCCCCGGTACGCCTCGCCGTGCAGCCCGCGCGCGGGGACCCCGACGTCCAGCGACACCGAGTGGACCGACACCGTCTGCATCGCGTGGAACTTGTGGAGGTGGACCATGCGGGCGATGTCGCCGTCGGAGCCGAGCTCGAAGCGCGCCCGCTCCCACAGGTGGCGCCACGCGACGACGTGCCGTTCGAGCAGCTCGTCGAAGCCCTTCACGACGTGCCGCACCATGTCGCAGGCCTCGACACCCGGCTCGGAGATCGCCGGGTCGCGCGAGGTGAACAGCGTGACCAGCTTGTCGACCACGACCGCCCGGCCCTCCGCCACGTCGAAGGCGAGCACCTGCCCGATGAACCCGGGGCGCTCGACCACCCGGCGGTCCACCTCGACGTCACCTCCCTCGGCGAACGCGTGGGTGCGGGCCGCCTGGGAGATGCGGATGTGGGACTGCGTCGTCTCGACGTGCAGGCAGACGACGTCCTCGTCCTCGACGTCGTGGTGGACCGGCCGCAGGTGCTGGTCGGGGAGGTCCCGGTAGCGCTTCACGCCACGGTTGCGCACCGTGCCGTCGAGTGCGGAGAGGACCTCGAGACGCCCCGAGAAGTTCTCCGGGACGAGGGTGGTCTGCAGCGCCGCGGCGTGCGCGTCGCGCATGCTGACGAAGCGCCGCTGGGTGAGCCGGATGCGGCGGCCCTCGGCGTCCTCGAAGGTCGTGTGGCGGATGGTGAGGCCCTGGCGGAGGTCGAGCTCGACGCGGTGCGACACGACGGTCGCGGTGCGGTCGCAGACCCACTCGCCCCCGGCGACGCGGAACTTCAGCACCAGCCAGTTCGGCGCGTTCACCAGGCTCTCGTTCTCGACCCAGCGGCCGGCGATCTCCGACCCCAGCCGGTTGTAGACGCCGGCGACGTAGGTGCCCGGGTAGTGGGTGTCGTCGGCGTCGCACTCGGGCGCGGCGCCACGTGTGGCGAAGTACCCGTTGCCGAGCGTCAGCAGGGCTTCGCGCCGCCCCTCGTCGGCGGGGTCGTGCCCCTCGAACACCATCGACCACTCGTTCACCCGACCCCCCTACCCGAACGGTCCGCTCCCGACAGCCGGGCACGGAGCCACTCGGCGTCGCCCACGGCCGCGCCGCCGATGTCGTTGTTGAAGTAGGCGTAGACGTCGCAGCCCTCGTCGAGCCATCCGGTGAGTCGCTCCGCGACGGGCCGCAGCCGCCGGCCCCCGTAGCTCCCGGCGTACGGGTGGCCCGGCGCGTCCGTGCCGTGGAAGCGGACGTACGCCCAGTCGGTCGTGCGCACCCAGGGATGGCCGGGCAGCAGATCGTGGACGCAGAGCGCGGCCCCGTGCCGGGCCAGCACGTCGAGCACCTCGTCGTGCAGCCACGACTCGTGGCGCACCTCCACCGCCCAGCGCACGTGGCGCGGCGCGACCTCGAGGAACGAGTCGAGCCGGGCCGCGTCGCGTCGCCAGTTCGGCGGCAGCTGCACGAGGTTCGGACCGAGGGCGTCCCCGAGCAGCTCGACGCGCTCGAGGTGGCGGGCGAGCCACTGATCCGCGTCGCGCAGCTTCTTGCGGTGGGTCCCGTAGCGGCCGACCTTCACCGCGTAGCAGAACCCCGGCGGCGCCTGGTCCCGCCACCGCTCGACCTGCGCGGGCGGTGGCAACCGGTAGAAGGTGTTGTTGATCTCCACGGTGTCGAAGCGCCGGGCGTAGTGCTCGAACCACGAGCGCTGCGGCGCGTCCTCCGGGTAGACGGGGCCGCGCCAGTCGCGGTAGGCCCAGCCGGAGCACCCGACCCGAGCCGTGCCGCGACCCGACCTCACCGTGGCCGCTCCACGGTCTGGCCGAGCAGCGTCGTGATCGCCGCGCCGTGCCGGAAGATCGTGATGTCGCCGTCGACGGACACCTTGAGCACGACGTCCGCCTGCGTGGACAGCGACTTCGCCGCCGCGGTGCGGGCACCCTCGTGCTGGCTGTCGCTGCTCGCGACCACGGCGCCGTACGCGATGAGGTTGGCGTCGCGGTCGACGACCGTCGCGCCGTCCAGCGCGGCGAGCCGGGCGAGCGTGTGCTCGTCGAGGTCCTCGGCGTCGATCAGGTGGTGCAGCCGGGTCTCGGTGCGCATCGCCTCGCGGTCGATCTCGTCGCGCAGGTCGAAGCGATCCTTGAGCGGCACCACCCCGTCGAGCTGCTCGGCGTCCGAGACGATGGCGATGATCGCCCCGTGGCGCTGTCCGGAGATCATGAGCGCGGCCTGCACCGCGATGGTCGCCGCGGCGCCCCCGCCGATCATCCCCTCGATCGACGAGGTCAGCTCGAGCGGGAACGCCGTCCAGTGCTCGCCCCGCCGCACGAGCAGCGGCTGCCCGTCGACGAACGCGCGGATCGTGCGGTCCGCGCGGAGGAAGAACCCGAGCCCGCCGAGGCGTCGCGTCGCCTCCGCGACCAGCGAACCGCTCTCCACGAACTCCTCGCTCGGCAGCGGGGCCTCCGGCGCCGCGGTGCCGAGTCGGTCGATGCGGTGGCGCTGCAGCTCGGTGCGGGCACGTCCCTCGAGGTCGACCACGAGCACGCTGCGCTGCCCGTCGAACAGCAGCGGCGCGCGCTTCGCGGTGCGGACGTCCGCCGGGTACGAGAAGCGGAGCCTCGGCTCGTCGCGCAGCACGTTCGTGACGAGCACGCCGTGGGTCAGGTCGTGGGACTCGACCCGCGTGCTGCTCAGCTCGATGAGGAAGTCGAGGGTCTCCTCGATCAGGTTCGGGGTGGCCGGGTGGTCGAAGCGCGCGGCGAGGAGGTCGGCGAGCACCTCGGCGGCGAGCGCGTCGCGCAGCGCCCGCCGCACCGACGGGCCCAACGGACGCGAGTCGGCCACCGGCCGGAACGCCGCGACGGTGCGCAGCGCGGCGCCGGGGAGCACCTGGACGACCTCGCGGAGCAGCGACGACCGCTCGCTCGCGAGCGTCACCACACCGGGGCGGAGCACCACACGGAGCTCGACACGCCACCCCGGAGGGCCCATGTCCGACGCGGCGGCCGTCGTCGGCCCCGGGGGTGGCGCGAACGCCGGTTCGGCCGCGGGCGCGTACACGGCCTCGACCTGGGCGCCGAGCAGCAGCTCCGTGACCGTCGCCGCGACGTGGTCCAGCACCGGGTCCGGCGGCGGGTCGCCGACGGTCGCTGACCTCGTCCAGCTCACCGCCACAGTGTTGCCGACCACGTCACCGGGCGGCGCGCTCGGGCGCTCCCGAGGCGAAACTCGGGGGTCGGGCCGTATCCTGCGGCTCCATGCCACTCGACGAGGAGCAGCTCACTCGCTGGCGCGAGCGGATCGGTCCGCTGGGCGTCTGGTGCGCCACCGACGGGATGCGCGCGCCGGTCGCGGTCGAGGTCGCGCAGCAGGTCGAGTCGCTGGGCTACGGCGCGCTCTGGCTGCCCGAGACCCTCGGTCGGGACCCGTTCGCCCACGCCGCGCACCTCGCGGCGCACACCAGCTCGCTGGTGCTCGCCAGCGGCATCGCGAACATCTTCCACCGCCACCCCGGTCCGATGGTCCAGGCGGCGAACACGGTGGCGGAGCAGAGCAGCGGCCGCTTCGTGCTGGGGATCGGCGTCAGCCACCAACCGGTGGTCGAGGGGCTGCGGGGCCTGACCTACGGCAAGCCGCTCAGCGCGATGCGCACCTACCTCGACCAGATGGACGCGGCGCCGTACCTGTCGCCGGCTCCGGACCCGGCCCCGCCCCGGCTGCTCGCCGCACTCGGTCCGAAGATGCTGGAGCTCGCCGCGCAGCGCGCGGACGGCGCCCTCCCCTACTGGACGGTGCCGGAGCACACCGAGCAGGCCCGTGCGGCGCTGGGACCGGGGAAGCTGCTCTGCGTCGAGCAGAAGGTGGTGCTGACCGAGGACGCCGAGGAGGGCCGCGCGACCGCCGCCGCGGCGCTCGGCCTGTACGCGGACCTTCCGAACTACCGCAACAACTGGAAGCGGCTGGGGTTCGGCGAGGACGAGATCGAGTCCCGGGCGCCCCGCCTGCTCGACGCGCTGGTGGCGTGGGGTCCGCCCGAGCGGATCCGGGACCGGATCCGCGAGCACCACGACGCCGGCGCGGACCACGTGTGCATCCAGCCGCTGACGATCGGGGACGCGTTCAGGATCGACCGGGGAGCGCTGGAGCGGTTGGCGGGCTGAGCCCGGGCACCAGCAGCTGCAGCGCCGTCCCGTCCACCTCCAACGCGAGGTGCTCGCTGCCGCCCCCGGGGGCCGGCGCCGCGACCCAGTGCTCGTCGTCGACGTGGAGGTGGCAGCCCGGGGGCGGGCGGAGCTCGACGAGCCGTCCCCGGCGGACGTGCAGCTCTGGCGCACCCACCTGCTCGCCGGGGGTGCCGACCCTGAGGAGGTCATCGACGTGGCCGGCGAGCGTGGCGCGGTCGTCCTCGCCGACGAGCACCAGGTCGACGAGCCCGTCGCCGGGATCCGCGTCGGGCGCCAGCTCGACGTTCGGCCCGATGCGGCGGATGTTCATCGCCTCGACCGCGAGGTACTCCCCCGACAGGTCCCGGCCGTCGAGCACCACCTCCCACGCCTGCGGCACCGCGCTGCGCAGCACCCGCCGCAGCAGGCGCAGGCCGTCCTCGGTGCCACCGTCCTCGCCGACCCGCTCCTCCCGCTCCTCGGCGACGGCGAGCAGCTCCGCGAACACCCCGCCGCCGAGGGACTCGACGAGGCGGGAGCTCCCGGGCCCGTGCCGGCCACCGTCGGTGCGGAACGACGGCACGTCGAAGCGCAGCGTCGAGGCCCGGTGCCAGCCCTCGACCGAGGACGCGGGGTCGTCGACCGGGGCGCCGATCGAGTGGGCGATGTTGTTCGCCGTCCCCGTGGCCACCACGCCGACGGCGGCGTCGCTGCCGGCGAGGGCGGTGAGGACCTCGCGGAGGGTGCCGTCACCGCCGGCGACCGCGACGACGTCCTCCGACCCCTCCCGGATCGCGTCGCGCCACCCGTCGTCGTCGGTGGACAGCGGCCTGACCGTGTGGCCGTGCCGCTCGAGCAGCTGGCGGAGCTCCCCGGTGCCGACCGGTCGCCCCGCACCGGCGCCGGGGTTGTTGAGGAGGAGGACGTGCACGACCCGTGCCCCTACCCCCACCGCGACCCGCCGACCCCCCGGCACCCTGTGACCTGCACCGCGGTCTGGGGCGCCGCCCGCAGGGGAAGGTGCCGCGGGCGGTCGGCCACGGAGGATCGGATGCGCGCCCTCATCACCAACGACGACGGCATCGACGCCACGGGGCTGCGGACCCTCGCCGCGGCCGCGGTCGGAGCGGGCTACGAGGTGGTGGTCGCGGCACCCAGCTGGGACAGCAGCGGGGCGAGCGCGTCGCTCACCTCGGTCGAACGGGACGGGCGGTTCCTCGTGCACGAGGTCGACCTGGGGGGCGTCGGACGGGCCGTCGGTGTCGAGGCCGCGCCGGCCTTCATCGCGCGGGCAGCGGTCCACGAGGCGTTCGGCCCCGCGCCCGACCTCCTGCTGTCCGGCGTGAACCACGGGCTGAACTGCGGGCACGCCGTGCTGCACTCGGGCACGGTGGGCGCCGCGTCGACGGCGTTCACCTACGGGACACCCGCGATCGCGTTCTCCATCGAGTCCGGTCCCGACGTCCACTGGGAGACCGCGGGCCTCGTCGCACGCGTGGTCCTCGAGTGGTTCCGTGACCGGCCCGAGCTGCTGCTGCTCAACGTGAACGTGCCCGACGTGGCGCGCGAGGGGCTCCGAGGGCTGCGGCCGGCCATGCTCGCCTCGTTCGGCGCGGTGACGGCGAACGTGACCGAGGTGGGCAGCGGCTACGTCTCGATGGAGTACCGCGAGGTGGACGCGGCGCCGGAGCCGGGCACCGACGTGGCGCTCGTCGCGGAGCGGTTCGCCACCTACACCGCGCTGTCCCCGGTGTGCGAGGGCCCGCGCCACGCCGACCTGGGAATGGAGGCCGATCTGACTATCTGACGATCTTGTCATATGATGAGATCTCATGTCGTCGACTGCCCCTCCCGAGCCGAACCGTCCGCTGTCCGAGGTCAAGGCCGAGCTGTTCAAGGCGCTCGGCCACCCCGCGCGCGTGCGCGTCCTCGAGGTGCTCGCCACCGGTGAGCACACGGTCGGCGACATGCAGCCGCTCGTGGGGATCGAGTCCTCGCACCTCTCCCAGCAGCTCGCCGTGCTACGGCGCACCGGCATCGTGTCGACGCGCAAGGAGGGGTCCTCGGTCGTCTACTCGCTCAAGGACCCCGTCGTGGCGGAGCTGCTCTCCGCCGCGCGGCAGGTGCTCATGGTGGTGCTGGCGGACTCGAGCGAACTGCTCGACGACCTCTCCGCCGAGGTGGGCCCGTGACGACGACGGCTCCCGGTGCAGCACGGCCGATCCGGCGCGGGCTCGGCGACGCGATCCGGCGGGTGATGCCGCGCCGCGACGACTACAAGGACTTCTCGCGGACCTGGAAGGCCGACCTCGTCGCCGGCCTCACCGTCGGCGTCGTCGCGCTCCCCCTCGCCCTCGCCTTCGGCATCACGACCGGGCTGGGTGCCGCGGCGGGGCTGACGACCGCGATCGTGGCCGGGCTGGTCGCGGCGGTCTTCGGCGGCTCCAACGTCCAGGTGTCGGGACCCACCGGCGCGATGACGGTCGTCCTGGTCCCGCTCGTGGCGCGCCACGGCACCGACGCGGTCGTCGTGGTCGGCATCCTGGCCGGCATCCTCGTGACCGTCGCGGGGGTGCTGCGGCTCGGCCGCGTGGTGTCGTACATCCCCTGGCCGGTGATCGAGGGATTCACCCTCGGCATCGCCGTGATCATCTTCCTGCAGCAGGTGCCCGCCGCGCTCGGGGTGTCGACGCCCGAGGGCGAGAACACCGCCGCGGTCGCGTTCGCCGCGGTGATCGACGCGATCACCGACGGTTCCCTCGCCGCGCTGGGGCTGGTCGCGCTCGTCGCCGTGGTGATGGCCGTCGGGCCGCGGCTGCACCGCTCGCTGCCCGCCTCGCTCGTCGCGGTCGTGCTGGCGACCGTCGTGGCCTCCGTCGCGGGGTGGGACGTCGCCACGATCGGTGCGCTGCCCTCCTCGCTGCCGCTGCCGTCGATGCCCGACATCCCGTTCTCGGAGCTGGACCGCTACCTGTCCGCCGCGTTCGCGGTGGCTGCGCTGGCGGCGATCGAGAGCCTGCTGTCCGCCAAGGTCGCCGACGGCATGAGCGACACCTCGCGCCACGACCCGGACCGCGAGCTGTTCGGGCAGGGCCTCGCCAACGTCGCATCGACCGTGTTCGGCGGCATGCCCGCGACCGGCGCGATCGCCCGGACCGCGGTCAACGTCCGGGCCGGGGCCCGATCACGGTTCGCCGCGGTCGTGCACTCGCTCGTGCTGGTCGTGGTCGTGCTCGTGGGCTCGGGCCTCGTCGCGAGGATCCCCCTGGCCGCGCTCGCCGGCGTGCTGATGGTCACCGCGGTGCGCATGGTCGAGACGCACAACGTCCGCTCGATCCTGCGCAGCACGCGCCAGGACGCGTTCGTGCTCGTGCTGACGGCGGTGGCGACCGTGGCGTTCGACCTGATCCTCGCCGTGCAGATCGGTGTCGCGGTCGCCGCGGTCCTCGCGCTGGTCAGCGTCGCGCGGACCACCGCGGTGACGCGGACGACCATCGACCTCGAGGACCCCGACGCGGGTGAGCCGGAGGTCCTCGATGCCGCCGAGGGTCGCGAACTGCTGCGCGACCACATCGTCACCTACCGCGTCGACGGTGCCCTCTTCTTCGGCGCCGCGCAGCGGTTCCTCGCCGCCCTCAGCCACGTCGCCGACGTGCGGGTGGTCATCCTGCGCCTGCCCCAGGTGAAGGTGCTCGACGCCACCGGCGCCCAGGCGATCCGCGAGATCATCGACGACCTGGAGCACCGCGGGATCACGGTGCTGGTGAAGGGTGCACGCCCGGAGCACCTGCGGGTGCTCGAGGCGGTCGGTGCCCTCGACCGGCTCACCAGGGACGGGCACGTGTTCGCTGACCTGTCGGACGCGGTCGCACACGCCCGCGAGCACGTGGCCGGCGAGGTCACCCACCCAGGCGGACCCTGACCACCGTCGCCTGCCAGACCCGGCCGTCCTCGGCACTGGTCGTGCGGAACACGACCGCACCCCAGGGGCCCGCCCCCGGTGCGTGGTCGATCGCTCCCCGGAACGGCGCGGCCTCGCCGCCCCCTCCCCCGGTGACGTGGCCGCGCCCGACCGGCTCGTCCGACCCGTCCTCGTGGACGAGCACCTCGACGTTGCCCTCGAAGGCACGGGCCGTGCCGGCCACCTCCACCGGGTTCGAGACCGTCGCGCCCGCCCGGGGTGCCTCCACGGTGATGTCGGGGGTGTGGCTCCCGAGCACCCACCACGTGCCCTCACCGAACTGACGGACCAGCACGGTGGTCACGGGCCCGTCCGCGGTGGGACGGACCTCGACCTCACCGGAGCGCTGGTCGCCCTGGCGCAGCTCACCGACGACCGGGTCGACGAAGCCGAGGAAGTCGGTCGCGAACGAGTGGGCGGCCGCGACCGGGTCCTCGAAGCGGCGGCTCGACCCCTGGTCGGGCCACACCACCGTCGCGAGCTCGTCGTCGGACAGCTCCGGGGCGAACGTCGCCTCCGGCGAGGAGGTCGGTGCCGAGCTCGCCGTGGCCTCCGGTTCGCTGGTGGACGTGGTCGAGGTCGAGGTCGACGACGACGTCGTACCCGCAGGCTCGTCGTCCTCGTCCCCGGCCAGCAGCCACCACGCGAGGGCGACGATGACGGCGACGGCGAGCACCGCCACGATCGCCGTCGCGGCGCGCCGGTCGTCACGCTCCTCGTCCCCGGCGGGGTCGTCGAGGGCGTTGTGCGTGTCGTCGGGACCGTTCGGATCAGCCATGGGTCCAGTAGTGCAGATCTGCACTTCGGATGCAGATTGGTTGATGTCGACAACCTTGTTCGGTACCGTGCCGGGCGCGGCCCGGCTCTGGGGCGGCGCCCACCTGGCGCCGGGGGCGGGGTCCGCGACACAGGGGGAAAGTGATGAAGGCAACTGCTCGGGGGCGCGCGCGTTCCGCGCACCTCGCGATCCTGGGAGCGGCACTGGCACTGGTCGCCGCAGCGTGCATCCCTCCACCGGAGGAGCCCACGCCGACGACGCTGCCGGACGGTCCGGACCGCATCAACTTCAGCTCGCCGCTGGAGCTGGGGCTGTCGATCGACCGGGGCACTCCTGAGGAGCCCAACGTGGCGACCCTGCCGTTCACCGGCACGGCCAACGGCGCGTGGCTGCTCGGCGACAACGGGCTCTTCTACGCGAACCTCGACATCGAGGACGGTGCGCTGGAGATCTCCGAGGAGGCCAGCCCGATCGGAGCGGCGCTGACCGTCGGCCTCACCGCGGAGCAGACCGGCACGGCGGTCGGGTTCTTCGACCCGGCGACCGGCGCGGGCAGCTTCACGACCGGGATCGACATCACCATCGCGTCGCTCGACGCGGGTGACGGTCCGGCGCCGATGCCGCAGCCGTGCGTGGCGAACACCTCGTACAACTTCACCGGTGAGATCGACGGCGAGACCGGGGTGCTCTCGGTGCACGCCGACGACTTCGCCCTCACGCCTCCGGGCGCTGCCGACTGCGGCGGCCTCGGTGCGCTGATCGGCCCGATGCTGGTGGGCACGACGTTCGCCGACCTCAGCTTCGAGGTGGGCACGCCCTGACCACGCCGCGCTCGCGTGACCACCATCACGTGAGCGCGACCGACACCAGGTGAGGGAGGGGCCCCGGTCGTCGACCGGGGCCCCTCCGCGTCCCGGCATCGGTCCCGAGCTGCCATCGTGGGTAGGTCCGGGGGCGAACCCCGACGGTGGCCCTCGTAGGAGGCGAAGATGGAGCGTCACACGACAGGGGGAGGAACCCTCGTGGACGACGACGCACAGGTCCGCTGGCTCGACGAGCGCGAGCAGCGCGCGTGGCGCGGGCTCATCCGGATGCAGGCCCAGCTCGGCGCACACCTCCGCCGGTCGCTCGTGCGCGACTCGGGGCTGTCGGACGCCGACTACGACGTGCTGGTCCACCTGTCGGAAGCGCCGGAGGACCGGCTGCGCATCTTCGAGCTCGTCCGCGCCCTGCAGTGGGAGAAGAGCCGCCTCTCGCACCAGCTCCGGCGGATGGAGCAGCGCGGACTGCTGGAGCGCAGCGAGTGCCCCACCGATGGTCGGGGCGCGTTCGTGTCGCTCACCCCGGAGGGTCGGGCGGCGATCGAGGCCGCCGCGCCGCGCCACGTCGCGGAGGTCCGCCGCCACTTCGTCGACGTGCTGACCCCCGAGCAGCTCGACGTCCTCGGTGACATCGCCGAAGCGGTGCTGGAGTCGCTCCAGCAGGCGGAGCAGCCCACCGGCTGACCCCCCGGTCGCGGCGCCGTTTGTCGGCGTGGGAGCATGGGTACGGACCGCTGTACCCGACCCGACGTGAGGATGTGGTCACCGATGTGCGGTTTCGCTGGCGAAGTCGCCGCGCCCGGACGAGAGCCGGACACCGCCGCGGTCGCCCGGATGTCGAACCAGCTGAGCCCCCGGGGGCCCGACGGCGCGGGCTCCTGGAGCCAGGGCCGCGTCGCGCTCGGCCACCGGCGCCTGAAGGTGATCGACCTGAGCGACCACGCGGCGCAGCCGATGGTGGACCCCCATCTGGGTCTCACGATCGTGTTCAACGGCTGCATCTACAACTACGAAGCGCTGCGGGCCGAGCTCGAGGCCCAGGGGCACCGGTTCTTCTCCCACGGCGACACCGAGGTGATCCTCAAGGGCTGGCGCGAGTGGGGCGAGGGCGTGATCGACCGGCTGCAGGGCATGTTCGCCTTCGCGCTCGTCGACCGCGACCGGGACGAGGTGACCCTGGTGCGGGACCGCCTCGGCATCAAGCCCCTCTACCTGCACGAGCGCGGTGGCCGCCTCCGGTTCGCGTCCAGCCTGCCGGCGCTGCTGCGCGGTGGCGGGGTCGGCACCGAGATCGACCCGGTCGCCCTGCACCACTACCTGACCTTCCACTCGGTGGTGCCCGCGCCCCGCACGATCCTCGCCGAGGTCCGCAAGCTGCCACCGGCGACGATCCTGCGGATCGAGGCGGACGGCACCCGCCACGAGCGTCGCTACTGGGACCTCGACTTCGACGCGGCGCCGCCCCGCGACGGCATGTCGGCCCGGGACTGGAGCGACGCGGTCCTCGCCGCGCTCCGCACCGCGGTCGACCGGCGCCGGGTCGCGGACGTGCCGGTGGGCGTGCTGCTCTCCGGTGGGGTCGACTCCAGCCTGATCACCGCGCTGCTCGCCGAGGGCGGGCAGCAGGACCTGCAGACGTTCAGCATCGGGTTCGAGTCCCACGGGACCATCGAGGGCGACGAGTTCAAGTACTCCGACGTGATCGCCCAGGCCTTCGGCACCGACCACCACCAGATCCGGATCCCGTCGGTCGACCTCCCCGCCGCGCTGGAGGAGGCGATCGCCGCGATGAGCGAGCCGATGGTCAGCCACGACGTGGTGGCGTTCCACCTTCTGAGCAGGGAGGTCGCCAAGCACGTGAAGGTGGTCCAGTCCGGCCAGGGCGCGGACGAGGTCTTCGCGGGGTACCGCTGGTACCCGCCGCTCGCGGCGGTCGACGGGCTCGGCGTCGACGAGTACGCCCGGGTGTTCTTCGACCGGGACCACGCGGGCGTCGCGGCGCTCGTCGAGCCGGCGCACCTCGTGGACGAGGACGTGAGCCGGCGGTTCGTCGAGGAGCACTTCTCGCGACCGGGTGCGTCGACCGCGGTGGACCGGGCGCTGCGCCTCGACACCCAGGTGATGCTGGTGGAGGACCCGGTGAAGCGGGTCGACAACATGACCATGGCCCACGGGCTGGAGGCCCGGGTGCCGTTCCTCGACCACGAGCTGGTCGAGCTGGCCGCCGCCTGCCCGCCGGAGCTGAAGCTCGCCCAGGACGGCAAGGGCGTGCTCAAGGAGGCGGCCCGGTCGGTGCTGCCCCACGAGGTGATCGACCGGCCGAAGGGCTACTTCCCGGTGCCGGCGCTGTCGCACCTCGAGGGTCCGGTGCTCGACATGGTGGGCGACGTGCTGCGCTCGCCGAGGGCGAAGGAGCGGGGGTTGTTCCGGACCGAAGCGGTCGATGCCCTGCTCGCCGACCCGAACGGGTCGCTCACCCCGCTGCGCGGCAACCCGCTGTGGCAGGTGGCGCTGCTCGAGCTGTGGCTCCAGGAGCACGGCGCATGACCACGCGACACAGCACCGGCCCGGCGGCCGGCAACCACGCCCCTGCGGAGGACCCGCTCGGCCACCAGGTGGACGCGCTGGACCAGCAGGTGGAGCAGGCGATCGAGGGTCGGGCGCGCACCGCGTGGGGCGAGCTGCCGCCGCAGGTCGTCGAGCGCCGTGACGAGTCCGCGACCGTGGACTGCGGCTGGGGGCGCCTGGTGTTCGGCCAGACGTTCCCCGACGCGGCCGCCGTCGCGACCGCGATGCGCGCCGAGAAGCCCGGCAGCCGCGACATCTGCCTGTACGCGCAGGACCCGCACGTCGTGGTGGGCCACGCACCCAACGAGCTGTTCATCGACCCGTCGCACACCTACCGGCTGCACCTCCACCGGTACCGGCCGCGCCGCAACCCGGTGCGGGGGGTGCGGGTCCGCTCGCTGCTCGAGCCGAGCGACGCCCAGGCGGTCAACACGCTCTACCAGCGCAACGGCATGGTGACCGCGCCGAGCGGCCACATCTGGGGCAACCAGCGCACCCAGGTGTTCACCTACCTGGTCGCCGAGGACACGGGGACCGGCAACATCATCGGCACGGTGACCGGCGTGGACCACGTCGAGGCGTTCGCCGACCCCGAGGGAGGCACCAGCCTGTGGTGCCTCGCCGTCGACCCGCAGTCGTCGCGGCCGGGTGTCGGTGAGGCGCTCGTGCGCACGCTGGTCGAGCGCTACCAGGCACTCGGGCGGCGGTGGCTGGACCTGTCGGTGATGCACGACAACCAGCCCGCCATCCGGCTCTACGAGAAGCTCGGGTTCCGGCGGGTGCCGGTGTACTGCATCAAGCGCAAGAACCCCATCAACGAGCCGCTGTTCGTGCCCGACGCGGTGCCGGGCCTCGACGACCTCAACCCGTACGCGCGGATCATCGCGGACGAGGCGCTGCGGCGCGGGATCGAGGTCGAGGTCCTCGACGCCGAGTGGGGCGAGCTGCGCCTCACCTCCGGCGCGCGGAGCATCGTCACCCGCGAATCGCTGTCCGAGCTCACCTCCGCGGTCGCGATGAGCCGATGCGACGACAAGCGGATGACCCGCCGGGTGCTCGAACGGGCGGGGCTGCGGGTGCCCCGTGCGATCGAGGCGACGGGGACCGACGCCGATCACCGGGCGCTCACCGAGCTCGGGCGCGTCGTGGTGAAGCCCGCGAAGGGCGAGCAGGGGGCCGGCATCACGGTCGGGGTCGACACGCCCGAGGCGCTCGACGCCGCGGTGGAGCGGGCCCGGGCGTTGTGCCCGAACGTGCTCATCGAGGAGATGTGCCCGGGGGACGACCTGAGGATCGTCGTGATCGACCACCGGGTCGTGGCCGCCGCGATCCGCCGTCCCGCTGCGGTGGTCGGGGACGGGCAGCACACGGTCGCCGACCTCATCGACGCCCAGTCCCGCCGGCGGGCCGCCGCGACCGGCGGCGAGTCGCGCATCCCGATCGACGCCGCCACCGAGGAGGTGCTCGAGCGGCAGGGCCTGTCGCTGGACGACGTGCCCGACAACGGGCAGCGGGTCGAGGTGCGCAGCACCGCGAACCTCCACACCGGTGGCACGATCCACGACGTGACCGCGGAGCTGCACCCCGCCCTCGCCGACGCGGCGGTCGTGGCGAGCAGGGCGATCGACATCCCCGTCACCGGGTTGGACCTGATCGTGCCCGACGTCGCGGGGCCCGACTACGTGATGATCGAGGCGAACGAGCGGCCCGGCCTCGCGAACCACGAACCGCAACCCACCGCGGAGGCGTTCGTCGACCTGCTGTTCCCGACGCTGCGGCGCGACCGATGAGCTGGACCGGCGAGGGCCGCACACCCGAGGGCATCGACCTGCAGCGGCTCCGTACCACGCTGCTCGAGCTGCTCGGGATCCCGAGCCCCGCCGGGCGGACCGACGAGGTGATCCAGGTGATCGGCGACCGCCTGGTCGAGATCGGGCTCAAGCCCGAGGTCACCCGCCGCGGCGCGATCCTGGTGAAGCCGGCCGGCATGCCGACCGAGGGGCCGGCCCGCGCGCTCGTGGCGCACGCGGACACGATCGGGATGATCGTGAGGGAGGTCAAGCCGAACGGCCGTCTGCGCGTCGCCCAGATCGGCACCCACAGCGCCCGGTTCGCCGAGGGCGCACGGGTCACGATCTTCACCGACGAGCCCGACACCACCTACACGGGGACGGTCCTGCCGTTGAAGGCGAGCGGGCACCGCTGGGGCGACGAGGTCGACACCCAGGGGGTCGGCTGGGAGCAGGTCGAGGTGCGCATCGACGAGCGCGTCGCCTCGGCCGAGGACGTGCGGGCGCTGGGCATCGAGGTCGGCGACCACGTCGCGTTCCACGCCCAACCGGTGATCACGCCGAGCGGCTTCGTCGTGTCGCGCCACCTCGACGACAAGGCCGCGCTCGCGGCGCTGCTCGAGATGCTGGCGGTGCTGCGCGAGCAGGAGCTCGAGGTCGCGCTGCCGGTGCACGTGCTGATCACGGTGACCGAGGAGGTCGGGCACGGCGCCTCGCACGGGCTCGACCGCGACGTCGCCGAGCTGCTCTCGCTCGACACGGCGGTCGTGGCCCCCGGGCAGACCTCCGTGGAGGACGCGGTCACCATCGTGATGCAGGACTCGCACGGGCCCTTCGACTACCACCTCGCCCGACGGCTGTGCGCGCTGTGCGCGAAGTACGACATCCCGTACCGGCGGGACGTCTTCGACCACTACCGCTCCGACGCCGCGTCCGCGCTCGAGGCGGGCGCGGCGACCCGGGCCGGACTCGTCGGGGTCGGGGTCGACGCCACGCACGGGCACGAGCGCACCCACATGGACGGCATCGTCGCCCTGTGCCGCCTCCTCATCGCGTACACGACGTCGCCGCTCACGTTCACCGATTGGGACTCGACGCCGGTGGGCACGCTGCAGGACTTCCCGTCCACGTCGGTGCAGCCAGCGCCGCACCAGCCGGAGATGCCGCAGTAGTCCGTCGGCACCGGGGCTGATGCAGACTCCTCGCGTGAGGGTCGGGGCGCGGCGCAGGAACCCGGTCGGCGCCTGTCCTTCGTGAGCGGGTGACGGACCGCGCGACCGCGGCGGGTAGCGTCGTGCGATGGCCGGAGGAGCGAGCGCCCGTCCCAGGGTGGTGCTGGTGGACGCCGACACGGTCGCCGGGTGGCGGCGCGCCACCCCGTCGTTCGCGCAGCTGACCGCGGCGGTGGCCGACCTCCGCCGGCAGTCCCCCGAGGCGAAGGTCGCGATCGTCGGTGACCCCGCCCTCAAGTGGGCCCTGTCGCCGCCCGACCAGCAGCTGCTCGACGAGGAGATCAACCACCAGCGGATCGTGCTCGCTCCCGCCGGCGCCAAGGAAGGCCACGTCGGCTTCATCGCCGCGGCCGCCCAGAAGGCCCGCGCCCTGGGCCTCGACCCGGTCGTCGTCACCGACCGCGTCGTCCCGGGCTGCGCGATCGCCCGGCTGGGACGCGACGGGAACCGCTTCACCTTCGACCTCGACGGCGCGCAGGTCACCGACGCGGACCGCGCCCGACCCGTGATCAGGAGACGCCGAAAGCGGGCTCGGGTACCTTGAGGGCCCGTCGACGCTCGGGGGGTCAGGTCATGCGACGCACGACGGTGGTGGGCATCCTTCTCGCTGCTGCAGCGATGATCGGCGCTGCGTGCGGTCCGCCGCCGACACCGAACCCGGTCGTGCCCAAGTGGGAGGCGACCGTCCTCCAGCGCGACGACGCATCGGCCGGGCCGGGCTACGGGTTCACCGCCACGACCGACGACTGGTGGGCCGTGGTGGAGCTGTCCGAGGACTACCTGTCCGGCACCCTCCACCTGTACCACCGCACCGGATCCGGGGGCGCGCCCGAGGCCGAACCGTCGTTCTCGTTCGACCTCGAGCACGGCGCGCTCGCGATCGCGATGTCCGACCACCTCGTCGCGGTGCGCGCCCGCACCCCCGTCGGCGACGACCTGCCCGTCGCGCTCTTCGAGCTCGAGGACGGGACCTGGGCGCCGGCGGGCACCGTCCTCCGCCCGATCCCAGGTGGCTCCACCTTCTCGATGGACCTCACCGACGAGCACCTCGTCCTCGGCGAGCAGGGCCGCCTCACGCCTCCCGTCACCGACGGACGGGTCGCGGTGCTGCCGATCGACCGGACCGGACCCGGCGTGACCGTCGGCAGCCCCACCGTGCTGGACCCGGCACCGACGTGGTCCGAGGAGGCGCGGTCGCGCTTCGGGGCCAGGGTCTCGATCGTCGGCGACCTGCTCGCCGCGTCGACGAGCTGGGACCGGCTGGCGATCTACCAGCACGGCGGATCCGGCTGGGCGTTGCTCGACGTCCTGCAGGGCGGCAACCCGTTCGCGGACGGGCACTTCGCCCGGACGATCTCGCTGGACCGCAGCGGCTCCCCCCGGATCGCCGTCGGCACCGCCGGCGGGTGGGAGTTCGCCGTGCCCCAGCCCGGCCGGGTCGAGATCTACGAGCTCGTCGGCGGCACCTGGACCGTGACGCACACCATCGGCGCACGCGCCAGCTCGGCCCTCAACGGGCTGTCCATGGGCTCGCTCGTCGCCCTCGACGGCAACCGCCTCGTGGTCAGCGGGCACTGGCAGCCGGTCACCCGTCCCGGCGGGGACGGCACGATCGCCGACCTGCGCCTCGAGGTCCACGACCTGGCCGCGACGCCCACGTTCCGTGAGGAGCTGTCGGTCTACCCACCCGACCGCGTCGATGGTGGGCGCGCTCGATCTCGACCTCTCCGGCGAACAACTCGCCGTCAGCGCGCACGTGAGCTTCGTCGAGGACCCCGCGGCACTCGCCGCCATCAGCTTCGACCACCGGTGAGTCGACGCGGCCTCGGGGCGCTGGCGCGGTTGGTCGAGCGGAACGCCGACGGGCGGACCGCCACCATCGACCGCTCGGTCCTCGCGGACCTGGACCCCGCACGACGGGGCCTCGACCTCCCCGAGGGGTTGGAGCTGACGTGGCTCGGCACCGCCGGGTTCCGGCTGCACATGGACGGCACGACCCTGCTGGTCGACCCGTTCGTGTCGCGCCGGAGCCTCCCCCAAACCCTCGGCGCCCGGGCCTTCCTGTCCGACACCGCGCTGGTGGACCGCCTGCTGCCCGAGGCCGACGCCGTGCTCGTCGGGCACTGCCACTTCGACCACGCCGTCGACGTCCCCCACCTCGCCGCCCGCGGCGCGACGGTCTACGGCTCCAGGTCGGTGCAGGCGCTACTCGCCCTCCACGGGCTCGGCGCACGCGCGGTCGAGGTCGACCCGTCCGCCACCTACGAGATCGGCCCGTTCACCGTCCGCTTCGCGCCCAGCCGCCACTCCAAGCTGGTGCTCGGCCTCGCCGTGCCCTCCGACGGGGAGCTGACCTGCGACTCGCTCGACGACCTCGGCTCCTCGGCCTACCGGTGCGGGCAGGTGTGGGCGATCCACATCGAGGTCGCCGGGACGACGATCCTGCACCAGGGCAGCGCCGAGCTGGACGAGGAGCACTACACGCTCGGCCCGGTCGACCTGCTGCTCAGCTGCATCGCGGGCCGCTACGCCACCCCCCGCTTCGTCGAACGCACGCTGCGGACGTTCCGGCCCACCACCGTGGTGCCGCACCACCTCGACGACTTCTTCCGGCCGCTCGACGCGCCCATGGGGCTGTCGTTCAACGTCCGCGCCGCGTCCTTCGTGGAGGACCTCCACCGTGCGGACCCCGACGTCGAGATCCGGGCCCTCGAACCGCTCCGCGCCTACCGGCGGTGCCCACCGGCAGGTCTACGCTCGGTCCCATGACCGACACCGCGGATCGCACGCTCACCGAGGACCGCGAACGCCTGCTGGCCGTGGTCCGCGAGCGCGGCCTCATCCAGTTCGACGAGCCACGCCAGCTCGCCTCCGGCGAGATGAGCCGCGACTTCATCGACGCGAAGGCCGCGCTGTCGCGTGGCGCCGACCTCCGGCTCGCGTGCTCGGTCATCGCGGCCTCGGTCGCGCTCGCCGGCATCGAGTTCGACGCGGTCGGCGGGCTCACCCTGGGCGCCGACCACTTCTCGCACGGCATCGCCGCCGTCCTCGCGGACCACCACGAGTGGTTCGTCGTCCGCAAGCAGCCCAAGGGCCGTGGCACCGACCAGCTCGTCGAGGGCGCCAAGCTCGGCCCCGGCCGCCGGGTGCTGCTCGTCGACGACGTGGTGACCACCGGCGGGTCGATCCGCACCGCGCACGAGCGGGTCGTGGCCACCGGCGCCGACGTCGTCGCCGCCGTCACGCTCGTCGACCGCAGCGACATCGCCGCGGCGTACTTCGCGGAGCAGGGCGTGCCGTACCTGCCGGTGTTCACCTACCGCGACCTCGGCATCGCGCCGGTCGGAGCGGGCGGCGGCAACTGAGCCCCACCGCCCTGCCCGCCCTCCCCGACCGCTTCGTTCTGCAGATGACGCCGTTCCAGTAGTCATCGGCCGAACGAAACCGTCGATATCCTCCCCGGCGGTGTCGAGGGGCGGCACCGACAGGGGGTATCCGTGCAGACCGAAGCAGCGATCCTGTGGGAGCCGGGCAAGCCGTGGAGCGTCGAGACGATCGAGCTCGACCCGCCCAAGGCCGGTGAGGTGCTCGTCGAGATGGTCGCGTCGGGCATGTGCCACTCCGACGACCACGCGGTCACGGGCGACCTGCCTGCCGTCACACCGCTGATCGGCGGCCACGAGGGGGCCGGGATCGTGCTCGAGGTCGGCGAGGGCGTGACCAAGGTGGCTCCCGGCGACCACGTGGTGTTCAGCTTCGTGCCCGCCTGCGGGCAGTGCCCCTCGTGCGCGGACGGGCACTCCAACCTGTGCGACAACGGCGCCGCGCTGCTGGTCGGCGCCCAGCTCGACGGGACGAGCCGCCACCACGCCCGCGGCCAGGACCTGTGGACGATGGTGTGCCTCGGCACCTTCAGCCGCCACACCGTCGTCAACGAGATGTCGTGCGTGAAGATCGAGGACGACATCCCCCTCGAGCTCG
>CBFGTJ010000035.1:0-21073 GCA_965651815.1 uncultured Microthrixaceae bacterium | reverse complement strand
AGGCCGCGGCCAAGAAGTCCACGGCGAAGAAGGCCCCGACCAAGAAGGCCCCGACCAAGAAGGCGGCCCCGAAGAAGGCTGCGTCGAGGAAGGCGACGGCCCCGGCCAGGAAGTCAGCGGCGAAGAAGGCCTCCGCGAGGAGGTCGCCGGCGAAGAAGGCCGCGCCGACGAAGGCAGCGCCGAAGAAGGCCCCGGCCGCTGCCGCACCCCCGGCGGAGCAGGATCAGCCGACCCGCTCGCCCGGCACGGTCGTCTCCCCGATCGTCGACTCCGAGGTCCCCGTCGTGCGCGAGGTGCCCACCCCGTCGGGCGGTGGGGCGCCACCCGCGGTCGAGACACGCCCTGCCCGCCCGCCCGCCACCCGCCGACCCTCGGCGCCGGCCGAGCCGGACGACCAGCCGCTCCGCTCCGGGCCCCGCCGCAACGACCGCTGGGCGGTGTGCGACTCGATCACCGAGGAGCTCCTCAACGAGCTCGTGGTCGGGATGGTCGGTGACGGCGTCGAGCTCGAGCCGCTCGACACGAGCGTGGTCCTGCCGGGCATGGGCGAGGTCGACCTGCGGCTCACCCTGACCGTCAAGGGGGGCCGGTTCCAGCTGCGCTCGGAGGACGGTGGGCGCGCACGCGTCGTGGTCAACGCCGACGGTGAGGTGCAGACCCGGGCGAGCGCCTACGACGGCGCCGTCCAGCAGTCCGACTCGCTCGGCACTCCGATGGGCGTGCCCGCGCCGCCGGCACCGATCCCGGTGCGCGTCGAGGCGCTCGTGCACCCCTACGTGGAGCTGAACGCGGACGACACCGTGTCGTTCGGGCTCGACCTGGCCGAGGCGGAGCTGGTCTCGCTGGAGGCGGACCCCGAAGCCCCCGTCCCCGACGGCGTCGACCCCACCTCGTGGGCCGGCGTGCTCCAGGTCTTCGGGATGATGTTCGGCATGCTCGGCCACGGGCTGTTCGCCTCGTTGGCCGAGCACGTCGGGACCGTGGGAGCGGAGCTCGGCCCCGAGGTGGGCTCGGCCCTGGTCGAGCTCGGCGTCGATCCGGGGCGTGCGGACCTCAGCATCGGGTCCGGCCTCATGTCGTTCGGGCTGGCGGCGACCGAGCGGGTGCGGGGACGGGCACAGCCGGTCCCGATCGCAGGGCGACGCATCGGCATCGGGCTCGCGAGCTCGGTGGTGGACCACCTCACCCAGAAGCTGCTCGAGCGGGCGGCCGGCGAGGTGCCGCTGCCGTTCGAGGTCGACCTGGACCTCGGCGAGCAGCGGGTCGAGGGCAGGCTGCGCCAGACCCGGCTGCTGCCCGACCCGTTCCCCGACCTGCGCTCCTCGCTGCGCACCGAGGTGCGCCCCCGGCTGGTGAGAGGCCGCCTGGAGCTGTCCGTGCAGTCGGCGTGGGTCGAGCTGCCGCCGCTGGTGCCGTCGTTCGTCAACACGGTGTCCCAGCGCCTCGGCGAGCTGGTGTCGCTGGCACCGATCCGGATGCAGCTGCCCGCTCGCATCGAGGTGCCGCTCATCCCCGGTTCGCCCGACCCGATCCCGGTCGAGATCGACGACCTGAGGGTCACGACCAGCGGCCTCGGCGTCGTCGTGGCACTGGTGTGACGGCCGTGCCCACGCTGCGACAGCGGGCCCTGCTGGCCCGGGAGGGGATCTTCAACCTGCGGGACCTCGGCGGGCTGCCGGTCGAGGGCGGCGTGGTCGCGCCGCGGCGGGTGCTGCGCGGTGACGCGCTGCACCGGGCCGGTGAGTCGGTCGCGGTCCTGCGCGACCTCGGGGTCGTGCGGGTCCTCGACCTGCGGGACGAGGTCGAGCGCAAGGAGGAGGGCGTGCTGGAGGCCGAGGCGCTCGAGGTGCAGCACCACCCGGTGCTCGACCCGCGGTTCCCCTGGGCCGACGACGAGGTCGAGGACCCCTCGGAGCTCGTCGCCCACCGCTACCGGGAGATCCTCACGTCGTTCGGCTCCAGGTTCGCGACGGCGCTCGGCGCGCTCGCCGAGGTGGCGTGCACGGACGGTTCGCCCCGCGGCGCGGTCGCGTACCACTGCGCGGTCGGCAAGGACCGGACCGGGCTCCTCACCGCGCTGCTGCTCGGTGCGCTCGGTGCCGACCACGAGGTGATCGTCGCCGACTACGCCCGCACCGCCGCGGTGACGCCGATCCAGGTGTCGTGGCTGTGGTCGCTCGGGCACCCCGCGGGGCAGGTCGACGACGACGAGCTCCGGTACGGGCTGTGGTCGGCGCGGCCCGAGACCATGCGGGCGACGCTGGAGTGGCTGCAGCGCGAGCACGGCGGGTTCGAGCGCTACCTCGCCGACTGCGGACTCGACGGTGACGTGGTGGAGGCGTTGAGGGCCGCGCTGGTCCGGCGCGGCGACGAGGGGGGAGCGGAGGATGCTGCGAGAGGGTGACGTCGTCGAGGACTTCGAGCTGCCCGACCAATACGGTCGGACGCGCTCGCTGTCCGGGCTGCTCGAGGACGGGCCGGTGGTGCTGTTCTTCTACCCGAAGGCGATGACCACCGGCTGCACGAAGGAGTCGTGCCACTTCCGGGACCTCGGCGCGGAGTTCGCCGAGGTCGGGGCGCAGCGGGTCGGGATCTCGGCCGACCCGGTCGAGCGCCAGGCGCAGTTCGACAAGAAGCACGACCTCGGGTACCCGCTGCTGTCGGACCCGGACCGCGTGGTCGCCGCCCGCTTCGGCGTGAAGCGCCTCGGCCCCGTGTTCAACAAGCGCGCGACGTTCGTGATCGACACGGACCGGCGGGTCCTCGCCGCGATCAGCTCGGAGCTCAACATGGAGGTCCACGCGGACCGCGCGCTGGACGTGCTCCGGTCGCGGGTGTGAGCCGGACCTACCTCGCCACCCACGACCCGTTCTGTACGCCGGGACTGAGGGTGCACCCGCACTTCGGGGACACAGAACGGGGAGGGGGCGCGGCGTGAGCGGCATCGACGCGTTCCTCGCCACCGTGCGGGATCCGACCGTCACCGGCATCGGCCGGCTGCCGATGCGGAGCCCCGGCGTGCCGTACCCCGACCTCGACGGCGCCCGCAGCGACGACCCGTCGGCGTCCCCGTGGTGGACCTCGCTCGACGGGACCTGGAGCTTCGCGCTCCTCGAGCGCCCGGAGGACCTCACCGCGGAGCACCTCATCGGCGCCGACCGGGGGTCGGACCGCATCACCGTCCCCGGTGCGTGGACCCTGCAGGGCCCCCGCGGCGGCGGCCGCTACGACCGGCCCCACTACACGAACGTCGTCATGCCCTTCGACGCCGACCCGCCCGGGATCCCGGAGCGGAACCCCACCGGCGTGTACCGGCGCACGGTGACGGTGCCGAAGGCCTGGGCGGGCCGGCGGGTCGTGCTGCGCCTCGGGGCGGCGGAGTCCGTCGCCGCGGTCTGGGTCGACGGGGAGCTCGCGGGGACCTGCACCGACAGCCGCCTGCCGACCGAGCTCGACGTGACGGGGCTGGTCCGCCCCGGACGCCGCGCCACGATCGCCATCGCGGTCGCGCGGTGGTC
Organism: uncultured Microthrixaceae bacterium; assembly: GCA_965651815.1. GTDB lineage: Bacteria > Actinomycetota > Acidimicrobiia > Acidimicrobiales > Microtrichaceae > CBFGTJ01. Next base: position 17,555 of record CBFGTJ010000035.1, on the reverse strand, counting down.
GGCGCACAGCTGGATCGAGGACCAGGACCAGTGGTGGCACGGCGGGATCCAGCGCAGCGTCTCGCTGCACAGCACGGCCCCCACCCACCTCGCGGACGTGGGGCTGGTTCCCGGGCTGGCGGAGGACGGCACCGGCCTGCTCGACGTGGAGGTCACCGTCGAGGGCCCCGGCTGCCGTGAGCCGGGCTGGACCGTCGAGGTGCACGTCGAACCGCTCCGCGGGCGCGGCGACCGGCCGCCCCGGGTGCTCGCGACGACCGGGCCCGCGGACGTGCCGGTCTGGGACGCGAGCAGCGAGGCCGCGCAGGTGCTCTCCGGCATGTTCGTGCGACCGGGGATCGTCGCGACGCGCCTCGAGGTGCGCGGCGTGCGGCCGTGGACGCACGAGACCCCGAACCGCTACCGGGTCGTCACGACGCTGCGCTCACCCGACGGCGACACCGTCGAGGTCACCTCCAGGACCACCGGGTTCCGCTCGGTGGAGGTGCGCGACCGGGAGCTGCTGGTCAACGGGCGACCGGTGCTCCTGCACGGGGTGAACCTCCACGAGCACGACCCGGCCACCGGGCGCGCGGTCGACCGGGAGCTCACCCGCCGGGACCTGCTGATGATGAAGGCGCACCACCTCAACGCGGTGCGTGCCGCCCACTACCCCCACGACGAGCACCTCGCCGAGCTGTGCGACGAGCTCGGGCTGTACCTGGTCGACGAGGCGAACGTCGAGTCCCACGCCCGGCAGACCTCGCTGTGCCACGACCCCCGCTACGCCCCCGCGATGGTGGAGCGGGTCGAGCGGATGGTGCGCCGCGACCGCCACCACCCCTCGATCATCATGTGGTCCCTCGGCAACGAGTCCGGGGACGGGCCGCCCCACGCGGCCGCGGCCGCGCTGGTCCGCCGGATCGACCCGAGCCGCCCCCTGCACTACGAGGGGCCGCTCATGCACGACCTGCACGCCCCGGCACCCGAGACCGACGTCGTGTGCCCCATGTACCCGACGATCGACGCGATCGTCGAGTGGGCGACCTCGGGCGCGGACGCCCGCCGCCCGTTGATCATGTGCGAGTACTCCCACGCCATGGGCAACTCGAACGGGTCGCTCGCGGACTACTGGGATGCGATCCGCTCGCACCACGGCCTGCAGGGCGGGTTCATCTGGGAGTGGGTCGAGCACGGCCTGCCGCTCGGGCGGACCGGGCCGTTCGGGCGCCCCGTGTGGGGCTACGGCGGCGACTTCTGTGACGAACCGAACGACGTGAACTTCGTCTGCGACGGGCTCGTCGCCGCGGACCGCGAACCGCACCCCGCGCTCGAGGAGGTGCGCTGGGTGGGCCGGCCCGCCACGGTCGAGTGGGCCCAGGGCGGCCGCCGCCTGCGGATCACCAACCGTCGCTGGTTCACCGGGCTCGACGACCTGCGCGCCGCGTGGTCGCTCCAGGTCGACGGCGAGGAGGTCGCCGCCGGCGAGCTCGAGGTGCCGGAGGTGGCGCCGGGGGAGTCGGCGCTGGTGGCACGCCCGTTCCGTCCGCCGCGGGTCCGGGCCGGCCAGGAGGTCCACCTGACCGTCACCTGGACCCAGCGGCGCGCGGCACCCTGGGCGGCGAGGGGCGCGTTCGTCGCGAGGGAGCAGCTCGAGGTCGCCGCCCCGCTCCGCTCCGGTGCCGCCCCCGCCCCACGCACGACGGAGGCGCCCGCACCCGGGCTCCCCGAGGGGATCGACCCGTTCGCGGCGACGCCGACGGTGTTCCGCGCGCTCACCGACAACGACGGGCTCCGCCAGGGATGGATGCGCGGCCTCGCCGGCCAGCTCGGCCGGTGGGTCGACGAGCAGGGCCTCGACCGCTGCACCTGGGACCCGGGGAACACGACGCGCCGCACGCGGGGCGACCTGGTCACGTGGACCTCGACCGGTGCGCTGCACGCGCCCGGCGTCGACGACCCGGTCGTGGTCCGTCGCCGGGTCGAGCAGCACCCCGACGGCTGGGTGCTGCTCCAGCACCGGATCACGCTGCCACCCGCGCTGGAGGACCCGCCGCGGGTCGGCATCGAGTGGGTGCTCCCCGGCGAGCTCGAGCAGCTCGAGTGGTACGGCGACGGTCCCCACGAGTGCTACCCGGACCGTCGCGCGGCCGCGACCGTCGGCCGGTGGAGCACCACGGTGTCGGACACCTACGTGGACCACGTCGTCCCACAGGAGCACGGGCACCGCACGGGCCTGCGCTGGCTGGCGCTGCGCCCGCGCCTCGCGCGGCGACGCAGCGTCGCCGACGGGCTGTTGGTGGTCGCGGACCCGTCCGGGGGTCGGCCGGGGTTCGCGGCGCGCCACCACCCGGACTCGGAGTTGTGGGCCGCGCGCCACACCGACGACCTTCACGACCCGGCATCGCCCACCGCGGCGTCGCCGACCGTGCTGTACCTCGACGCGGCCCAGCGGGGGCTCGGCACCGCGTCGTGCGGTCCGGACGCGCTGGAGCGCTACCGGATCGGCGCGGGGACCCACGTGGTGACGGTGTGGTGCCGGGCGCTCGCGCCGTGGGACGACGCGGCGGCGCTGGCCGCGCAGCGCCGCCTCGCACCGCAGTAGGGGACGGAACCGCCGGACCTCCGGCTGGAAGGATGGGGGCATGTCGACCGTGCAGGACCACGACGGGATGAGCCTGGCCACCGTGTGGGAGGCCGTGGCCGCCGAGGTGCCCGACGCGCCTGCCCTGATCCACCCGGGCACCCGGCGCACCTGGCGGGACTTCGAGGACCGGGCGGCCCGGCTCGCCGGGCACCTGGACGCCAGGGGCATCGGCCACGACGCCAAGGTCGCGCTCTACCTGCGGAACCGGCCCGAGTACCTCGAGTCCACGTTCGCCGCGTTCAAGGTGCGGGCGGTCCCGGTGAACGTGAACTACCGCTACCTGACCGAGGAGCTCGCGTACCTCCTCGACAACGCGGACGCCGAAGCGGTGGTGTTCGACGCGGAGTTCGCCGACCGGCTCGACGAGGTCCGCGGGTCGCTGCCGAAGCTGACGACCTTCCTGTGCGTCGGCGCCGGCGAGCGCCACCCGCTGCCCGCCTGGGCGGAGGACTACGAGAAGGTCGTCGACGCCACCGACCCGATGCCGCCCGTGCCCCGCTCGGGAGAGGACCTGTGGTTCCTCTACACCGGTGGGACCACCGGCATGCCCAAGGGGGTGATGTGGCCGCAGCGCAACCTGCTGCGGACCGCGTCCGCGACGTTCCGCGTCATCGACGCCGAGGTGCCCACCACCGTCGAGGAGGTCCGGGCCGCGGCCCGCACGTTCCACGACCGCGGCAAGGCCGTCCGCCTGCTGCCCGCGGCGCCCCTCATGCACGGCACCTCCGCGATCACCGCGGTCGGGGTGCTGTCCGCAGGCGGTTGCGTGGTGACCCTCGCGTCGCCGTCGTTCGACGGGCACGAGCTGTGCCGCGCCGTGCAGGAGCACCGGGTCACCCAGCTGACGATCGTGGGCGACGCGTTCGCCCGACCGATCCTCGACGCGCTGGCGGAGGCGGCGGCGGCCGGCGAGCCCTACGACCTGTCGTCGCTCAAGGTGGTGCTCTCCTCCGGTGTGATGTGGTCGAAGGAGGCCAAGGAGGCGCTGCTCGAGTGGTGCACGGCGACGCTCGCCGACACCGTGGGCTCCTCCGAGGGGGTCGGCATGGCCGCGTCGGTCGCCCGCCGGGGCAGCACCTCGGCCACCGCGACCTTCCGCCTCGGCGAGCACGCCCGAGTGTTCACCGAGGACGGCAGGGAGGTGGTGCCCGGGTCGGGGGAGCGCGGCCTGCTCGCCGTCGGCGGCCCCATCCCCGTCGGCTACTACAAGGACCCGGAGAAGACCGCGGCGACGTTCCGCACGTTCGCGGGGCAGGTCTGGTCGGTGCCCGGCGACTACGCCCTCGTCGAGGAGGACGGCACCATCCGGCTGCTCGGCCGCGGCTCCGCGTGCATCAACACCGCCGGCGAGAAGGTGTGGCCCGAGGAGGTCGAGGAGGTCCTCAAGCTGCACCCCGCCGTGCTCGACGCGAACGTCGTCGGCCTGCCGGACGAGCGGTGGGGCCAGTCGGTCACCGGCATCGTGTCGCTGGTGCCCGGCGCGGAACCGCCCTCGGAAGCGGACCTGATCGCCCACTCGAAGGAGCACCTCGCCGGGTACAAGTGCCCCAAGCGGGTGGTGATCGTCGAGCAGGTGCAGCGGGGGCCGAACGGCAAGGCCGACCACCGCTGGGCGGCGCGGGTCGCGGCGGAGGCGCTCGCCGGGTCGTGAGCCCGGGCGCGCCCCCGCCCCGGCCGCGGAATGGGGCAGCCCGGTCGGTGGTTGGGGCCACCATGCGCGTGGAGGTCTTCGTCGACGTCATCTGTCCCTGGTGCTACATCGGCGCCCGTCGCCTCGAGCAGGCGCTCGAGCAGTTCGACCACGGCGACGAGGTCGAGGTCGTCTGGCGATCCTTCGAGCTCGACCCCTCCGCACCGCCTTCCGACGAGTCGGTCACGACCGTCGAGCACCTCGCCGCCAGCAAGCGCATGCCGGCGGAGCAGGTGCTCGAGATGGTCGAGCGGGTCGAGGCCGTCGCCCGCGGCGAGGGCCTGGAGTGCAACCTCGAAGAAGCGCACCCGGGGAACACGTTCGACGCGCACCGGTTGCTGCACCTCGCCCTCGACCGCGGCCTGCAGGGCGCGCTCAAGGCGCGCCTCGACCGGGCGTCGTTCGTCGAGGGCGTCCCGGTGTCGGACCACGAGGCGCTGGCCTCGCTCGCGGTGGAGGTCGGCCTCGACGAGGCCGAGGTGCGCGAGGTGCTCGCCGGCGACCGCTACGCCGAGGCGGTGCGCGCGGACGAGCGGTGGGCCCACCAACAGGGCATCTCGGGCGTGCCGTTCTTCGTCGTCGACGGCCGCTACGGCGTGTCGGGTGCCCAGCCCCCCGCGGCGCTGGTCGGGGTGCTCGAGCGCGCCTGGTCCGAGCGGACCGGCGCCGCCGCCACCTGACCGACCCGGTCCGCCGGCCGCCCCGCCAGCGGCGCCGCGTCGACCGAGCCGAGCCAGCCCCGCACCGCCGCTTCCAGCTCCGCGACGCGGCGTGGCAGCTCGTCGAGGGTGACCGCCCCGGACAGGTGCGGGCCCTGGGCCAGGTCGCACCCGAACGAGGCGAGCATCGACAGCGTCTCCACGTCGGTGACGCCGTCGGCGGCGACGACCAGGCCGACCTCGTGCGCCAGCTCGACGGTCGAGCGGACGATCGCCGCGTCCGACGGGTCCCGGGTGATCGCCGAGACGAAGCTGGCGTCGATCTTGAGCCCGTCGACCGCGAGCTGCTGCATCGTCGACAGCGACGTGTACCCGGTGCCGAACTCGTCCACGACGAACCGCAGCCCCGCCCCGTGCAGGCGGGCGATGGCCTCCTCGGAGCGTCCGGGGTCGTCCATCAGCTCGGTCTCGGCGAGCTCCACCTCGACGAGGTCGACCGGCAGCTCGCCGGAACCGATCAGGTGCGTGAGGAACGCCTCGACCTCGGTGTCGAGCAGGTTGCGGGCGGACAGGTCCGTCGCGACGACCAGCGGCGACGACAGCTCCGCGAGGTGCCGGGCGGCGCGGGCGACCTCGCCCACCACCCAGCGGGTCAGCGGACGGATGAGGCCGGACTGCTCGGCCAGCTCGAGGAACTCGAGCGGCAGTCGCGACGGTGCGCTGTCGGCCTGCCAGCGCAGGACCGCCTCGACCTTCGCGACGCGGCCGGTGCGGAGGTCGACGACCGGCTGGTAGTGCAGCTCGAGGTCCTGGTTGGCCAGGCCCTGGCGCAGCTCGGCGAGGAGCGAGAGCCGGCTGATCGACGTCGGTTCCCCCGACGGCTCGTAGACGGCGTAGCCGCTCCCGTCCCGCTTGGCGACGTCCAGCGCGTCCTGCGCTGCCCGCAGCAGGCCCCGGCCGTCCTCGGCGTGCGCGGGCGCGAGCGCCACGCCGATGTCGGTGCGGCACTCGACGAGCTCGCCGTTGACGTCGAAGGGCCGGGAGAGGACCTCGCGGACCGCAGCGGCCCGCTCGCGCGCCTCGCCCACGCTGGTGCACTTCAGGGTGAGGACGGCGAACTCGTCGCCTCCGAGGCGCGACACGACCGCCGCACCGCGGACCTCCCGCACGAGGCGACGGCCGATCTCCACGAGCAGCTGGTCGCCGAGGTGCAGGCCGAGGTGCTCGTTCAGCTCGCGGAGGCGTGCGATGTCGACCACGACCAGCGCGAGCGGCGCGTCGGGGGTGGCCGCGGCGACGGCCGAGCCGAGCCGCTCCTCCAGCAGCGCCCGGTTGGGCAGGCCCGTGAGCGCGTCGTGGGACGCCTGGTGCCGCAGCCGCTCCTCGAGCGCGACCGTGCCGGTCACGTCCGTGACGGTCATGCCGAGGGTCCCGTCGCTCAGGCGGTCGACCCGGAGGTCGAGGTAGGTGCCGCGCACCTCACCGAGCGACAGGCGCTCCGCGGTCATCGACTGGCCGGTGTGGCACACGTCGAACAGGGCGTGGCGGATGAGCTGCGCGGACGCCTCGCCGAGCACCTCGCCGATGGGCGTGCCGTCCACCACGCGGCGGTCGAGGTCGAACATCCGGTGCGCGGCGCGGTTGGCCGAGCGGATCACGAGCGAGGTGAGGTCGGAGCGGTCGAGGAACTCGAGCACCATGCACGCGGACGGGTCGTGCTCGACGAGCTCCGCGAAGCGGCGTGACGCGACGCGTGCGTGCTCCTCGGCGGTGACGTCGACGAGCGACGCGCGCAGCGGCTCCTGCGGGCCGCGGGGTGCGCTGACCCGCAGCTGGAGGTGCCGCCATTGCCCGGCGGCGCTGCGGAACCGGACCGCCGGCGCCGGTTCCCCGGGCGGGAGCTGGCCGCGGTGCGCGGGTCGGGCGGTCCCCGGGGCGGCCCCCGCGGTGGTGGGGCGACCGGTCAGGTCGATGACGGTGGCGTCGTCGACGGTCGCGTCGACCCAGGGGTCCACCGGGTCCGTCGGGCCGACCGGGAGGTGCTCGTCGAAGGTGGGCAGGTCGGCGGGGTGCACGACGCTGCGGAGCGCGCCGTCGCGCAGGAAGGCGGTGGGGTCCCAGCCGAGCACCGCGGTCACCGAGCGGGAGACGTGGTAGCGGTCGATCCCGGGCGCGACCTGCTGGACCAGCACGACCCCGGCCGCGGCGAGCGCGTCGTCGTAGTCGCCGCGCACGGCGTCGAGATCGGGGCGCACCACCTCCGGCGCCACCACGGGAGCCAGTGGTTCGGCCGGCGGCTGCGAGCGCTGGGCCGGCTGCGACCACTCTGCCCGCTGCGAGCGCTCTGCCGGCTGCGAGCGCTCCGCCGGCTGGGGTGGTTGCGAGGGTCCGGGGGGTACCCCGCCCGCCGGGGCGTCCAGCGGTGCGTTCCCGGGCCGGTGGCCGTTGGTGGCCTGCCCCGTGTCGAAGGGCGTGGCGGGTGCCAGGTCGAACACGGCCGCTGCCGGGGCCACCTTGCCGCCGTCGGGGCGGGTGGGCCCGTGTCCGTCACTGCGGGCAGCACGCCGACGACGCCAACGACTCACGTGGGGTTCCCTCCGGGCTCGAGGCGACGGGTGCCGACCTCGCCTGCTGAGGATACGGCCGACCGGACGTGCCGTCATGCACCCGCCGCCGCGGGCCCGCCCGGCATCCACCGGGCGCGGATCGGCGACTGGTACGTTCTCGCCGCGGACGGAGTTCACCGGTACGTCGCGCGCGGGCCGGAACGGGTCGACCTCTGCAGGAGTCGGTGGCGGAGGCCACCGGAGAAGGTGGAGGAGCGCGATGAACAAGAAGCTGCAGCCGGTGCTGCTGCTGGCAGCCGGCTTCACGGTGCTGGCGATCTGGCGCGACCCCGCGGTGGCCGCCCAGGACGTCGGCCAGGTGCTCGGCAACGTCGGAGGGTTCCTCCAGGAGGCCCTCGGCAAGGTCGCCGAGTTCCTGGGCAGCTTCGGGTGACCCCCGACGGACCCGGTGTGCCGCGCGTGGTGCGCCGTCGCAGGGTCCCCCCTCCCGCGGGGAAGGTGCCGAGGCGGTGGCACCCCCACGACATCGTGGACTCCTACCTCGTGCCCGACGAGCGGGTCGTGCTGTCCGAGACGCGGTCGCTGCGCGCCTTCCTCCTCGCGCAGGCGCCGTGGCTCGTCCTCGCCGTCGTCGCGGTCGGTGCGGTCGCCTCGCTCGACCAGCCGCTGCTCACCCGGCTCGCGGTGCTCGCCGTGCTCGCCCTCGCCGTCCACCTCGTGCTGGAGGGGCTGAAGGCCTGGTACACCCGCTACGTGCTGACCGACCTGCGGGTCCTGCGCGTCAGCGGCGTGCTGAACCGCAACGCCGAGTTCATCCCGTGGGGGAAGGTCACCGACATCACCCGGCGCGAATCGATGCTGCAGTGGCTCGCCGGCACCGCCACGATCCGCATCGAATCGGCCAACGAGCGCTCGGGCTTCCGCGCGATCGACGACGTCGAGGACCCCGACCGCTTCTACCAGGCCCTCGTCGAGATGGTGGACCACAAGCAGGGCCGGGTCCGACGCGCCGACCTCCCCGGCCGGCGCTGAGCCGGGCCGGGCCCGTGAGCCCGCAGCCGGTGTCCGATCCGGCCGACGTCGTCATCGCCGGCATCTGGCAGCGGTGTGGCCGTGCGATGACCGCGGTGTACGGCGAGACGCTGGACGAGCTCGCCGACCTCGCCCGCACGGCGAGCTCGAACCTGCAGATGCTCTCCGCCGACGAGGTGCACGAGTAGGCACGGGGCGGGCCCGAGCCCGGGCGGGGGAGGGCCGGCCGTAGCATCGGCGGTCGTGGTCGACGACGGAACCCTCGACGCGGGCGAGCTCGTCGCGTGGCACGAGCGCATGCTGCGGGCCCTCGACGGCGAGGTCGACGCCGACGTGCCGTGCGGCGAGTGCACCGCGTGCTGCGAGGCCGGCCAGTTCGTGCACATCGGTCCCGACGAGACCGACGCGCTCGCCGCCGTGCCCGCGGAGCTGCGCTTCCCCGCCCCGGGTCGCCCCGGCCACGTGGTGGTGCCCTACGACGAGCACGGCCGCTGCCCGATGCTCGGCGAACGCGGCTGCACGATCTACGAGCGCCGGCCGCGCACGTGCCGCACCTACGACTGCCGGGTGTTCGCCGCGACGGGCGTCGAACCGGAGTCACCTGCCATCGCGGCGCGCGTGCAGCGCTGGCGGTTCGACCTGGGCGCGCCGGGGTCGCATCGGCGACTCGACGAGCTGCACGCCGCAGCGGAACGCCTGGCTGCCGGCGACGCGCGGCCGACCGAGGTGGCGGTCCGTGCCGTGCAGCGCCGCCCGACGCGGTAGGAGCGGGCGGGACTCAGCCCGCCGGTGGCGCGATGCGCGCCTCGACCGACAGCGAGTCCGCCACCTCGGTGCGCAACTCTTGGACCTTCGCGGCCTCGATGACGTCCGCCGCGACGGTGTCGAACACCGCGAGCCGGTCCTCGGTGTCGCGCACGATCGCCGACTCGATGGTCGCCCGCATCGACGCCTTCGCCGCGGACTTCGCGCCGCGCAGCTCCGACAGCACCGCCCCGGCCACCTCGAGCGCGGCGGGGTCGCCGTCGGCCGCGAGGGCTCGCAGCTCGGCGGACTCGGGCCACGCCGCACGGTGCACCGAGCCCTCCATCCACCAGGACCAGACCTCCTCGCAGGTGAACGGCAGGAACGGCGCCAGGAGGCGGTGGAGGGTGGACAGCGCAGCGTCGAGCGACGCACGGGCCGACGCGGCGCCGGGGCCCTCGCCCTCGTACGCGCGGCCCTTCACGAGCTCGAGGTAGTCGTCGCAGAAGCGCCAGAAGAAGTGCTCGGTGCGCTCGAGGGCGCGGGCCCAGTCGAAGTCCTCGAACGCCGCGGTGGCCTCGTCGACGAGCTGTGCCAGCGCGGCGAGCATCGCCCGGTCGAGCGGCTCGGTGACGTCCTCCGCCGACGGGGTCGTGCCGCCCTCGCCGAACGACAGCGCGAACTTCGACGCGTTGAGCAGCTTGATCGCGAGGCGGCGCCCGACCTTCATCTGCTGCTCGTCGAACGCGGTGTCGGCACCCGGCCGGCCCGAGGCCGCCCAGTAGCGCACCCCGTCCGCGCCGTGCTGCTCGAGCAGGTGCGAGGGCACGACGACGTTGCCCTTCGACTTCGACATCTTCTTGCGGTCGGGGTCGAGGATCCACCCCGACAGCACCGCGTGGGCCCACGGCACGCGGTCGTGCTCGTAGTGGCTGCGCACCACCGTCGAGAACAGCCAGGTGCGGATGATGTCGTGGCCCTGGGGGCGCAGGTCCATCGGGAACGTGCGCTCGAACAGGTCCGGGTCGTCCTCCCAACCGCAGGCGATCTGCGGGGTGAGCGACGACGTCGCCCAGGTGTCCATGATGTCCGGGTCGCCGACGAAGCCCCCCGGCACGCCACGCTGGTCCTCGGTGTAGCCCGGAGGGCAGTCCGACTGGGGGTCGATCGGCAGGTCCGCCTCGTCGGGCACGATCGGGTCGTCGTGGATCGGCCGGCCCTCGTCGTCGAGGCGGTACCACACCGGGAACGGCACTCCGAAGTAGCGCTGCCGCGAGATGAGCCAGTCGCCGTTGAGGCCGCCCACCCAGTTGTCGTAGCGGTGGCGCATGTACTCCGGGTGCCACTGCAGCTGGCGGCCGCGCTCCACCAGCGCGTCGCGCAGCTCCTCGGACCGGCCGCCGTTGCGGATGTACCACTGGCGGGAGGTGACGATCTCGAGCGGCTTGTCGCCCTTCTCGTAGAACTTCACCGGGTGCTGGATCGGGCGGATGTCGCCCACCAGCTCACCGGTCTCGCGCAGCAGGGCGACCATCTGCTCCCGGGCGCCGCCCGCGGCCTTGCGCGCGATCCGCCCGTAGCGCTCCCGCGCCCGGTCGGTCTCGAGCCACTCCGGGGGGTCGCCCTGGAACCGGCCGTCGCGGCCGATCACCGTGCGGGTCGGGAGGTCCAGCTCGCGCCACCAGGTCACGTCGGTGGTGTCGCCGAAGGTGCAGATCATCGCGATGCCGGTGCCCTTGTCGGGCTCGGCGAGCGGGTGCGCCAGCACCGGCACCTCGACGTCGAACACGGGGGTGCGGACCGTCGTGCCGAACAGCGGCTGGTAGCGCTCGTCATCAGGGTGCGCGACCAGCGCGACGCAGCTGATCACCAGCTCGGGGCGGGTCGTGTCGATGAGGACGTCCCCGCCGCCGTCGGTGCGGTGGAACGCGAGCTGGTGGTAGGCGCCGGGCCGCTCCCGGTCCTCGAGCTCGGCCTGCGCGACCGCGGTCTGGAACGTCACGTCCCACAGCGACGGCGCCTCCGTCGAGTACGCCTCACCGCGGGCCAGGTTCCGCAGGAACGCCCGCTGCGACGCGCGGCGCGCCGGCTCGCTGACCGTCGCGTAGGTCAGCGACCAGTCGACCGACAGGCCGAGGTGGCGCCACAGGTCCTCGAACGCCTGCTCGTCGACCTCGAGCAGGCGCTCGCAGAGCTCGATGAAGTTCGGCCGGCTGATCGGGACGAAGTCCCGCCGGTCCTTCGGCGGCTGGGCGGGCGGCTCGAAGTCCGGCTGGTAGGGCTGCGAGGGGTCGCAGAGCACGCCGAAGTAGTTCTCGACGCGCCGCTCCGTGGGCAACCCGTTGTCGTCCCACCCCATCGGGTAGAAGACCTCGTCGCCGCGCATGCGCCGGTACCGGGCGATGGTGTCGGTGTGGGTGTAGCTGAACACGTGGCCGACGTGCAGCGACCCCGACACCGTCGGCGGCGGGGTGTCGATCGAGAACACCTCGGAGCGCTCCGCGGTCCGGTCGAACCGGTAGGTGCCCTCCCGCTCCCATACCTCGCTCCAGCGGTCCTCCAGCCCGTCGATCGTCGGGCGGTCGGGGACGGAGCGCTGTGCACGAGGGGTCGGGGGGTTCGCTGCCATACAGCGCCACAAGCTACCGGCACTGCCGCTACGGTCCGAAGCCGATGGAGCTGCAGGGGGCGGTGGCGATCGTGACGGGGGCCGGCGGGGGCATCGGGTCCGCGGTGGCCCGGAGGCTGGCGGCGGAGGGCGTGTCGCTCGTGCTCGCCGACCGCGACGCCGAGTCGCTCGGTGCGATCGAGCGGGAGCTGGAGCACGAGGTCGTCGTGGTGTCGCGGGTCGGCGACGTCGGTGACGACTCGCACCACCGCGAGCTGGTGGACGCGGCGACCCGGGTGGGCGGGCCGATCCTGTCGGTGCTCAACGCCGGGGTGTACCTGCCCGGGTTCTCCTGGGAGCTGTCCGAGGAGCAGTGGGACCTGCACGTCAGGGCCAACCTGTGGGGGGTCGTGCACGGGATCCGGGCGGCCGTGCCCGCGATGGTCGAGCGGGGCGAGGGGCACGTGGTCGGCATGGCGTCGGGTGCGGGGCTGGTCGCGACCCCGGCGCTCGGGGCCTACGTCGCCACGAAGCACGCGGTGGTGGGGCTGATGGAGTCCCTGCACCACGAGCTCGCACGGGTGGCGCCAGGGGTGCACGCCTCGGTCGTGTGCCCGGGCAACGTGCGCACCCCGATGGCGGCGAACTCGCTCGCCGCGGCGGGGGTGGAGGAGGAGCGCCTGCGCGCGGAGGTCGAGCCGGTCGCCCGGACGATCCGCGCGGGCAACGACGCGGGGGAGGACCCGTCCACGGTCGCCGACGCGATCGTCGACGCGGTGCTCGAGCAGCGCTTCTGGGTGCTGCCCCAGCCCGAGGTCGCGTTCGCCGCGCTCGACCGCGTGCAGCGCCTGGCCGACGGCCGGCCCCCGATCGATCTGTTCGGCTGACCGAGGGGGTGCCGATGGGGGATCGGGTGGAACGGCGGAGGACGGTGCTGGCTCGGCTCGCTCCGGCGCTGCTCGTCCCGGTCCTGCTCGCCTCGGCGTGCGTGGCGACGCGGACCGAGCAGGCGGCCGAGGAGCGGCCCGTCGGGGCGCGGCCGGTCGCGGAGCTGGGCCCACGGCGCGCGCTGTCGGGCGCGGTGCCGCTGGTCGTCGACGGCGAGGTGTGGGTTGCCGGCGGACTGTCGGGCCCTGACGGGAGCAAGCCTCCGACGAGCAGCGAGCTCCCCGAGGACTGGTCGCCGAACGAGTTGATCACCGCGTACGACGCGCAGGGGAGGGTGCTGCGGCAGGTGCGGGTCCGGCTCCCGCACGGCCAGGCGCTGTTCCCCGTGCAGGTCCTCGCACGGGGCGAGCGACGCGTGCTGATCGGCAACCTCTGCGCCGGCGGCGTGGGCTGCGCGGGCATCGCCCGACCAGTCGTCGTCCGCATCGAAGGCGACTCGGCGGAGGTCGTCGAGCTCGATGACCTGCCGGTGGGTGGTGTCGAGAGCGGCGCGGGGTTGCTCTCGGTGATCGGCCTCGGCGCGGACGGCTCGGTGTGGGCGACCCAGCGCGTGGGCTCGCCCGGGATGCCGGGCCTCGAGGAAGTGCGGTTGGTCGCCCTCGACCCGGACGCCGCGACGGCCACGGAGGTGGCGTCACCCGCGGCCTCACCGCTCTTCGCCGACCTCGTGTGCCTCGCCGGCGACCGGCTCGTCGCCGCCGACGTTCGCCTCGAGGCCGGCGCCCCGGTCGGGGTGCGGCTGCTGCAGCGCGCGGCGACGACCGACGCCGCGGAATGGGAAGTGCTCGGCGAACCACCCCTGGACCTCGCACGCGTGACGGGCGGGCGGCTGCACTGCCCGGACGACCGCCACGTCGTGGTGGACGTGGCGGCGTCCCGGTCGACGACGCTGCGGACGCTGTCCAGCTCGACCGGCGAGCTCGTGGGCGAGCCGTTCGAGGTCCCCGGGAACGAGGTCCGCTTGCTCGGCCACCTCGAGGACGGCACGCCGGTCGCGTCGGCCAGGGACGGCGACCGTCTGCGCTACCTGACCTTCGAGGACGGTGCCTGGATCCTGTCCGGGACCACGACGCCCTTCGGTGGGCCGTTCGACTGGCCGAGACCGAGACCGGTCGTGGTGGACGGCCGGGTCCGCGACGTGCGGGCGCTGCTCGGCTCGACCCACCCCCGCGACGTCGAGCTCCCGGTCATCGAGCTCTGAGCCACCCGGCGGCCCGGTCCCCGCTGGACGGCGCCGATGCCCGGGCTACCTGCCGGCCGACACCGCCACCCGGTTGCCGCCGTCCTCCGCCGCGCGCTCACGAGCCGAGGTCGCGCGGTCGACGAGCTCGTCGAGGGACTTGGCGGTGGACGACTCCACCACGCCCATCGAGCACGTGACCGGCGGGAGGACCTCGTCGAGGTCGAGCAGGTCGTCCTCGACGAGCGCCGCCTCGGTGATCGTGAGCGCGAGGCGCTCGCGCACCCGCTCCATGATCGCCACGGCCTGGTCGGCAGTGCAGTCCGAGAGCACCACCGCGAAGCCGTCCCGCCAGCGGCAGATGTGGTCGTCGGGGCGCACGGTCTCGCAGAGCACCTGCGCGAGGGAGACGAGCGCCGCGTCGGCCGTGGCGTCGCTGCCGATCGAGTCGAAGTCGTCGATGCCCACCACGGCGAGGCAGAACGGGGTGAGCGACCGCACGAGCTCCTTGAGGTGCGGTCGCAACGTCGCGCCGTCCGGCAGGCCGGTCAGCGCATCGGTCGGTCCGCCGTCCTCGACGCCCGACGCCTGCCGGTGCTCGGCGGTGCGCCGGCCCACCCGCTCGACGATCCACTCGACCTGCTCGACGGCGCGCTCGTCGAGCAGCTCGCCGGGTGCGGTGGTGATGCACACGGTGCCGAGCGGCTCGTCGCCGACCCGCAGGGGGACGCACGCGACCGACGACTCGGCCGGCACGTCCGCCACGTGCGCGCACGCCTCGAGCGACGACGTCGAGGCGACGACGGGGCGGGCGCTCGCCAGCGCCGAGCAACCCGGCGCGCCGGGCACCGGCACCGCCTCCGCGAGGTCACGGGCGCGCAGCGGGACCCGCCACGCGACCCGCGGTTCACCCGGCGCGCTGAGCAGCAGCTCCACCTCGCCGTCGGGGACCGCCTCGGCGACGGCCCGCATCCCGACCCGCAGCGTCGCCGCTTCCGAGTCGGCGTGGCGCAGCGCGTGCTCGAGGCGGGCACGCAGCTCGCGGTCGGCCCGTTCGGCACCGAGCTGCAGCTCCGCCCGGGCGTGCGCGGCACGACTCGACCGGAGCGCGGCGAGCAGCGGCCGCACGACCAGGCGCACCGACGACCACGCGGCGACGACACCGGCGCCGACGGTGAGGAGCAGCGCGAGCGCGGGCGAGGGGTCGAGGGCGGCGAGCAGGACACCGGCGACCAGTGGGGGCAGCGCCGCAGCGGCCGCCGCTCGCCTCAGGTCCGCACCGGCGGACCCGCTCGGAGTGGGGGCCGGCTCCCGGCCGGAGGCGCGATCGTCGAGGCTCACTGGGTCGGTATCGGCGCAGGCGGGCGCCGGATGAACCTCTGGGCGAAACATCCGCGGTCGGGGGCCGTCACCCCTCCGGGTCGGTGCGTGGCGGCCGGTAGGCTCGGTCGGATGATCCGCCTGTACGACAGCGCCCGCGGCAGCGTCGAGCCGCTCGAGACGCGCGAGCCCGGCGCGGTGTCGATGTACGTGTGCGGTCCGACGGTCTACGGGCCTCCGCACCTCGGACACGGCCGGTTCGCGCTGGTGTTCGACGTGCTGCGCCGCTACCTGATCTGGAGCGGGTACCGGGTCACGTACGTGTCCAACATCACCGACATCGACGACAAGATCATCGCCCGGGCCGAGGAGGAGGGGCGCGACTGGCGCGAGGTGGTCGCGGAGCACGAGGCCGGCTGGTACGAGGCGATGGACGCCATGGGCGTGATGCGCCCGGACCACGACCCGCACGCCACCGCGTTCGTCGAGCGGATGGTGGCGATGATCGAGGACCTCATCGAGCGCGACGCCGCGTACGTCACCGACGACGGGGTGTACCTCTCGGTCGAGGCGGTCGAGGGGTACGGGCTGCTCGCCCGCCAGTCGCTCGAGGATCTCGTCGCCGGGGGCGGTGAGCGCGAGATCGTCGGCGAGGGCGCCAAGCGGCACCCGGCGGACTTCGCGCTGTGGAAGTTCGCGAAGCCCGGGGAGCCGGCGTGGCCGTCGCCGTGGGGCGAGGGGCGCCCCGGGTGGCACACCGAGTGCGTGGTCATGAGCCTCGACCTGCTCGGCGAGGGGTTCGACCTGCACGGCGGCGGCATGGACCTGGCGTTCCCGCACCACGAGAACGAGCGGGCGCAGGCCGTCGCGCTGGGCCGCGAGTTCGCCCGCCACTGGGTGCACAACGGGTTCGTCGAGGTCGGCGGCGAGAAGATGTCGAAGTCGCTCGGCAACTTCCGCAACGTGCCGGACCTGCTCGCCGAGCACGATCCCCGCGCGTACCGGCTGCTGGTGCTCCAGTCGCACTACCGCTCGCCACTGGAGGTCACCGACGACACGATCGCAGCGGCGGAGGCGGCGTTGGATCGCCTCGACGCGCTCGCACGGCGGGTGGCCGAGGTGCCCGACGCCGCCCCGGACGAGTCCCGCCTGGACGAGTTCCGCCGGCACATGGACGACGACCTCGACACGGCCGCGGCGATGGCGCTGGTGTTCGGTCTGGTGACCGAGGTGAACCGCCTGCTCGACGAGGGCGACGACAAGGCCGCGGCGCCGCTCGTCGCCGCGTGGCGCGAGATGCTCGACGCGGTCGGCCTCGAGGTCGGCGTCGACGACGAGGTGCCCGAGGAGATCGCCGCGCTCGCCCGGCGGCGCGACGAAGCGCGCGCCGCGAAGGACTGGGCCACCGCGGACGCGCTGCGCGACGAGCTCACGGCCGCGGGCTGGTCGGTGGAGGACACCCCGGCCGGCACCCAGGTCCGCCGCGCGTGAGGCACCGCGCCTGAACCCGCGCCCGGCCACGGGCGGATCCCGGCGCGCGTCGTGCGGTGCCGGCGCGCTCGACGGTGCGTGCTCGGCGAGCGCCTTCGGCGGGCCGACCGCGCCGCCGTCGGCCCGGGTAGGTGGATCGACGGGGTGGAACCCGGAGTTACCCACGGGTAACCTACCGCTGGGTAACCACTGGAAGGACGGACGAGATGAGCGACTTCTCCCTCAGCCTCAACGAGGACCAGCTGCAGATCCAGAAGTGGATCCACGACTTCGCCGAGGAAGTGGTCCGTCCCGCCGCCGAGGAGTGGGACGAGCGCGAGGAGTTCCCGTGGCCGATCGTCGAGGAGGCCGCGAAGATCGGCCTCTACGGCTTCGACTTCATCGCCCAGGCGATGCTGGGCGACCCCACCGGCCTCACCATGCCCGTCGCCCTCGAGGAGCTGTTCTGGGGTGACGCCGGCATCGGCCTCGCGATCTTCGGCACGAGCCTCGCCGCGGCCGGCATCGCCGGCAACGGCACCCCCGAGCAGGTGCTCGAGTGGGTGCCCCAGTGCTACGGCACCCCCGAGAAGGTCGCGCTGGGCGCGTTCTGCGTGTCCGAGCCCGACGCCGGCTCCGACGTGTCGTCGCTGCGGACCCGCGCCGTGTACGACGAGGCCAAGGACGAGTGGGTGCTCAACGGCACCAAGG
>CBFGTJ010000034.1:0-21083 GCA_965651815.1 uncultured Microthrixaceae bacterium | reverse complement strand
ACTCGGATGTCGCTCATGTCTCGCCCCCGCGTGGATCCGCTCGCCCCAGCGAACACCTACGGTGTCGAGCGCAAGACGTTGCCCATCCAACCACACCGACTTCCCCACGAAAAGTGGTTCGGGCACGTCACGGAGCGGGAGGGGCGACGGCTACCCTCGCACGTCGTGTTGAAGCTGGTACTGCCCAAGGGGTCCCTCGAGCGGGCCACGATGGAGCTCTTCGAGGACGCCGACCTGACCGTCCGCCGGAGCTCCGCGGTGAACTACTCGGCGACCGTGGACGATCCACGGATCGACAGCGTCCGCATCCTGCGGCCCCAGGAGATCCCCGGGTACGTGGCCGACGGCCTCTTCGACCTGGGCATCACGGGGCGCGACTGGATCGAGGAGACCGGGTCGGAGGTCGTGAGCCTCGGTGAGCTGCGCTACTCCAAGGCGACGACGAGGCCGATCCGCGTGGTGCTCGCGGTGCCCGACGACGCTCCCTACCAGCGCCCCGAGGACCTGCCCGCCGGAGTGCGGGTGTCCACCGAGTACCCGGGGCTCACGCGCCGGTACTTCGAGGAGCGGGGCGTCGAGGCCGACATCCGGCTGTCGTACGGCGCGACCGAGGCGAAGGTCCCCGACATCGTCGACTGCATCGTCGAGATCACCGAGACCGGCTCGGCCCTGCGGGCCGCCGGGTTGCGGATCCTGGACGAGATCCTCACCTCCTACACCGAGGTGGTCGCGAGCCCCGCCGCGCACGCGGACCCGGTGAAGCGCCACGCCATGGAGCAGCTGATGACGTTGCTGCAGGGCGTGATGGAGGCCCGGGGCAAGGTGCTCGTGAAGCTGAACGTCGTGCCGGAGCGGCTCGACGCCGTCATCGCCGAGCTGCCCGCGATGAAGACGCCGACGGTCAACGAGCTCTACGGCTCGGCCGGGTACGCGGTCGAGACCGTGGTGCCGAAGTCCGAGATCAACGTGCTCATCCCCGCGCTCAAGGACGCGGGCGCGACCGACCTGATCGAGCTCCCGCTGTCGAAGATCGTGCACTGAGGCGTCGTGGCAGGCATCGAGGTCCTCGACGGGGTGGTCGCACGGTTCGACGACGCGGTCGGCACGGGCGTCGTCCGCTCCTCCGACGGCGACGAGCTGCCCTTCCACTGCACCGCCATCGCGGACGGCACGCGCACGATCGACGAGGGCGCCGAGGTGACCTTCGTGGTGGTGCCCGGGCGGGCCGGGCGTTGGGAGGCCGCGGCGATCCGGCGCCGCTGAGGCTCAGGCGCCGGTCGAGCGCTGCTCGTGCGCCTGCTTGACCTGCACGAAGATCATCTGGATCTGCCCCAGCGCCTCGGTGAGCATCGGCCGGTGGTCGCCCAGCCGGTCGCCGACGCCCTCGAGCACCGCGCGGAACGCCTCGATCGCCGTGGCGGCCTCGCCGAAGGCGGGGGGATCGGCCTCCAGGTAGATGGTGGCGAGGTCGAGGAAGCGGATCAGGTGGTTGCTCACCATCTCCGCCGCGGGGGTGGCGGCGATCTCGCGCCGCACCCGCATCATCTCGGTCAGCTCCGAGCGCAGTTCCTCGCGCTCCTCGTCGGTGAGGGAGTCGAGGTCGACCCCGAGCGAGGCCGCGGCCGACCTCAGCGGGTCGCCGGTCGGGTCCGCGCTGGTCCGGCCGGCCCCGGCGGCGTCACCCGGTTCGGGGGAGGGGTTGACCGGTCGTTCGCCTCCGGGCGTCCACAGCGAGCTCATGTCGCGTCCTCCTCCGTCGTCGGGTGGCCGGCCAGGGGGGAGTGGGTCGGTCCCGGCCGGGCTGGTACAGTATTGGTCACAACCGAGCAAGTGGGCGCCCGCCCCTCCCGGCCACTCGGCCACGGCGCGACCGTGGCACGTGCGTCCCGGGGACATGCTTCCGATGACCGGACGTCCCGTCCGGTCGTGGTCGTCCGGCGGGTGTCCTCGGCACCCGCCCGTCTCGTTCTCGGGCCAGGTCGCCGCCCCCTCGGTGCACACGAAGAGCGCGCTTCCTGCAGAAAGGACGTGATGTTGAGGAGTGACCGGCCATAGCTGCTTCACCAGGTGACGACACCCGAATCAACGACCGGATCCGTGCCCGCGAGGTCCGCCTGATCGACCCCGACGGAAAGCAGCTCGGCATCAAGCCGCTGCCCGAGGCGTTGTCGATCGCCAGGTCGATGGACCTCGACCTGGTCGAGGTGGCTCCCGGGGCGAACCCCCCGGTGTGCCGGATCATGAACTTCACCAAGTACAAGTACGAGGCCCAGCAGCGCGACAAGGAGTCGCGCAAGAAGGCCACGAACATCACGGTGAAGGAGATGAAGTACCGCCCCAAGATCGGTGGCGGCGACTTCGACACCAAGACCCGGAAGGTGGCGCAGTTCCTGTCCGAGGGTCACAAGGTGAAGATCACCATCATGTTCCGCGGCCGCGAGATGCAGCACCCCGAACTGGGCCGGCGGATCCTCGACCGAGTGGCCGAGGAGGTCGCCGACGTGGGTCGGGTCGAGGTCATGCCGAAGCAGGACGGCCGCAACATGACGATGGTGCTCGGGCCGGACAAGAAGGCGCAGGCGCTCGCGAGTGCCCAGGCCCGCAAGGACGCCGAGGCGGCCGACGCAGCGGCCTCCTCCAACGGCAACCCCGAACCGCCGGCGGCCGGCTGAGCCACCGCCGGCACCATCCGAGCCCGCGACGTCGCCGCGGCGGCAGCGCGCGGCCCGCTCCCCGGCGCGGCACGCCGGAAACCGACACAGAGGACCGACCATGCCCAAGATGAAGACCCACTCCGGCGCCAAGAAGCGCTTCAAGGTGACCGGGACCGGCAAGATCATGCGCCGGAACTCGAACCTGAACCACATCCTCGAGAAGAAGTCCTCCCGGCGGAAGCGCCGCCTCACCGGGATGACGGAGCTGCCTGCGGGCGATCGGGCACGCGCCCGGCGCCAGCTCGGCCTCTGATCCACCTCACGACGAAAGGAGCACACCGATGGCACGCGTCAAGGGTGGAGTCCACGCGAAGAAGAAGCGTCGCGCCGTACTCGGGAAGGCCAAGGGCTACTACGGCAACCGCAGCCGCTCGTTCCGTGCCGCGAACGAGGCCGTCATGCACGCCGGGCAGTACTCGTTCCGCGACCGGCGGGCGCGCAAGGGCGAGATGCGCAAGCTCTGGATCCAGCGCATCAACGCCGCATGCCGCGCGAACGGGACGACCTACAGCCGCTTCGTGAGCGGGCTGCGGATCGCCGGGGTCGAGGTGGACCGCAAGGTCCTCGCGGACCTCGCGGTGCGCGACGAGTCAGCCTTCGCGGCGCTGGTGGGCGTCGCCGACTCGGCGCTGGCCGCGGCCCCCGCGGCCACCGGGGCGGGGGCGGAGAGCTGAGCGGGCTGCGCCCGAGCAATCCGAGACTGCAGCGGCTGCGGCGCCTCTCGAGGCGCCGCAGCGCTCGTTCCGAGGAGGGCGCGTTCCTCGTCGACGGCCCCGTGCTGCTCGCCGAGGCGCTCCGCGCGGGCGCCGCGATCGAAGAGGTGCACGCCGAGCCCGACGCGCTCGAGCACCCGTCGGTGCGCGCCGCGCGCGACGCCGGCGTCGAGGTGCACGAGGCGGCCCCCGGCGCGCTCGCGAAGGTGCTGGACCTCACGACCCCGAGGGGCGTCGTCGCGGTCGTCCGCGCGGCGCCCGCGGAGCTGTCGGAGGTGCTGGACCGGGCGCACTCGACCGGCCGGCCCGTCCCGGTGCTCGTCTCGCTCCAGGACCCCGGCAACGCTGGCACGCTCGTGCGCGTGGCCGAGGCCACCGGCTGCGCGGGGGTGGTGCTGACGACCGGGTCGGTCGACGTGCGCAACCCGAAGACCGTGCGTGCCACGGCGGGCTCGGTGTTCCGGGTGCCGGTGGTCGAGTCCGTCGAGCTGGACGAGGTGCTCGAGGGCTGCGGCCGCAGGGGCGTGCCCGTGCTGGCCACGGTCGGGCACGGCGGCGAGCCGCCCGAGGGTGCCGCGCTGCTCGACGGTGCCGTCGCGGTGCTGGTGGGCGCCGAGGCGCACGGGCTGCCGGAGCCCGTCGTGGCCCGCTGCGACGGCTCGGTCACCCTGCCGATGGAGGGCGAGGTGGAGTCGCTGAACGCCGCGGTCGCCGGCGCCGTGGTGCTCTTCGAGGCCGCCCGGCGGCGGCGCAGCGCGGGGCGCGACCACCGGGGCGCCGCCACCGGGCCGCTATCGACTGGCGGCCGGTCGGGCGCGATGGGACACAATGACCCTTCGATGGAGTCCTCCCGATGACCGCCCCCACGACCACCGACGAGGTCGACCAGCTCACGGCGGAGGGGGTCGAGCGCATCGGGAACGCGCCCGACCTCGAGACGCTGCGCGCCCTCGACGCCGACTACCTGGGGAAGCGCTCCCGCCTCAGCGCGATCAAGGCGTCGATGCGCGACCTCGCACCCGAGCAGCGCAAGGCGCTCGGCGCCGCGATCCACTCGGCGCGCGAGGCGCTCGAGCGGGCCGTCGAGCAGCGTCGCAGCGAGCTCGAGGAGGCCGCCCGCCGCGAGCAGCTCGCCGCGGAGCGCCTGGACCTCACCGAGCACCTCGGCCGCGCCCGCATCGGTCACGCGCACATCGTCACCCAGGCGTGGGAGCGCCTCGAGGACGTCTTCTGCGGGATGGGCTTCCATGTCGCGGACGGTCCCGAGGTCGAGACGGACTGGTTCAACTTCGAGTCCCTCAACCTCCCCGTCGCCCACCCGGCCCGCTCGATGTGGGACACGCTCTACCTCGACACCTCGGACCTCGAGGGCGTCGACGAGGGCGACCTCCTGCTGCGCACCCACACCTCACCGGTCCAGGTGCGCACGATGCTGGCCACGGTCGCTGCCGGGAGCGGCCCGCCGATCTACGTCGTGTGCCCCGGCCGGGTCTACCGCCGCGACACCGCGGACGCGACCCACCTGCCGGTGTTCCACCAGATCGAGGCCCTGGTGGTGGACCGGGGCATCCACATGGGACACCTCGCGGGGACGATCGAGGAGTTCACCAAGGCGTACTTCGGCGAGTCGATGACCAGCCGGCTCCGCCCGTCGTACTTCCCGTTCACCGAGCCCTCCGCCGAGTTCGACGTCAGCGCACCCGACGGTTCGTGGCTCGAGCTGGGCGGCTGCGGCATGGTCCACCCGAACGTGCTGCGTGCGGGTGGGCTGGACCCCGAGGAGTGGTCCGGCTTCGCGTTCGGGTTCGGCATCGACCGGCTCGCGAAGATCCGGCACGAGGTGGACGACCTGCGCGAGTTCGTCGTGAACGACGTCCGGTTCCTCGAGCAGTTCTGATGACCCCCACGACGACCCTGGACGGCCGATGAAGGTCCTGCTCTCCTGGCTCCGCGAGTTCGCCCCGATCGAGGGCTCCGCCGACGAGGTCGCGGCGCAGCTCACCGCGCTCGGCATGGAGCTCGAGTCCGTCGCCGAGGTGGGCCGCGGGCTCGACGGCATCGTGGTGGCGAAGGTCCTCGCGGTGCGGGAGCACCCCGACGCCGACCGGATCCGCCTGGTCGACGTCGACCCCGGCGACGGGTCGTCGCTGCAGATCGCCTGCGGGGCCTCCAACATGGCGCCGGGCGATCTCGTGCCGCTGGCGACGGTCGGCACGGTCATGCCCGACGGCATGGAGATCAGCGCGCGGCGCATGCGCGGGGAGATGAGCAACGGGATGCTCTGCTCCGCCCGCGAGCTCCAGCTGGGTGACGACCACTCCGGGATCCTCATCCTCCCCGGGGACCTCGAGCCCGGCGCGCCCGTGCGCGAGGCGCTCGGCCTGGCCGAGGACGTCGTGTTCGAGTTCGACGCGCTGCCGAACCGTCCCGACACGCTCAGCGTGCTCGGGGTGGCGCGGGACCTGGCGGCGCACCAGAAGGTGCCGTTCCACGTGCCCGAGCCGGCGGTCGACACCGAGGGCGCGCCCACCGGCGAGCTCGCGTCGGTCGAGATCCTCGCCCCGGACCTGTGCGGGCGGTTCCTCGTGCGGGTGCTGTCGGGCATCGAGCTCGCGCCCTCGCCGCGGTGGATGGCGCAGCGGTTGGTCGCCGCGGGCATGCGGCCGATCAACAACGTCGTCGACGTGTCGAACTACGTCATGCTCGAGACCGGGCAGCCGAACCACACCTACGACCTCGCCCGGCTCCCCGGCGGCGCGCTGCGGGTCCGCTGGGCGCGCGACGGGGAGCGGCTCGTGACCCTCGACGGCGTGGAGCGAGAGCTGCGCTCGAGCGACGGGGTGATCACCGACGCCGAGGACCGGCCCGTCGCGCTCGCCGGCGTCATGGGTGGCGCGTCCACCGAGATCGGGGAGGGCACGACCGACGTGCTCCTCGAGCTCGCGTGGTGGGACCCGGTCGCCGTCGCGGCGACCTCCACCCGGCTCAACCTGCCCTCGGAGGCGTCGCTGCGCTTCAAGCGCGGCGTCGACCCGGAGATCGCACCGCACGCGGCCCGGCGCTTCGCCGAGCTCCTCGCGGCGGTCACCCCCGCCCGCCTGCACCCCGGCGAGGTCGAGGCCCGCGGGAACCTGCCGGAGCCACCGACCGTGCGGGTGCGCACCGGGCGGGTCAACGCGCTGCTGGGCACGTCGCTCACCCGCGACGAGGTCGCCGGGCTGCTCGAGCCGATCGGGTACCGGTCCACGCCGGTGGGCGACGACGACCTCGACGTGGCCGTGCCGTCGTGGCGGCCGGATTCCTCCATCGAGGCCGACGTGGTCGAGGAGGTCGCCCGGCACCACGGCTACGACCGCCTCCCGAGGGAGGTGCCGGTCTCGCCCCACACCGGTGAGCTCTCACCGGCGCAGCGCGACCGCAGGGTGCTCCGCCGCACGCTCATGGCCCAGGGCCTCGACGAGGCGATGCCGATGCCGTTCCTCGCCCCCGGCGACCTGGAGCGCTGCGGGCTGCCCCCCGACGGCCTCCGGCTCGCCAACCCCCTCGCGGCGGAGGAGTCGGTGCTGCGCACCTCGCTGCTGCCGGGGCTGCTCGACGCCGTCGCCTACAACGCCAGCCACCGCAACACCGGCGTCCGCCTGTTCGAGGTCGGGCGCGTGTTCTCCCTCGGCGACGAGGGGGTGATCACCGACGTCGAGCGCTCCGTCGCGGCGGGCCGGGTGCTGTCGGGGGAGCGGGAGCACCTGGCGGCGGTGCTCGCCGGGTGCGAGGCGCCGGCGGCGGTGGAGCTGCTCGAGGTCGCCCTCGGCGCGGTCGGTCGGCGGGTGTCGACGCTGCACGCCGCGGAGATCCCGGGGCTGCACCCCGGCCGGGCCGCGCAGGTCGAGGTCCGCGCCGGCGGGTCGACGTCCGTCGTCGGCACGGTCGGCGAGGTGGACCCCGCGGTCCTCGCGCGCCTCGGGATCGAGGAGCGCGTCGCGTGGCTGCAGCTCGACCTCGACGCCCTCGCGGCGCTGCCGGTCGAGGTGCCCCTCCACCGACCCGTCAGCCGCCTGCCCTCCACCGACTTCGACCTGGCCTTCACGGTGCCCGAGGAGGTCCCCGCGGCCGACGTCGCCGCCACGATCCGCGAGGCCGGCGGCCCGCTGGTGGCCCGGGTCGAGCTGTTCGACGTGTTCCGGTCCGAGCAGCTCGGGGAGGGGCGGCGCAGCCTCGCGTACCGCATCCGGGTGCAGCCCGAGGAGCGGACCCTCACCGACGCGGAGGTCGGCGAGCTGCGGGCCGCCGCGGTCGCGGCCGTGGAGCGCACCCACGGCGCGACGCTACGGGCGTGACCCCCGCACCTCGCGGACACCCCTGCAAATCTTTGCAGCCATCTGCAATCAGATGCGATAGGGTGTCGGCATGACCACCGTCGGCATCATCGGCGCCTCCGGCTTCACCGGCGCGGAGCTGCTCCGCCTCTGCGCGCAGCACCCCGAGCTCGAGGTCGTGTTCGCGACCGGCGACTCCCAGGCCGGAACGGCCGTCGCGGACCTGTACCCGAGCCTCGCGCCGGCCTACGGCTCCATGGCCTACCGCCGCTGGGACCCGGCGATGGCCGCGGACGCCGAGGTCGTGTTCCTCGGCCTGCCCCACGGCCACAGCCAGGAGATCGTCGGCGACCTCATCGGGACCGCCCGCCTCGTCGTCGACCTCGGCGCGGACTTCCGGCTGCGCACCGCGGCCGACTACGAGGAGTGGTACGGCGAGCCGCACCGCCGGCCCGACCTGCTCGACCGGTTCGTCTACGGCCTGCCCGAGCTCCACCGCGAGGCGCTGCGCGGTGCGGACTGCATCGCCACGCCCGGCTGCTACCCGACCTCGGCGACGCTCCCGATGGCGCCGCTCGTGCGTGCCGGCCTCGTCTCGCCGGACCACGTGATCGTGGACGCGGCGTCGGGCGTGTCGGGCGCCGGCCGCCCGCCGAAGCCGACGACGACCTTCTGCGCCGTCGACGAGGACGTCACCGCGTACGGGCTGCTCCGGCACCGCCACACGCCCGAGATGGAGATGAACATCGGCGCCACGGTGCTGTTCACCCCGCACCTGGTGCCGATGAACCGGGGCATCCTCGCCACCTGCTACGCCAGGCCCACCTCGCCGGACCTGCGCACCGACGACGTGCTCGCCTGCCTCGAGGAGGCCTACCGCGACGAGCCGTTCGTCGTGGTCTCGGAGCGGTCGCCGTCGACCAAGGCGACGCTCGGCACCAACGCGGCGCACCTGACCGCCAGGGTCGACGAGCGCACGGGCACGGTGCTGGCGCTGTGCGCGCTCGACAACCTCGGCAAGGGGGCCGCCGGCGCCGCGGTGCAGTGCGCCAACCTCGCGCTCGGCCTCCCCGAGCCGACCGGGCTCCAGCTCGCGGGGACCTACCCGTGAGCGCGCCGGACGCAGGGCCGGCGGGGACGGTCGAGCCGGCGGTCGCCGTCGAGGTCCTCCTCGAGGCGCTGCCCTACATCGAGCGCTTCCGGGGCGCCGTGGTCGTGGTCAAGTTCGGCGGCAACGCGATGTCGAGCCCGGAGCTGTTCGACTCGTTCGCCAAGGACGTCGTGATGATGCACCGGGTCGGCATGCGCCCGGTGGTCGTGCACGGCGGCGGGCCGCAGATCGGCTCGTGGATGGAGCGCCTCGGACGGACCTCGGAGTTCGTCGACGGTCGGCGGGTGACCGACGCGGACACGCTCGAGGTCGCCCAGATGGTGCTCCTCGGCCAGGTCAACGCGCAGATCGTCACCGCGCTCAACACCTTCGGGCCGGTCGCGCTGGGCCTGTCGGGGACCGACGCCCTCATGCTCGAGGCCGAGGCGCGCGACCCCCAGCTCGGGTTCGTCGGCGACGTCACCCGGGTCACCACCGCGCTCATCGACCGGACGATCGCGATGGACCTCGTGCCCGTGATCGCCACGCTCGGCGCGGACGAGTCGGGGCAGATCTACAACATCAACGCGGACGACGCCGCGACCGAGATCGCGGCGGCGCTCGGCGCCGAGAAGCTGATGTTCCTCACCGACGTGCCCGGCCTGCTGCGCGACGTCGACGACCCGACCTCCCTCATCGCCGAGGTCACCACCGGCGAGCTCGATCGGCTCGTCGCGGAGGGCGTGATCTCGGGTGGGATGGTCCCCAAGGTCGAGGCGTGCGCCGGGGCGATCCGCAACGGCGTCGGCTCGGTGCACCTGGTCGACGGGCGCATCCCGCACGTGCTGCTGCTCGAGCTGCTGACCGACGCGGGCGTCGGGACGATGGTCCGGGCCGACGAGGAGGGCGAGAGGTGACCGACCCGCTCATGCCGACCTACCCGCCGCCCGCGGTCGAGTTCGTGCGCGGCGAGGGCTCGTGGCTCTGGGACGCCGAGGGGCGCCGCTACCTCGACCTGCTCAGCGGGCTGGCGGTGACCTCGCTCGGGCACAGCCACCCGGCGGTCGCCGAGGCGGTGTGCCGCCAGGCCCGCACGCTCCTGCACGTGTCGAACCTGTACGGCAGCGAGCACAACCGGCCCCTGGCGCGGACCCTCGACCGCCTCCTCGGCGGTGGCGGGAGGGTGTTCTTCAGCAACTCCGGTGCCGAGGCGAACGAGGCGGCCATCAAGCTGGCGCGCAAGTTCGGCGGCCGCGGCCGCCACGTGGTCGTGAGCGCCTACGGCAGCTTCCACGGCAGGACGCTCGCCACGCTCCACGCGACCGGCCAGCCCGCCAAGCACGAGGCGTTCCAGCCGCTGCCGGAGGGGTTCCGCCACGTCACCTGGATGGACCTCGACGACCTGGAGCGGTCCCTCGACGACACCGTCGCGGCCGTCCTGCTCGAGCCGGTGCAGGGCGAGGGCGGGGTGCACCCGGCCTCCGGCGAGTACCTGCGCGCGGTGCGTGAGCTGTGCGACGAGCGCGGCGTGCTCCTCATGTTCGACGAGGTCCAGACCGGCCTCGGCCGCTGCGGCGCCTGGTTCGCCCACCAGCCCCACGGTGTCCGCCCCGACGTGGTGACGATGGCCAAGGCACTCGGCAACGGCGTGCCGATCGGGGCCTGTTGGGCCACCGACGAGGTCGCGGGCGTGTTCGAGCCCGGCGACCACGCGACGACCTTCGGCGGCCAGCCGCTCGCCGCCGCGGCGGCCCGGGCGGTGCTCGAGGTGATGGAGGCCGAGGACGTCCCGGCGCGGGCCCGGGCGGCCGGCCGGCGGTTCCGGGAGGGGCTCGAGGGCCTCGACCAGGTCGTCGAGGTCCGGGGCGCCGGCCTGCTGCTCGCGGTCGAGGTGCGGCCCGACCGGTTGCCGGAGGGCGGCGCCGCGGCCATCGCCCGCGACCTGCTCGGGCGGGGTGTGGTGGTCCACCCCGTCACGCCGGCCGCGCTGCGGCTGGCCCCGAGCCTGCTGATCGACGACGACGAGATCGACACGGCCGTCGCGCGCATCGCGGAGAGCCTCGATGCCTGCGATCCCCTGCGGGGGACCGGCGGCGGTGCGGGGGAGGAGCCCGGATGAGGCACCTGTTGGAGGTCGACGACCTGACCGGACCGGAGCTGTTGCGCATCCTCGACCTCTCCGAGCGCGCGGACCTCCCGCGTGTGCTCGACGGTCGCGGCGCGATGCTGCTGTTCGAGAAGCCGTCCGCCCGCACCCGCACGTCCATGGAGATGGCGGTCGTGCAGCTCGGCGGGCACCCCGTCACCCTGCGGGACTCCGAGATCGGCATCGACACGCGGGAGTCGGCCGAGGACCTGGGCCGGCTGTTCTCCCGGTACGGGGCAGTCATCGGCGCCCGGGTCTTCGAGCACGACAAGCTCCGGCGCCTCGCCGCGTCCGCCTCGGTGCCGGTGGTCAACCTGCTCTCCGACGACGCGCACCCGGTCCAGGCGCTCGCCGACCTGCTGACGATCCGCCAGGCGCTCGGACGCCTGGAGGGCGTCGCGGTGACCTACGTCGGCGACGCGAACAACGTGGCGCGCTCGCTCGGCGTCGCCTGCGGGCTGGTCGGCGCGCGGTTCACCGTGTCGAGCCCGCCCGGGTACACCTTCGACGGCCCGTCGCTCGAGCGGTTGCGTGCCGCGGGCGCCGAGCCCCGCGAGGTCGACGACCCGCGCGAGGCGGTCAAGGGCGCTGAGGTCGTCTACACCGACGCGTGGTACTCGATGGGCCAGGAGGACGAGCGCGAGGTGCGCACCCGCGCCTTCGAGCGGTGGCGGGTCGACGAGGACCTGATGGGCCTCGCCGCCGAGGACGCCGTGTTCCTCCACTGCCTGCCCGCGCACCGCGGCGACGAGGTCACCGACGAGGTGCTCGACGGCCCGCGGAGCCGGGTGTGGGCGCAGGCGGAGAACCGCATGCACACCGCCCGGGGGCTGCTCGCCTGGCTCGTCGACGAGGACCTGCGGTGAGCCCCCGACAGAACAAGGCGCAGCGCCAGCACCGCATCTCCCGGCTGCTCGAGGAGCACGTCGTGACCAGCCAGGCGCACCTGGTGGAGCTGCTCGCCGAGGACGGCATCGAGGTCAACGTCTCCACCGTCTCCCGCGACCTCGAGGAGCTGGGCGCGATCAAGGTCCGCATCCCGGGCGGGGAGACGGCGTATGCGGTGCCCGAGCTGCCGAGCCGCCAGGTGGCCCCTGAGGACCACCTGAGGCGGGTGTTGGGCGACTGGGTCGTCGAGCTGGCACGCTCGGGCGACCTGGTGGTGCTGCGTACCCCGCCAGGCTCGGCGCACGTGGTCGGCTCGGCCATCGACCGCGCCGGGCTGCCCGGGGTGCTGGGGACCATCGCCGGCGACGACACGCTCCTGCTCGTCGCCGCGCAGGGCGACGGCGAGTGCGTGGCCGAGCGGGTGCGGGAGCTGTCCGGGCTCGGCTGAGCCCGAACCGAAGATCGACGACACAGGACGAAGGAACGGAGACGGATCCGATGGCGAAGCGAGTGGTGCTGGCCTACTCCGGGGGACTGGACACCTCGGTGGCCGTGCGCTGGATGATCGAGAACCTCGGCACCGAGGTCATCTGCATGTCGGCCGACATCGGCCAGGAGGGCACCCTGGAGGGCAACCGCGAGAAGGCGCTCGGCGCCGGCGCGATCGCCTACGAGGAGCTGGACCTGCGCGCCGAGTTCGCGCGGGACTTCCTGGCGCCGGTCATCCGCGCCAACGCGCTGTACGAGCAGCAGTACCCGCTCGTGTCCGCCCTGTCGCGCCCCCTGATCGTCAAGCACCAGGTGGAGCTGGCCCGCAAGTACGGCGCGGACGGCATCGCGCACGGCTGCACCGGCAAGGGCAACGACCAGGTGCGCTTCGAGGTCGCCGCGATGGCGCTGGCCCCCGACCTCGAGCTCGTCGCTCCGGTGAGGAACTGGGGCTTCACCCGTGAGGACTCGATCGAGTACGCGGCGAAGCACTCCATCCCGGTGGACGCCACGAAGGAGAAGCTGTACTCGATCGACGACAACCTCTGGGGCCGCGCGATCGAGTGCGGCGAGATGGAGGACCCGTGGGCCGAGCCGCCCGCGGGGGTCTGGCAGATGACCGTCCCGACCGCGACGGAGCCGACCGAGCTCACGATCTCGTTCGAGCGCGGCGTGCCCGTGGCGGTCGACGGCACCGCGATGCCGCTGCACGAGCTCGTCGTGGAGCTGAACCAGCGGGTCGGCTCCTACGGGTGGGGGCGGCTCGACATGGTCGAGAACCGCCGCGTCGGCATCAAGAGCCGCGAGGTGTACGAGGCGCCGGGCGCGCTCGCGGTGATGATGGCCCACGCGGACCTGGAGTCGATCACCCTCGAGCGCGACCTGCAGCGCGAGAAGTTCCGCCTCGAGCACCGCTACGCGGAGCTCGTGTACGACGGGCTGTGGTACTCCCCGCTGCGGCAGGCGCTCGACGCGTTCGTCGACTCCTCCCAGGAGCACGTCACCGGTGAGGTCCGGCTCCGCCTCGAGCCGGGTCGCTGCTACGTGGTCGGCCGGCGGGCGCCGCGCTCGCTGTACGACTACGGCCTCGCCACCTACGACGCGGCGGACCGGTTCCGCCACGCGGACTCCGAGGGCTTCGTGCGGATCTGGGGCCTCGGCCTGCAGACGTGGTCCGGGGTCCAGGGGCCAGGGTCGGTGCGGTGAGCGGCGACCCGTCGGAGGAGGCACGGGGGCAGCTCTGGCACGGGCGGTTCGACACCGCACCGGCCGAGGAGCTCGTCGCGTTCACCGAGAGCCTCAGCTACGACCAGCGCCTGCTCGTCGACGACGTCGCGTGCTCCCGGGCGCACGTGCGCGGGCTGCACCGCGCGGGCCTGCTGGACGAGTCGGAGATGGCCGCGGTGCTGGGCGCGCTCGACACCGTCGAGATGGAGTTCCGCGCCGGCGAGCTGCGCTTCGCTCCCTCCGACGAGGACGTGCACACCGCGATCGAGCGGCGGGTGACCGAGCTCGTCGGGGCGCCGGGCGCCAAGCTGCACACCGGGCGGTCGCGCAACGACCAGGTCGCGACCGCCTTCCGGCGGTACGTGCACCGGGAGCTGGGCGTGGTCGCCGACCGCGCCCTCGACCTCGTCGAGGTGCTCGCGGCGCGTGCGGACGAGGCCGGCACGGGCGAGGACGCCGCCCAGGTCCCCGGCTACACGCACCTCCAGCACGCGCAGCCGGTGCTGCTCGCGCACCACCTCATGGCGCACGCCTGGGCGCTGCTGCGCGACGTCGACCGGATCGCGGACTGCCGCCGGCGCACGGACGTCTCGCCGCTCGGCGCGGGTGCGCTCGCCGGGTCCTCCCTGCCGCTCGACCCCGACGCGACCGCGGCGGAGCTCGGCTTCTCGGCGCGCTTCGAGAACTCCCTCGACGCCACCTCCGACCGGGACTTCGTCGCCGAGTCGCTGTTCGTGCTCGCCACGATCGGGCTGCACCTGTCGAGGATGGGCGAGGAGGTCGTGCTGTGGACCTCCGAGGAGTTCGGGTTCGCGGTGCTCGACGACGCGTACGCCACCGGCTCCTCGATGCTGCCGCAGAAGAAGAACCCCGACATCGCCGAACTCGCCCGCGGCAAGTCCGGCCGGCTCATCGGGAACCTGGCGGGGTTCATGGCGACGATGAAGTCCCTGCCCCTCGCCTACAACCGCGACCTGCAGGAGGACAAGGAGCCCCTGTTCGACGCGCTGGACACGGTGCGCCTCGGGCTCGGCGCGATGGCCGGCCTCTACCGCACCATCCGCTTCGACACCGAGCGGATGCGCGCGGCGGCGTCCTCGCCGTTCGCCGCCGCGACGGACCTGGCCGAGCTGCTGGTGCGCGACGGGCTCCCGTTCCGCGAGGCGCACGCGGTCGTCGGCTCGCTGGTCCGGCGCTCGCTCGAGTCCGGCACGCCGCTGGTCGAGCTCGTGCGCGAGGAGCCCCGGCTCGCAGCGCGCGGCGCTGCGCTGCTCGAGGGCGGCGCCTCGGCCGTGCACCGCACGACCCCCGGTGGGGGAGGTCCCGGCCCGGTCGCCGAGCAGCGCCGCCGCCTCGCGGCGCGCCTCGAGCACGAGCGGTCACGGAGGGCCTCGGGCTGAGCGTGGCCGGGGACCTCGCACCGGTGGAGCGACGTGGCGCACCGCTCACCCGCTCGGACCTGGCGGGTCCACCCGAGCTGGTCGCCCCGCTGCTGCTGGGGGCGCTGCTCGTGGTCGAGCGCGGGGGACGACGGCGCGCGGGGCGGATCGTCGAGGTCGAGGCCTACGGCGGTGACGACGACCCGGCGAGCCACGCCCATGGCGGTGAGCGGCCGCGGAACCGGTCGATGTTCGCCGAACCCGGCGTGCTCTACGTCTACCGCTCCTACGGCATCCACGCCTGCGCCAACGTGGTGACCGGCGAGCCCGGCGTCGGCGCCGCGGTGCTCGTGCGCGCCGTGTCGCCGGTGAGCGGCATCGAGGAGATGCGGGCCGCCCGCCCCGCCGCCAGGACCGACCTGCAGCTCACCAGCGGCCCGGGCCGGCTCTGCCAGGCGCTGGGCATCACCCTCGGCGACGACGGGGTCGACCTGTTCGATCCCGCCGCACCGGTGCGCCTCGAGGGTGCCGTCGGCCCCGCCGGTGAGGTGTCGGTCTCCGGTCGGGTCGGCATCTCCCGGGAGACCGAGCGCCCGTGGCGCTTCTGGCTCACCGGCGACCCGTACGTGAGCCGCCACCGGCCGGGGGCGCGCGCCGGGAGGGAGGGCACCCGGTGAGGTGGCTCGCCGAGGGCGACCCCGAGCTCGCGCCCTCCGACGACCCGGCGCGCTCGACCGCCCGCGTCGCCGAGCTCACCGGGGAGGGGCGCAGCTCCTGGGCCCCGTCGCAGCAGCGCACCCTCGACGCGATCGGGCGGCACGGTGCCGCGGTCGCGTCGCGCACGACCGCACCCGCCCACCTCACCGCGTCGGCGGTCGTGGTCGACCCGTCGCGCCGCCGGGTGCTCGTCCTGCACCACGCGAAGCTCCGGCGGTGGCTGCAGCCGGGCGGGCACGCGGACGGCGACCACGAGCTCGCCGGCGTCGCGCTCCGCGAGGCCCGCGAGGAGACCGGCATCTCGGGGCTCGCGGTGCTCCTGCCCGCCTTCGACCTCGACGTGCACGAGGTCGACCACGGTGACGCGCTCGGCGCCCACGAGCACCTCGACCTGCGCTTCCTCGTCGCGGCGCCGCCCGGGGCACGCGAGCGGGGGAACCACGAGTCGACCGAGCTCCGCTGGGTGGACGAGCGCGAGCTCGCGGAGCTGACCGACGAGGCGCGACTCCTGGACGCGGTGCGTCGCGGGTTGGCGCTCGCGCGCGTCGCGCCCCCGCCGCCGCGGGGATGGCTCAGCTGAGGTCCGCGGGGGTCGCGCAGGAGTCCATGCGGTTCACCTGCGCGTAGGCGTCGATGGCCGAGCTGATCTGCCGGTTCGTGCCCGCCTTCGGGGTCTCCAGGAACCGTGCGCCGTCGTCGACGAGCAGCGCCTCCGCGTACTCGACTCGGTCGGTCAGGTAGGTGCGCCAGTCGCCGAGCCACTCGCGCACCGCCTCGGCGGCGTCGGGCGGGCTGGTGGGCGCGAGCGCGTCGAGGTCATCGAGCATGGCCTCGAGGATCTCGTTGGAGCGGGCCACGGTCTCCGCCCGCTCACGGGCGTTCCTCGCGGTGGGGGCGAGGGGCAGCTCGTCGAGCTGCGCGACGGCGGCCGCGCACACCCGCTCCGCCGCCCGGGGGAACGTGCGGTCCGCGAGCTCGTCGATCATCAGCTCGGTGTCGTAGATGAAGAGCATGTAGATCCACGCCACGAGCATCGCGAGGATGCCCGCGACGGCGAGGAAGGGGCCGAGCCGCCGGCGGGGGGCCTCGTCGCCGCCGGGCTCACCGTCCGCCCCGTGGGGGGTTGGGTCGTCCAGGGAGGTCACCCGGTCAGCTTGGCACCGGAGCCCCCGCGGCGAGGCATCGCCGGTGGGTCGCCGTCGTCACGCCGGCCGGTTCAGTCGGGCTCGGGGGGTCCCGCCGGCGGCGCGGGCACGGTCGGGCGGGTCGGGCCCGGGGGTGGCGGTCCCGCGGGCTGGGTCGGCGTAGTCGGCGTTGGCGCGGTCGGCGGCGGTGCCGCGGGAGCGGTGGTCGGCGGCGGCGGAGGCGGGGGTGTGACCTCGAGCAGCACGGTCGTCCCCGCCGGCACCGACCCGCCGCCGCCCGGCGATTGCGCGAGCACCACCCCGGGCCTCGCGCCCTCCACGTCGACCTCGATGACGTCGACCTCCAGGCCGGCGCGGCGCAGGGCGCCGGCCGCCTCGTCCACCGCCCGTCCCTCGACGTCCGGCACGGTGACGGTCCGGCTGGGGTCCGCAGGCTCGAGCGGCTGCACGAAGTCCTCGTCGGGTGGTGCGACCGTGGTGGTCGGCGTCGAGGTGATCCGGGGCTCGAACAGCGGGGTCGGCGGGACCCCCTCCAGTGCGGAGCGCATGAAGCGCGACCAGATGCGTGCCGGGTACGTGCCGCCGTAGACGGTGATGCGGGTGTACGGCGGCCGCATCGGCACGAGCTCCCGCCGGTCGTTGCCGATGTCGCGGGCCTCCGCGAACCCCACCCACACGGCGGTCGCCAGCTGCTGGGTGTACCCGCAGAACCAGGCGTCGGTGTTCTGCTGCGCGGTGCCGGTCTTGCCGGCGGCGGGGCGGCCGATGTCCGCGTCGGTGCCCGTGCCGCTGGAGATCACCCCGGCCATCGCGGGCGCGATCTGGTGGGCGATCTCGGGCGTGATCGCCTGGGACTGCTCGTGGGTGTGCTGGTGGATGATCGACCCCTCGGAGTCGACCACCTTGGTCACGAACGTCGGCGGGACCCGCGAGCCGTCGTTGCCGAGGGTGGCGTACACGCCCGCCATGTCCAGCACGGTCGCGTTCGCGGCGCCGAGGGCGATCGCGGGCTTCTCGGGGACCTCGGTCGAGACGATGCCGAGCCGCCGGGCCATCTCGGCGGTGCGCTCGGCGCCGACCGCGTCGTCGAGGACGATGTTCGCGTAGCAGGTGTTCGAGGAGACCACGAGGCACTCCGCGAGCGTCCCGGACCCGATGCCGCCGCCCTTCACCCGCCACGGTTCCGCGCCGCGGCCCATCGGGAACACCGCGGAGCTCGGGGCGTCGAACCGCTTCGAGGGCGACACGCCCGCCTCGAGTGCCGCGGCCATCACGATCGGCTTGAACGCGGAGCCGGGGGAGCGCCCGCCGCCCACCGCGAGGTTCAGCTGCCGGTAGGAGTGCGTGCCGAAGTAGTCGTGCCCGCCCACCATCGCCCGCACGAACCCGGTGCGCGGCTCGATCGACACGAGCGCCGCGTCCGGCGTGCGCGGGTCGACGCCCTGGCCCGGCAGCACCTGCGCGATCGCTTCCTCGGCCTTGCGCTGCAGGTCCAGGTCGATCGTGGTCTCGATGCGCAGCCCGCCGCGCAGCAGCCGCTCCCGCCGCTCCGCGGGGGTGTCGCCGAGCACGTCGGAGCCGTGGAGCAGCCAGCGCTTCACCTCGTCGACGAAGTGCGGCGCCGGGTACCGCTGCTGCTCCGGCGGGGCGGGCGGCGGGGCGAGCTCGATCGGCGCCTCGACCGCCCGCTCGTACTGCGTGCGGGTGATCATGTCCTGCTCCCGCATGCGGCGCAGCACCACGTTGCGCCGCCGCCGGGCCGCCTCGGGGTCCTTGCGGGGGTCGTGGCGGGACGGGGCCTGGATGATGCCCGCGAGGAGCGCCGACTGCTCGAGGCCGAGGTCCTCGACCGACACGCCGAAGTAGTGGCGGGCGGCCGCCTCGACGCCGTAGGCGCCGTTGCCGAAGTAGATGGTGTTCAGGTACAGCTCGAGGATCAGGTGCTTGGAGTAGTTGCGTTCCAGCGCCAGGGCGAGGGAGGCCTCCTCGAGCTTGCGGGACAGCGTCCGCTCGTCGCTCAGCAGCGCCGTCTTCACGTACTGCTGGGTGATGGTCGAGCCGCCCTGGGCGACCTCCCCGGCCTCCGCGTTCTGCTCGGCGGCGCGTGCGACCGCCTTGATGTCGACGCCGTTGTGCTCCCAGAACCGCTCGTCCTCGATCGCGACCACGGCGTCCTGGAGCGACCGGGGCACGCGCTCGAGCGGCACGTTCGTGCGGTCCTCCTCGCGCAGCACCGTGATCAGCGTCCCGTCGGCGGCGTAGATCGCCGAGGGCTGCGCGTTGACGGGCAGCGCGACCGGCGGCGAGTCGCCCGCCTCGCCGCACGCGGTGAGCAGCGTCCCCAGCGCCGCGACGACGAGGAGGGCCAGCAGCGGCCGTCGCCCGCGGACGCGGGCACGCGTCATCTGTGACCTCGTCACGTCGCCATTCTGGTGTGCCGCCCCGCCCGGGCGGTGGCAGTGGCCCGTTACGATGCGCGGACCCCCACGACGGCCCCAGGAGGACACCGCAGATGCCCACGGGAGCGGAACTGCTCGCGGAGCTCGACGAGCGCGGCCTCGTGCACGACTGCACGTCCCGCGACGCGCTGGCCGCACGGCTCGACGAGGGGCCCACGGTGCTCTACTGCGGCTTCGACCCGACGGCCGACTCGCTGCACCTGGGCAACCTGCAGTCGATCATGCTGCTGCGCCGCTACCAGCTGGCGGGGCACCCGCCGATCGCCCTCGTGGGCGGGGCGACCGGCATGATCGGCGATCCGTCCGGACGGGACGAGGAGCGGCAGTTCCTCGACGCCGAGGTCCTCGACGCGAACCGCGATGCGATCGCCGCCCAGCTGCGCGGCCTGCTCGACTTCGAGCCCGGCCCCGCCTCGGCGAAGCTGGTGGACAACCGCACGTGGACCGAACCGATGGGGGTGCTCGAGTTCCTCCGCGACGTCGGCAAGCACGTCACGGTCAACACGATGCTCGCCCGCGAGTCGGTGAAGAACCGGATGGACCGCGAGTCGGGCATCTCCTACACCGAGTTCTCCTACATGCTCCTGCAGGCCCACGACTTCCTGGTCCTGCACCGCGACCACGGCTGCGACCTCCAGGTCGCCGGGTCCGACCAGTGGGGCAACATCGCGGCCGGCGTGGACCTGATCCGCCGGCGCACGGGCGACACCGTGCACGGGATGACCGCACCGCTGATCGTCCGCCAGGACGGCACGAAGTTCGGCAAGAGCCAGGGGGAGAACATCTGGCTGTCGCCGGAGCGGACCTCGCCGTACCGGCTGTACCAGTACCTGCTCAACGTGCCGGACGCGGACGTCGGCACCCTGCTGCTGCGCCTCACGACCGTGCCGGTGGAGGAGTGCCGTGCGGTCGCCGCCGAGCACGCCGAGCACCCCGAGCGCAGGGACGGCCAGCGGCGGCTCGCCCGCGAGCTCACGGCGCTGGTGCACGGCGCCGCGGTCATCGATCCGATCGAGCGCGCGAGCACCGTGCTCTTCGGGGGCGACCCGGACGAGGTCGGCGAGGACGCCTGGCGGCTGCTCGCCGAGGAGCTGGAGGTGACCGAGGTGCCCGCGGCGGAGCTCGTGGGCATCGACCCCGTGGAGCTGTTCACCCGCTCGGGGCTGGGCCGGTCCAAGGGGGAGGTGCGCCGCAACCTCGCGGGTTACCACGTCAACCAGGTCCCCCTGGCGGACCGTCCCGGCGGGCACGACCGCCCGCTCGGTGCCGAGGAGCTCCGGCTGGGCAGGTACGTCCTGCTGCGCCGGGGCAAGTCCCACCACCTGGTGGTCGCGGTCTGAGCGGCCGTCGGCAGCGCGGATCGGACGTGACGGGCGTCTCTCGGATCCCGAGTTGACTCCCCTGGGGGATGTGGGTAGGTTCTCCATCCGCCCCGCACGGAGGTCCAGCACCACCGGCGGGAGCACGATACGGAACCTCTGGCAGTGCCACGTTCCGAGCTGAAGCCCCCGACGCGGTGGCCGGCGCTCCTTGACAACGGAAGACAGGATGCCAAAAGGCGAGTGCGGGCAACCGTGCGCCCTCCGGGGCCACGATTGACCCTTCAATACCTTTTGCACATGAACGGACCACCCTCGGCCTCGGTCGGGGGTGCCAGGACTGTGCCAGTTGGCGTCGGGTGCCAGCCCGATGCCGGCTCTTCTGATCTGAGGCTCCGTGCCACCTCGGTGGTGCGGGACCGATGGTCTTCGACGGAGAGTTTGATCCTGGCTCAGGACGAACGCTGGCGGCGTGCCTAACACA
>CBFGTJ010000033.1:0-21400 GCA_965651815.1 uncultured Microthrixaceae bacterium | reverse complement strand
CTCGAGGACTACATCGTCGCCAACTACGGGCGGCGCCTGTTCGAGCACTTCTTCAAGACCTACAACGAGAAGGTGTGGGGCGTCCCCGCCTCGGAGCTGTCCGCGGACTGGGGCGCGCAGCGCATCAAGGGCATGTCGATCTTCGACGCGATCTGGGAGCCGATCCGGGCCCGGATCGCCGGCCGGCGCGCCGATCGCTCGAAGCAGGTCACCAGCCTGATCGAGGAGTTCCAGTACCCGAAGTACGGGCCCGGGATGATGTGGGAGGTCTGCGCGGAGAAGGTGCAGGCCGCGGGCTCCAAGGTGATCATGAACACCCGGGTGGAGCGGATCGCGCACGCGGATGGGCGCGCGACCGCCGTGTACGCCCGCACCGACGGGGGCGAGCTGGTCGAGTACCCGGCCGAGCACGTCATCTCCTCGATGCCGTTCCCGCACCTGCTGAAGGCGATGGATCCGCCGCCCCCCGCCGAGGTGCTGCGCGCCGCCGACGACCTCGGCTTCCGTGACTTCCTCACCGTGGCGCTCGTCGTGCCGGAGGAGGCCGGGTTCCCCGACAACTGGATCTACATCCACTCGCCGGAGGTCAAGGTCGGGCGCATCCAGAACTTCGGCTCCTGGTCGCCCTACATGGTCAAGGACGGGCGGACCTGCCTCGGCCTGGAGTACTTCGTGTTCGAGGGCGACGACCTGTGGACCGCCTCGGACGAGGAGCTCATCGAGCGCGGCAAGCGCGAGCTGGGGATGCTCGGACTGGTCGACCCGTCCCGGATCGAGGCGGGATACGTGGTGCGCCAGCCCAAGGCGTACCCGGTCTACGACGACACCTACACCGACAACGTCGCCGTCCTGAACGACTGGATCACGAAGAACACACCCAACGTGCACCCGATCGGACGCAACGGGATGCACAAGTACAACAACCAGGACCACTCGATGCTGACGGCGATGCTGACCGTCGAGAACATCCTGGGCAAGGGCCCCCACGACATCTGGGCGGTCAACGTCGACGAGGACTACCACGAGGAGTCCGGTCGTGGCGGCACCGGGCGCGACGCACCGGTGATCCCACGCGACATCGCCCGCGCCGGCTCGCGCCTGGGCTGAGCCGCTCAGCCCCGGGCGATCTCCACGAGCTGGGGTGCCAGCCAGTCGGCGATCGTGCGCGCGTACTCGTCGGTGAAGTGCACCCCGTCGGGTCGCTTCGCCGGGTCGAGCTCCCCGCCCGGCTGGGCGGCGAGCCACGCCTGGAAGTCGATCAGCGTCGCGACCCCCGGCCGCAGGGCGACCGCCTCGCGCCACAGCTCGTTGAGCCGGTCGGTGCGCGCGGGGTCGGACTCGGGCAGGTCGCTGAAGCCCTGGTTGGCGCCGGACTGGATGTAGGCCTGCGTGAGCACCACGACCCGGGCGCCGTCGGAGCCGAGCAGGTCGATCGCGGCCAGGATCTCGCGCAGCAGGTAGCGGTCGAACCCGGGGTCGCCGATGTTGCGGAAGCGGTCGTCGCCGGGCAGGCGGCGGTCGACGATCTCCCAGATGCCGGAGGACAGCACCACCACCTCGGGTCGGGTCGCGTTGAGCCGCTCGGTGAAGTAGGTCGCCCAGTCGCAGTCCTCCGCGAACCTGATCAGCTCCTGCTTGAACCGGTAGCTGCCGCCGCGGGCGACCGGGCAGCCCAGCCGGCCGGCGTTGTCGACCGACATGGAGCGGCCCTCGGCCCACCGGGCGAGCCCGTGGCCGAACTTGAACGCGACCGAGTCGCCGACGACCAGGACCTTCGGCTCAGCCCCCTCGGCGACCCGACGCCGCTCGCTCGGGGGCGGCTCGGGTGGGAGCGGGGCGTCCGGTGACAGCAGCGGGTTCTCCGGCGCCGGCTCGGGCGGTTCCACCCGTGTGCGCAGGACGGGCAGCAGCCACTCCCCCAGCTGCCGGCCCGCCTCGAGGCTGTACCGGACGCCGTCGGGGCGCATCGCCGGGTCCAGCTCCCCACCGGCCCAGGTGGAGGTGACCTCCGCCGGGTCGAGGTAGCGGGCGCCGCGGCGCTCCGCCACGTCGGCCAGCAGCGAGTTGAAGTGGTCGACCCGTGCGGGGTCGTTCTCGCGGAACCCTCCTGCGGGCACACCCTGGCGCATCGCGGCGCGGTCCACGTGCCACAGGCCGGCCTCCCTCGGGTCCTGCGGGGGTTGCGGCTCGGGTGGTGGCGGGAGCACCTCGCGGTTGTGGACCCGTGGCATCGCGAGCAGGACGACCTGTGCTCCGGTCGCCGACAGGTCGTCGACGAGCTGCCCGACGTCGGTGACGAGGAAGTCGTCGACGGCGGGGGTGCCCGGCGCGGCCCACGGCGCGTCGCGGCCGAGGCGCCGGTCGGTGACGTCCCGCAGGCCGCCGTGGACGACCACGACCTCCGGCGCGTGCCGTGCGGCCTCCGCCACCCAGCGCTCCCGCTCCCCGCCGCAGCGGTCGACGTCGCGCTCCGCGGTGTCGTCGGGCCGGGCGACCCAGCCCCCGAGCGCCAGCCCGCACCCCGGGGTCGCCACGGTCGCGACCTGGTACTCCTCCTCCATGGTGGCCAGCGCGGCGCCGAGCGACGCGGCGAGCGAGTCGCCGACCACCGCGACGCGCACCGGCGGGGGTGGCGGCGGGGGCGCCGTGGTCGCGGACGCGACCGCCTCGGTGGCACCCGCCGCCTCGAGGGAGTCCGGGGCCGGCAGGTCGTGGCTCACGACCACGACGCCGGCGACGATCGCCATGGCGGTGGCGCCGGCCACGGGCAGCGCCCGGCGCCCGCGGAGCCTCGCGCCGCGGCGCACCGGGTCCTCGACCAGCCGGAACAGGGCGGCCGCGAGGACCAGCGTGACCGCGACCCGCAGCGCGAACAGCGGCACGTCGTCCCAACCGGTCCGCGCGGGGGTCAGCAGGAGGAACACTGGCCAGTGGACCAGGTACACGCCGTAGCTGATGCGACCCAGCGCCCGCAGCGGCGCGGACCCCAGGACCGTGGACAGCGGACCGGGCTGTGCCGCACCGAGGACCAGCGCCGCGGAGCACACTGCCGTCGCGAGGAAGCCCCACGGGTACATCCACTCCGCCCGCAGCGGCGCGGAGTGCCACAGCCACGCCGAGGCGGCGAGCCCCGCGATCCCCGCGGCGCCCGCCAAGCGGCGGGCGGCGGGTGAGGGCAGGCGGAGCCGGCGCACGGTCGCCGTGGCCAGCAGTGCACCGACCAGCAGCTCCGCGAGCCGGGTGTCGGAGCCGAAGTAGGCGCGGTCGACCGACCCGTCCGCCAGCAGGCCGTTCACGGCGAGCGACCCGGCGGCGAGGACCGCGAGCACGAGGGCCAGGTTCCGCACCCGGTGGCGTGCCGGCCGCCGGCTGGGGCCGGCGCGCAGCACCGCGAGCGCGACCAGCGGGAACAGCAGGTAGAACTGCTGCTCGATCGCCAGGCTCCAGTAGTGCTCGAGCGGCGAGGGCGCGGCGAACGCGTCGCTGTAGGA
The DNA here is from genome assembly GCA_965651815.1 of uncultured Microthrixaceae bacterium. Taxonomy (GTDB): domain Bacteria; phylum Actinomycetota; class Acidimicrobiia; order Acidimicrobiales; family Microtrichaceae; genus CBFGTJ01. The sequence goes on along the minus strand of CBFGTJ010000033.1, from coordinate 17,909 downwards.
GCGGTCGGCGGCGACGAAGTGCCAGTTCACGACCTGCAGGAGCGACCACGGCACGTCGCCGCGCAGGTGTCGGAGCTGCTCGTGGTCCCACCACCCGAGGGCACCGGCGGCGACGACGAGCGCCAGGACCGCCCACGCGGCCGGCAGCAGCCGTCGGACGCGGCGGACCCAGAACGAGCGCAGCGAGACGCCGCCCGTCGAGTTCCACTCCCGCAGCAGCAGCGAGGTGATCAGGAACCCGGACAGGGTGAAGAAGGTCGACACCCCGAGGTAGCCGCCGGGGATCCACGGGAACCGGGCGTGGTACAGCAGCACCGCGACCACCGCGATCGCCCGGATGCCGTCGAGCGGCGCCAGGTGGCCGAGCGGCTCGGAGACCATGCGCCCTCGGCGGATGACGTCGAGATCGTCGTCCTGGGTGGCAGTCGGCGTGCTCATGGCGGTGACACGTACCCCTCGCCGTGGGCGTGGGCGACGTCGGGGGACGAGGACCGGTGGTGCGGTCAGCCCTCCGCGGGTGGCCGCATCGGACGGATGCGGCCCTCCAGGTACCTCCCCGGCGGCGTCGTGCGCAGCCGGCCCGACAGGTTGGGCGCCCGGAGGGACAGGCCCCACCAGGTCACCCTGAGCTCGGTCTCGATCATGGTGCGGGCGACCGCCATCTTGGAGGTCCCCTCGACCCGGTCGACGAACGCGATCGGCAGCTCCACGACCCGGAAGCCGCCAGCGGACACGCGGAACGCCGTCTCGATCTGGAACAGGTAGCCGTTCGCGCGGGTGCCGTCGATGTCGATCTTCTCGAGCACCTCCGCCCGGTACGCGCGGAACGCGGTGGTGGCGTCACGGATGACCAGGCGGAGCATGATCCGCGCGTACGCGTTGCCCCAGCGGGACAGGAGGCGGCGGCCGAGGGTCCAGTTCGGCACGGACCCCCCGGGCACGTACCGGGAGCCCACGGCCACGTCCGCGCCCTGCTCGACCGCGGCCAGGAGCTGCGGGAGGACGGCCGGGTCGTGGGAGAAGTCGGCGTCCATCTGGGCGATGACGTCGTGCCCGGCGTCGAGCGCGTGGCGGAACCCGTGCCGGTAGGCGGCGCCGAGGCCCGCCTTGCCCGGGCGGTGGAGCACCTCGATCCCCCCACGCTCCGCGGCGACCTGGTCCGCGAGGCGACCCGTGCCGTCCGGACTGTTGTCGTCGCACACGATGATCGTCAGGTCCGGGCACGTGTCGCGCAGCACGTGCAGGAGGCGGACGATGTTGCCGGCCTCCTGATAGGTGGGGATCACCAGCGCGGCGGACATCCGGAGCACTGTACCGGCCGCAGGGCCACCGGCCGGAACCCCTCAGCGGCAGCGGCGGAGCAGCTCGAAGGTCCCGGCGTCCTCGACGCTGCAGTACCGCTCCTCGACGACCCGGTTCGGGGCGTCCGAGCCGGCGTGGGCGCTGTCGTTGGGCTCCGTCCAGCCGGACCAGGCGTCGGACAGGATCAGCCAGTCGTTGCGCTCTAGCTCCTCAGCCAGCCCCGATCCCTCCGCATTGGCGATCCCGGGGTCCATCTCGATGTAGCGGGTCCCGGGGACCAGTTCGGGGAACAGGTGGTAGAAGAACGCGTCGCTGTAGTTCGTGCGCGACAGGTCCCGAGGGCCCACGATCAGGCGCTCCCCCTCCCGTGCCCGCCGGTCGAGCTCGTCGGTGACCCGCTGGGCGGAGGCCGCCCCGTCCTCGCTGCCGAAGTAGAAGGTGCGGCCGTCGCGCTCGATGGGGAAGCCGAACCGGTTGCGGCCGAAGCTCTGGCCCACCAGGTCCGCGTAGGTGCGGAGCGGGTAGAAGGGGATCACCGCGACCAGCAGCACGGCGACGGCGCCCACCCCGAGCGAGACGCCCGTCCACGACGGCCAGCGGGGCCGTCGGAGCTGCACGAGCGAGGCGACGGCGGGGATGAGCAGCGGGAAGGTGATCCCGGTCACCCAGGCGAGGTGGGCGGTGTCGGGGCGCTGCACCGCCTGGGTGATGAGCCCGGCGCCGAACAGCGCGGCGGGCCACAGCGAGGTCGTCCGTGCCGAGCCGGGTTCGCGCCGGCGCAGGAGCACCGCGACGGCGAGCACCACGACGATCGAACCGGGCACGAGCCAGAACCACAGGTGGATCTGGTGCGACAGCGACGGCATCGGGAACGGCCAGCCGCTGACCCGCAGGCCACCGGCCCGCTGGAGGAACCCGTCGACCTCGCTCCACGAGGGCGGCACCGGCAGCGTGCGGCCGCCCCGCAGCTCGAACACCGGCTCGAGGAACATCCCCCGGAACGACTCCGGGATGCCGGACAGCAGCACGTGGGGCACGTAGAGCAGCAGCGCTCCCCCGGCGCCGGCGAGCAGCCGGGTCCGCAGGGGTGCGGCCAGGCGCAGCACCACCGCCACCGTCGCGAGGGTGACCGCGACGACCAGGTCGGGTCGGAACAGCAGCGACGCGCCGGCGAGCACGCCGGCCACCACCGCGAGCACCCGGGCGCGCCGGCCGGAGGCCCTCGTGGCCGCGGCTGCGACCGCGAGCGACGCCACGGCGCAGGCCAGCGCGGCGTTCCATGCCATGGCGGACAGCCCGAGGGGCCCGATCAGGATCACGACCGAGGTGACCGCGGAGGCGGTGGCCACGACCCGCCCGAAGGGCCGGAGCAGCGCGTAGAGCGCGTACGCCACCGTGGCGTGCTGGAGGAGCCCGACGAGGCGCTCGACGGTGACGTGCACGCCGAACACCTCGTACACCGCGGCGAGCATCCACAGCGACCCGGGCCCGTAGAGGTGCAGGAAGTCGCGGTGCGGCAGGCGCCCCTGCAGCAGCTGCTCGGGGAACACCAGCATGAAGCCCTCCTCCATCGGGGGGCCCTGGTAGCGGAGCAGGCCGGCCAGCGGGAGCAGGAGCGCGACCGCCACGATCCCCAGGGGCAGCAGCTCCCCGGCGCCTGCTCGGGCGCGTTGCGGTCGGGAGCTCACCCGGCTGGCGGTCGGGAGGTCGGCCGGATCACGGCGCAGCACCCTACACGGGGCGTCGCGGCGCCTGAGGGAGCCTCGCCGCAGGTCCGTGCGGCACCGCGCCATGTGGGATGGTGATGGCGTGGGATGGTGATGGGCGGCGTGGCCCCGCCGAGACCCCGGAGGTGCCCGATCCGCGTCCTGGTGATCATGCCGGCCTACAACGAGGCGACGACGTTGCCGGCCGTGCTCGGCTCGGTGCACCGCGCCGTGCCCGACTGCGACGTGCTGGTGGTCGACGACGGCTCCACCGACGGGACCGCCGAGGTCGCGCGGGCCCACGGCGCGGAGGTGCTGCAGCTCCCGTTCAACCTCGGCATCGGCGGTGCCCTGCGGGCGGGGTTCCGCTACGCGGTGGAGCAGGGCTACGACGCGGGCGTCCAGCTGGACGCGGACGGCCAGCACGACCCGGCGCTGATCCCGGTGCTGCTCGACGCGCTGGAGGACGCCGACTTCGTCGTGGGGTCCCGGTTCGCCCAGCAGAGCTCCTACGAGGTCGGTCGGGCACGGCGGGGCGCGATGCACGTCCTGCGCTTCGCGATGCGGCTCCTGTCGGGGCGCACGTTCACCGACACCAGCTCCGGGTTCCGTGCCTTCGGGCGCCCGGTGCTCGAGTACTTCGCGCGCAGCTACCCGTCGGAGTACATGGAGTCGGTCGAGGCGCTGCTCGCCGCCAACTACGAGGGCTTCCGCATCGCGGAGGTCCCGGTGCGCATGTACCAGCGCGCGGGCGGACGCCCGACCACGGTGCGCCTCGGGCTGATCTACCACTACGCCCGCGTGCTGCTGACGCTGCTGACCCGCGCGAGCCGCCGGCGCGCGACGTCGCGCGCCGCGCAGCAGCGGGCGCCGAGGTCGGCGCAGCCCGCCGCGGTGCCGCCTCCGGCCAAGGTCTCGACGGTCGAGGAGGCGCGGTGATCGGGGCGTTCGGTGGCCTGATCGCCCAGGCTGGGCTCGAGGGCGAGGGCTCGCTGAGCACGCGGGCCCACGTCTTCGTGGTCGTCGTGACCCTGCTCAGCATCGTGTTCATCGTGCGGCTCGTGCGCCGCCACCACCTGCGCAGCAAGTACTCGCTGCTGTGGATCACCGTGGCGCTCGTCCTCGCCACGGTCGCGATCTTCCCGGGCCTGCTGGCACGGGTGTCCCGCTCGGTCGGCGTGTACTACCCGCCGGCGACGTTCCTGATCCTCGCGGTGGGGTTCCTCTTCCTCATCGTCGTGCACTTCTCGTGGGAGTTCTCGCGGTCGGAGGAGCGGATCCGCGTGCTGGCCGAGGAGGTGGCGCTGCTGCGCGCGGCCCACGAGCGGCTCCTCGCCCGGCTCGGCGCGGACGAGGAGCCCTCCGGGGCGCCCGCGTCCGGGGAGGGGGACCGCCGTGGCGACGGCGTCGGCTCGTCAGGACCGGGCTGAGGTCGCGGTGACGATCAACCCGTCGGCCGCGTAGGGGCGCCCGAGGCGGGCGAGCAATCGCTCGGTGCCCAGCACGACCCGGGCCCCGGCGCCGAGGACCTTCATCCTGCCGCGCAGCGCGTCGAACTCCTTGAGCACCGGCACGTAGGTCGCGACCTCCTCGACCCGCCACCCGTGGCGCTCGAGGAGGTTGGTCAGCGTGTAGCAGGAGTAGAGCGTGACGTGGTCCGGGTGGTTGACCTCCCACCCGGCCAGCGCCGCCGCGGCCGCGTTGAGCAGGCCGCTCGCGTTCGGCGTCGTCACGACCAACCGGCCCCCGGGGCGCACCAGTGCGTGGAGGCCGTCGAGGAACGGGCCGCTCGCATCGAGGTGCTCGATCACCTCGCCCGCGACCACGACCTCGGCGGGCTCGAGCCCGAGGCGGGCGACCGCGTCGGGGTCGGAGCAGTCCACGGCGTGCGCGGCGAACCCCAGCTCGCGGGCGCGCGCCACGCCCGCCTCGTCGAGGTCCAGGCCGACGAGGGCGGCGGCGGCACGGTCGAGGTGCGCGTGGAGCCAGCTGTCGAAGCGGTCGTGGTAGTCCCAGCACCCGCTGTCGACGAAGCCGACGTGCACGGCGCGGCGGCCCCGCACCGCCTCGACCAGGTGCGCGGCGCGGTCGACCAGCCGTGCCGGTGGCAGCCGGTGCGCCATGTCGGACTGGGTGATGGGGGGCGTGCTGGTCACGTCTCGGCCTTTCCCGCGGCCGCCGGGGGCGGCGACTTCTGCTCGTGGCGGTCCTCCGCCGTCGGGCGGGCCATGCGCGACGCGCACGCGCCGATCGCCACGGCGGCGCAGATCACGATCGACACCTCGGCCCCGGCCCGGTAGCGGGTGATCCCGAAGGTCGCCGCGGCGGTGAGCGTCACGATCAGGGGTTGCGCGAGGAGCGGGTAGACCTGCCAGCCACGCCGTCGCAGCACCACCAGGCCGGCGATCGCCAGGGGCATCAGCGCGTAGTAGGCCCACAGGGCCTCCCGCACCAGCTCGTGGCTGGTGCCGGGCGGGCCGCCCGAGCGGCCCTCGACGAACCCGTCGAGCCCGATGCTCTGCCCGGGCCGGTACAGGTGCCAGACCCTTCCGACGCGTGCGGCCATGACCTTCGGCAGCTCGCCGAGGTGGTCGCGCATGTAGTCGAGCGCGATCTCCCGGTACTGCCCGTCGCGCACGGAGAGGTCCTCGGCGGTCGGCGGTTCGATCTGGGGCTCCAGCAGGCAGCGGGTGTTGTAGAAGCCCAGGTGGTCGCCCGAGTAGGTCAGGTCGCAGTTGCCCGCCGCGAGGGTCTGGCCGGCGCCGGTGCTGATCAGCACCGGGACCTCGAACCGCCCGAGGTTGTACACGGCCCACGGCGCGAACGCGAGCAGCGGCACGAGCGCCGCGAGCACCAGGTGGACGAGCCGCTCGCGCCACGGCAGGGCGTGCCGCGCCAGCACGAGCGGCAGCACCAGCACCGCGAACATCAGCAGCGACTCGGGGCGGGTCAGCGCCGCGAGGGTCAGGGCGGCCGAGACGAGCAGCAGCTCCCCGCGACGGGGCCGCTCGAGGTACCGGTAGGTGCACAGCAGGGCGACGGCGGTGGCGAAGATGAAGACCGTCTCCACCATGAGCATGCCGTCGTTGATCCACAGGTTCGGGTACACCGCGGCGATGCCGGCGGCGATGAGCCCCACCACCGGGGTGGCGAGGCGGCGGCCGAGGAGGCCGATCACGGCGATCGACGCGGTGCCCACGAGGCACATGACGAGCCGCTGGCCCTGGGGCGTGTCGATGCCCAGCAGGTCGAGCACCGCCAGGATCGCGACGAAGCCGGGCGGGTGGTCGGCCCCGGCCGCCTCGACCCCGTGCTCGTAGTACTCGAACGGGTGGAGGAAGCCCTTGCCCTCGGCGACGAGCTTGGCCTGGAAGTGGTACCAGAACGCGTCGCCGGTCACGAGCTCCACGCCGGACTGGCGGATGAGCACGAACGCCGCCCGGATCGCCAGGCCGAGGGCCATGATCGCCCCGAGCGCCATCCGGAACGTGCGCTCCGCGCGCCGCTGGGCGGCGTTGCGGTCGCGCTGGTCACGGCGCGACACGACGACCTCGGCCTCGGCGGTCCCGGTCATGCGCGGCGTCAGCTCCGCACGCGTCGTGGCGGCTCGGGGCGGAGCTCGTAGAGGAACTGGTAGCCGAACAGCTCCGGGCGGAGCCCGACCGCCGCCCGGTCCAGGCGGGCCAGCCACCCCGCCGCCCCGGACGCCGGCACGGACCCGCTGCCGCCCCGCGCGGCGACCTCCAGCGGCAGCCCGGTGGCCTCCCGCCGTGCGACGGCGAAGCCCTGCGACGCCGCCAGCCGCTCGAAGCTCCTGCGGGTGAAGAAGCGGACGTGCCCGGCGTCGAGGATGCCGCGGCGGTCGTAGTCGAAGCGGCCCAGCGCCACCCGCGCGCGGGGGTACCAGTGCCCGAAGTTCGGCACGCTCGCGAGCACCGTGCCGCCGGGGGCGAGCACGTCGTGGAGCTGGCCCAACAGCACCTCCGGCCGGCGCAGGTGCTCGAGCACGTCGGCGGCGAGCACCACGTCGTAGGGGCCGTCGAGGTCCGGTGGGAGCCCGTCGTCGAGGTCCGCCTGCACGAACCGGTCGACCCGCTCCTTCACGCCCTCGAGCGCCTCGACGTCGACGCCGGTCACGTGGTGGCCCAGCTCCCGCAGCCGCTGGGCGAGGCGCCCGTCCGAGCAGCCGAGGTCCAGCACCCGTGCGCCGGTCCGGCGCCCCATCCACCCCAGGAGGATCCCGTGCGAGGAGTCCTCGGCGTGCTTCTCCTCGTAGGCCTGGCTGGCGAAGGCGAGCTCGCCGGTGCCGAAGCCCATCTTGTGCGCCCGGTAGCGCAGGACGTGCTGGGTGATGTCCTTCGCGTACTTGAGCCCGTTCACGTGCGAGATCTCGTCGCCGTAGTAGGTGGGGATCGGGATCTCGACGATGCGCTGCCCGGTCTCGATGAGCTGCAGGATGATCTGGGTGTCGAAGTCGAAGCCGTCGCTGTTGCGCTCGAAGGGCAGCTGGCGGAGCGCCTCGACCGAGTAGGCCCGGTACCCCGAGTGCCACTCCGACAGCTCGACGCCGGCGAGCGCGTTCTCGACGGTCGTGAGGATCCGGTTGCCGACGTACTTGTACAGCGGCATGCCGCCGCGGCGCGCGCCGCCGGGGACCATCATCCGGGACCCCATCACGGCATCCGCCTCGCCGGCGAGCAGCGGGGCGACCATGTCGGGCAGCAGCTCCGGTGCGTACTGGCCGTCGCCGTGCAGCAGCACGATGACGTCGAGGTCCTGCTCGATCGCGGTGCGGTAGCCCCACTTCTGGTTGCCGCCGTAGCCCAGGTTGCGCTCGTGGCGGGTGACCTGGATCGGCAGGTCGGGCGCCAGGCTCTGGTAGCCGACGGCCACCAGGTGGGTCTGGTCCTGGCTGTGGTCGTCGCCGACGAGCACGGTCGTGATCGACGGTCGGAAGTCCTCGGGGATCCGGTCGAGGACGGCGGCGAGCGTCGTCGCGGCGTTGTACGCGACGACGAGGATCCCGATTCGCTTGGGGGCCGTCGTGGGGGTCACAGGTTCTCCGCGGGTCGGTGGGGCGAGGCTACAGCGCGCCTACGATCGGCCGCATGGAGCCCTCGGCGACGACGCTGGCTGGCGGCGCAGGCGGGATCGCCGGCGGGGCCGCCCGCCCCATCTCCGCGGGCAGGGTCCACCTGCAGGCCCTGGACGGGTGCCGCGCCCTCGCGGCGCTGGGCGTGCTGGTCACCCACGTCGCCCTGCTGAGCGGCTACGCCGCCCGCAACGAGGTGGTGGGGCCCTACCTGGCGCGGATGGACGTCGGGGTGTCGATCTTCTTCGTGCTGTCCGGGTTCCTGCTGTACCGGCCCTTCGTCGCGGCGCGCCTGCGCGGCGACCACCCGGGCGACCTCGGGGCCTACGCCCGGCGCCGCGTCCTGCGCATCGTGCCCGCCTACTGGGTGGCGCTCACGATCGTCGCGTTCGTGCTGCGCGCCCCGGGCTTCGAGGAGCCCCACAGCGTCGTCTCCCACTACCTGCTGCTCCACGTGTACGACTCGACCCAGCTCGTCGGCGGACCGATCCAGCAAGCGTGGTCGCTGGCCACCGAGGTGGCCTTCTACACGTTCGTGCCGATCTGGGCGTGGGTGATGTCGCGCCGGCAGCGCCCCCCGGAGCGCCAGGTCCGCGTCGAGGTCGTCGCGCTGGTGGCGCTCTTCGTCGCCTCCCTGCTCGCGAACCTGGTCCTCATCGGGATCGACACGAGCCAGTCCCGCTTCGCCCAGCTGGGGACGTGGCTCCCGTTCCGCATCGGCGACTTCGTCCCGGGCATGCTGCTCGCCGTGCTGACCGCCCGCTGGTCCCAGCGTGGGGCCCACCTCCCCCGCTGGGTGACCGGCGCACCGCTCACGTCGGGGTGCTGGGCGGCCGGCGCGGTCGTGTTCTGGTTCGTGTCCACCCAGCTCGACCTGCCGATGTTCCCGACGTTCTCGCCCGAGCAGGCGCTGGGGGTGCGGCTCATCTACACGACCTTCGCGACGCTGCTGGTCGTGCCCGCGGTGCTCGCACGCCAGGACCGCGGGCCGGTGCGGGCGGTGTTCGCCAACCCCGTCGCGGTGTGGCTCGGACTCGTGTCCTACGGCATCTACATCTGGCACGAGGCCTGGCAGGACATGTTCCTGCGCTGGACCGGCCAGGCGTCGCTCGCCGCCAGCTTCCGGGACATGCTGCTGGTCACCGTCGCGCTGAGCCTCGCCTGCGCCGCTGCCAGCTGGTACCTGGTCGAGCGTCCGGTGATGCGCTGGGCGGTCCGCCCCCGCCCGCTCGAGCGGTGGACCGCTCAGCTGCGGAGCTCGTCGCACAGCGGGGTGGGCGGATCCTCCGCCACCACCTCCAACCCGGGGTCGCCGACCGGTTCGAGCTCGCCGCCGGGGATGTCGAGCAGCGCGTCGAGCAGCCGCTGACCGTCACGGTCGACCACGAGCGCCTCACCGGTGTGGTGGTCGAGGGTCAGCTGCACCTCGAGGCGCGCACCCGGCGGGAACGCCAGCTCCGGTCCGGCGCCGGCGGTCGTGGTGCCCGCCGCGTCGACGCGCTCGACGGCGAAGCGCACGCCACCGGGGCTGGGGGCGAGCACCACGCGGACCTCGCCGTCCCCGCCCCGCCGCCGGGCGATGACCCGCGCCCCGCCGTCCCCGGCGCCGCGGTGGTCGAGGTGGAGCACGGCACGTCCGCCGCCGGTGCTGCTCTCGAGGCGGTACCAGACGGTGCCGTTGGACCGGTACAGGCCGTCGCAGTCGCCGGTGACCGCGAGCCTCCCGACCGGCTGCCCGCCGGGCAGCGCCGCGTCCGAGGGGAGCTGGAGCAGCTCGTGGCGCGCACCCGCGCGGGCCTGGGTCCGCACCCACTGGATCCGCTGGGCCTCGGTGGGGCCCGGGGCGATCTCGCGGTGGTACTGCAGCGCGAGCCCGGTGTTCGCCCACGCACCCCACAGCGCGGCGAGGACCACGACCGTGGTCGCGGTCAGCCGGGCGCCGCGCCCCCACTGCTCCACCCCACGTGCGTGCAGGGCGTGGAGCCCGACGAGCGAGGTGAGCGCGAGGAAGGGGTAGAGGTCGGTCAGGTAGCGCTGCGCCATGTAGCCGAACACGACGATCGCCGCGCCGCTGGCCGCGGCACCCCACGCGACGAGTCGGTAGGGCCCCAACGCGCCGAGGTCCCCGCGTCCGAGCAGGCGCCGCGGGGAGCACAGCGTCGCGACCCCGAGGACCGCGCCGAGCAGGAGCAGCGGCTGGCTGGCGGGCACGCTCGAGGACCAGTCGCGCTCCGCGAACACGGCGTCGCCGACGACGGCGGGGCGCGACGAGGGGAACACCAGCCAGGGCAGCTCGCCGCGGAAGCCCAGCGCGTCGGGTCGCAGGGCCTGGGTGAGCACGGACGGCGCGTACTGCAGGCCGAAGAGGGAGCCGTCGTTCGCGTCGAGCGCGGCCCGGCGGGCGGGGTCCGTCGCGACCAGCGCCTGCCGGTCCAGCGGCACGGTCCACGGGGAGCCGAAGCGGGCGGTGTTGACCGCGGTGTAGAGCCCCGCACCGACGACCAGCCCCACCACGACGATCGCCAGCGCCGCCCGTGGGGAGCGCACGGTCCGCTGCGGGTCCCACCCGGTGAGCCGCCGGAGCGCGGACCGCAGCGCGGTGACCGGTCGGCTCGTCCCGAGGGCCCCGGGCAGCAGCTGGAGGGCGAGCGAGGCGGCCACCACCGCCGCGGCGAGCATCGGCCCGAGCCCCATCGACGAGCGGCTGTTGAGCGCGACCCCGGCGAGGAGCACGGCGGCGACGAGGTGCCGGTCGCGCGCCCGCGCGCCCTCGTCGGGAGTGAGCCACCACAGCAGGTGCGTCAGGGAGGCGAGCGTCGCCGCGCACGCCCAGACGATCGCCTCGTGGTACACCCACGCCCTCGACGCGAGGAACAGCAGCGGCCCGGCGGCGAGCCCGAAGGTCGCCGCCCCCACCAGCCAGCCCTCTCCCCTGGTGAGCGCCCGGTCGCCGCGCACCAGCCACCGTGCCCGCCAGCCCGCCGCGACGAGGTAGCCGAGCGCGAGCGCGGTCGCGAGGAGCATCGACAGCCCGGTGAGGCGGCCGTCCGCGGCGTCGGTGACGGCGAGCAGCGGCAGGCGCAGCAGCGCGGGGACGAGCCCCTGGTAGATGTGGGTCCGCTCGCCCATCCGGAACCCCTCGAACCCCGCGATCCCGGGGTCGACGTCCAGGCGCCCGTCGAGCAGCGCCCGAGCCTGCCCGTCGTAGAAGTTGCCGAGGAGGTCACGGTCGAACCACCCGTCACGGCCGCTCTGGAGCACCAGGGCGAACAGGAGCCACGCGCACAGGGCGCCCAGGCCCGATGCGGCCAGGTACCGCCGCCGGGCGGGGGCGGGCTCCGTGGGCACCGGTGCGGTCGCTTCGGCGACGGCGGTCACGGCGCCGGTTCCGCCGCGCTCGAGGGGGTCCGCGTGGCGTGCTCGGGTGCCTCGGGGCCTTCCGGGACCCTGGTCGGCCCGGTGTGGGGGTGCGCCCCCTCCGGCGCTTCGCTGCGACGTGCCCAGAAGCGGGCGGGCACGTAGGCGGCCAGCAGCGCGAGGCACGGCACGATCGGCACCTTGAACCGCTCCGCACCGAAGAACAGGACCGGGACGAGGACCCCGCCGAGCGTCACGGCGGCGACCAGCAGCGCGTGGACGGGGGGTGGTCGCCGGTCCCGCCGGGCACGCCGGGTGTCGGCCCCCACGAGCACCAGGCCGCCGAGCGCGACGAGCGCGACCGCCCAGTAGTAGAGGTCGCTGGCCCAGCGCAGCGCGGCGCGGGCGCCGTCTCCGAGGTGCACGTCCTCGCCGTAGGACTCCCACGCGGCGACGGCGTCGGCGTCGTGGACGAACGTCGCCCGCAGCTTCTGCAGGCTGAGGCGTGGCAGCGCTCCCGGGTTCGATGCGATCCAGCGCAACGCCCTGCCGCGCAGCTCGGCGTCGCGCTCGACCTCCACCTCGGGGCCGTCGACGTAGCGGCCGTCGGTGAAGCACTCCGGGGTCTGGATGAAGGCCCCGTTGGCGTCGTCGTTGAAGCCCATGCAGAGGTTGTCGCCGGTGTTGGTCGACATGGGGACCGGGGCGTCCATGACCACGACGTTCCTCATGGTCCAGGGGAGGACCGCGAGCGCGAGGCCCGCGACGACGAGGCCGACACCCCGTGCCGCCCGCCGCAGCGGCACGCCCCCGAGCCACCAGGCGAGCGCCGCGGCCGGCACCAGCAGGACCACGGACTGGGGGCGCACCAGGGTGGCCCACGCCGTGCCCACCACGACCACCGCCCCCAGCGCCCGGCGGCGCCGCACGGACCCGTCGTCGCCGAGGTCGAGCCACGCGCACAGCGCGGCGAGCGCCACGTAGAAGCCGGCGAGGAAGACCGTCTCGCTCAGCACCACCGCGGTGTGCAGCACCAGGTTCGGCCACAGCGCCACCACCGCGCCGGCCAGCACGCCGGGACGGAGGTCCCGCCGCGGTTGCGTGCGGGCCACCAGCCGGCAGCCGATGAGCACCACCGCGCCCGCGCCCACCCCGCCCAGCAGCGCCTGCACGAGCCCGGTGACCAGCACGTGGTGGGCGCCCGCACCGACGACGTCGAGCGCCGCCCGCAGCCCACCCAGGAAGAACGGGTAGCCGGGCGGGTAGTAGGCGGTCGGCAGCCCGTGCAGGGACGTGTAGCCGTCGCCCCGGGCGATCGACTCCGCCGCCGCGACGTAGATCTTCGGGTCCGAGAGGCCCTGCGGCGGGCGGGAGGCGAACAGCACCCAGGCGACGCGGACGGCGGCGGCGACCGCACCCACGGTGAGCGCGGCGCGGACCTCCGGTGAGGGGCGGCGGGAGACCACGGCCAGCGACAGTAGCGGTGGCGGTGCGCCGCGGTGCGCTGCACCCACCGGCTCCGGCAGGGTGAGCCGCCGGCGTGCGGGCGGACGGTAGGGTCGGGCCTCCCCATGACCGGCACCGCCCCCGACGACACGCGCCCGTGGGTGCAGCGGACGAGGCTCCCTGTCGGAGCGACGCTCCTGGCGTTGGTCGCCTACGTGCCGCTGCTGCTCACCAAGCCCGGCAGCGTGGGCGCGGACACCAAGACGTACCTGTACCTCGACCCGTCCCGCCTGCTGTCGCGCGCCGCGTGGATGTGGGACCCGAACGTCGGCCTCGGCACGGTCACCCACCAGAACATCGGCTACCTCTGGCCGATGGGCCCCTACTACTGGCTGATGGAGGCGATCGGCCTGCCCGACTGGGTCGCCCAGCGCCTCTGGGCCGGGTCGATCATCTTCGCCGCGGGCCTCGGGGTGCGCTTCATGCTCCGCGAGCTGCGCTGGGTCGGCGGCGGAGCGACGGTCGCCTCGTTCGCGTACGCGCTCAGCCCGTACCTGCTCGACTACGTCGCCCGCCTCTCGGTGATCCTGCTGCCGTTCGCGGGCCTGCCGTGGCTGGTCGGGCTCGCCGCCCGGTCGCTGCGGCGGGACGACTGGCGCACCCCGGCGTGGTTCGCGCTGGTCACCCTGACCGTCGGCGGGGTGAACGCCACGTCGCTGCTGCTCGTCATGGTGGCGCCCGTGCTCTGGTTCGCCTACGCGGTGTGGGCCGAGCGCGAGGTGTCGCTGCGACGGGCGCTGGTGGTCGGGCTGCGCATCTCGGTGCTCACGCTCGCGACCTCGCTGTGGTGGATGGCGGGCCTGTCCCTCCAGGGTGCCTACGGCATCCCCATCCTCCGTTACACCGAGACCTACATGACCGTGGCGTCCGCCGCGCTGTCCACCGAGGTACTGCGGGGCCTGGGCTACTGGTTCTTCTACGGGCGCGACGGCCTCGGCCCCTGGACGGCGTCGACGACCCGGATGATCGAGTCGATCCCGTCGCTCGCCCTGTCGTTCGCGATCCCGCTCACCGCCGCGGCCGCCGGGCTGCTCACCCGCTGGCGGCACCGGGCGTACTTCGCGACGGTGATCGTCGTCGGGATGGTGCTCTCGGTCGGGGCCCACCCCTGGGAGGGGCCCAGCCCCTACGGGGCGCTGTTCAAGGCGTGGAGCCGCACCGACCTGGGCCTGTCGTTCCGGTCCACGCCCAGGGCGGTGCCGCTCGTCGTGCTCGGCCTTGCGGTGTTCCTCGGCGCGGCGGTCGCGTCGCTCGACCGGGTGCGCCCACGGTGGCGCGTGCCGGTCGCCGGCACCCTCGTGGTGCTGGTGTGCCTGAACTCGCTCGCCCTGTTCCGCGGCGAGTTCGTCGACCGGAACCTGCTCCGCGACGAGGACGTGCCGGCGTACTGGCGCGACGCGGCGGCGGCCCTCGACGCGGGTGACCACGACACCAGGGTGTGGGAGCTGCCGGGCATCGACTTCGCCGCGTACCGCTGGGGCAACACGGTCGACCCGATCACGCCCGGCCTGATGGACCGCGACTTCGTCGCCCGTGAGCTCATCCCCTACGGGTCGCCGCCCTCCGCGGACCTGCTCAACGCCGCCGACCTGCCGTTCCAGGACGGGCGCGTCGACCCCGACGCCCTCGCTCCCCTCGCCCGGCTGATGGGCGTCGGCGAGATCGTGCACCGCGCGGACCTGCAGTTCGAGCGCTACCGCACGCCCCGGCCGCGCCAGACCGCGGACCGCCTCGACCGGGCCATCGGCCTCGGCGAACCGCGGACCTTCGGTGAGCCCGTGCCCAACGAGCCCTCCCCGGAGCTGCCCCTCGACGACGAGGCCACGCTCGCGGCCACCCCCGAGATGGGGCACCCGGCCCCGGTGACCGTCTACCCGGTCGACTCCCCCGAGCCGATGGTCCGCACGGTCGCCGCCCGCTCGCCGACGATCCTCGCGGGCGACGCCGCCGGCATCGTCGCGCTCGCCTCGGCGGGGCTCCTGCCGGCCGACCGGCCGGTGCTGTACTCCGCGACCTTCGCCGACTCCCCGGAGGTCCTGCGCGACCTCATCCGCGAGCCCGGCGCACGGCTGGTGGTCTCGGACACCAACCGGCGCCAGGCCCGCCGTTGGGGGTCGGTGCGCGAGAACGACGGCTACACCGAGCGGGCCGGTGAGGAACCGGTCGAGGAGGACCCGGCCGACAACCGCCTCGAGGTGTTCCCCGAGGCCGGTGACGACGCCCGCACCATCACCGAGGTGGAGGGTCCCGTCACCGCCGCCGCGACCGCCTACGGCAACGGCATCACCTACACCGCGGGCGACCGGGCCTACTTCGCCCTCGACGGTGACCCGTCCACCGCGTGGCGCGTCGCGGCGTTCGACGAGGCGGAGGGCGAGTACCTGCGGGTCACCTCCACCGAGCCGATCACGACCGACCGGGTGAACCTCCTCCTCACCCAGGGCCGCAAGAGCCGGTGGATCACCCGCGTGTCGCTGGTCTTCGACGAGGACGAGCGCACCAAGGTCGAGGTCGACCTCGGCGACAGCGCCCTGTTCCCCCCGGGGCGGGAGATCACGTTCCCGGAGCGCACGTTCCACACGCTGGACGTGGTGGTCGAGGAGACCAACGTCGGCCGGCTCGCCAGCTACCGGGGCGTGTCCGACGTCGGCATCGCCGAGCTCGAGATCCCCGGCGTGGAACCGCTGGTCGAGACGATCCGCCCCCCGGTCGACCTGCTCTCGGTCGCGGGCCGCGAGTCGCTGGAGCGCGACCTGACCTACCTGTTCAGCCGGCGGGCACCGAGCCTCGACGAGGCGCTGGGCAACCCGGAGGAGCCGGGGATGCGCCGCTGGGTGGAGGGCCCCGTGCCCCGCAGCTTCACCGCCTACGGCAAGGGCCGGTTGTCGGACTCGCTGCCCGACCACGTGATCGACCGCTGGATCGGCGTGCCGGCACCGGAGGACGGCGGGGTCGTGGCGACCTCCGGCGAGCGCATGGCCCGGGACCTCCGCTCACGGGCGTCCTCCGCGCTCGACGGGGACCCGTCCACGGCGTACCGGAGCCCCTTCAACGGGGCGGCCGGCTCCTGGGTCGAGGTCACCTACCCCGAGCCGGTCGAGGTCGACGGGCTCGAGCTGCTGGTCGTCGCCGACGGTCGCCACTCGGTGCCCCGGACGCTCAGCCTGTCGGTCGACGGCGGTGAGCCCCGCAGGTTCGACCTGACGCCGATCGACCCGGGCGAGGGCCGGCCGGAGCGGTCGACCACGAGCGTCGCCCTCGACACCGGGGTGCTGCGGGGCACCACGTTCCGGCTCACGGTGGACGAGGTCGACGAGGTGCTCACCGAGGACTGGTTCGGTGGCGGCCCGGTCGTGATGCCCGTCGGCCTGGCCGAGCTCGGGCTGCCCACGATGGAGCTGCCCGCCGCGGACCGCCCGCTCGCGGACACCTGCCACGACCACCTCCTCGAGATCGACGGCCGCCCCTACGGCCTGCGAGTCGTCGGCACGGTCGAGGACGCCCTGGCGAGCCGGCTGCTGCGACTGGAGTCCTGCGGGGGGCCGGTCGAGCTGGACGCCGGGCGGTCGCTGCTGCGCACGGCGCCCGGCGCGGAGGGCGGCATCGAGGTCGACCTCCTCGCGCTCGCCAGCGAGGCCGGCGGCGGCCCGGGCCCCGACACGCTCGTCGAGGGCCTCGAGGCCACCGAGGAGCCCTCGACGACCACCGAGCGCACCGGCAGGATCGACCACCGGGTGACCGTGCGGGACGCGACCGAGCCGTACTGGATCGTGCTCGGCCAGAGCTACAGCGAGGGCTGGACCGCGACGACCGCGGACGGCGTCGACCTCGGGGAGCCGACGCTGGTCAACGGCTACGCCACCGGGTGGCGGATCGATCCGGCGGAGCTGGGCGCCGACCTCGTGGTGGACATCACCTGGTCACCCCAGAAGGTCGTCTGGGTGGCCCTGGCCCTCTCGGCGCTGGGCGTGCTCGCCTGCCTCGCGCTGGTCCTCCGGCCCCGTCGGCGTGACCCCCACCTCCCTCCGGGAGCGACCGCCATCGCGGTGCCCCGCCTGGTGCACCCCTTCGAGTCCGACGGCGAGGCGCTCGCACCGGGCCGCGCGGGGATCGTCGCGGCGGCGGTGCTCGTCGTCGCGGTGTTCCTGGCCGGGTTGCCGGTGGGCGTCGCGGTCGCGCTGGTCACGTTCGTCGCGCTGGCGACGCGCCGTGGGCAGGTGCTGCTGCGTGCCGTGTCGCTCGGCGCGCTCGGTGCCGCGGCGGCGTTCGTGGTGCTCAAGCAGATCCGCAACGGCTACGAGACCGACTTCCGCTGGCCGCAGTGGTTCGAGGTGACCCACGCGTGGACGCTGGTGGGTGTCCTGCTGCTGGGCGTCGACGTGCTGGTCGACCGCCTCCGCCGACTCGCCGGCCGCGGTGGGCCGTCGTCGCGGTCAGGCGACGACGTCGGCGTCGCGGATCGGCTGCTGCGCGATCGCGAACAGGACGAGGGTCGACTCGTCGATGTCGGGGGTGATGAAGAACTCCGCGTCGGTGATGCCTGACTGGCCGCCGACCTGCTCGGTGTTGGTGAACCGGTAGGCGATCCGCCGGCCGGTCGCGTGCAGCCACACGAACGCCTTGCGCGGCAGCTTGTGGCGCAGCCCCAACGGGTCGAGGCGGAGCAGCTTGTTGGCCATCGCACGGCGCTTCTCGAAGTCCGCCTTCACCAGCGGGGTGGCGTCGAGGCCGAGGACCGTGACCGAGGAGAAGTGGCGGCGCAGCATCGACTCGAGGTCCTCGGGGTCGAACAGGTACACGTGGTACGGGTTCTCGAAGTCGGCGGGCTTGTT
The DNA here is from genome assembly GCA_965651815.1 of uncultured Microthrixaceae bacterium. Lineage (GTDB taxonomy): Bacteria > Actinomycetota > Acidimicrobiia > Acidimicrobiales > Microtrichaceae > CBFGTJ01. The sequence continues at coordinate 114 of CBFGTJ010000033.1, read as the reverse complement.
CGGGGTGATGAAGAACGCCCGCCCGTCGTCCGCGAGCACGCGGGCCACCTCGCGCACGTGGTGCTCCGGCTCGGTGAAGTGCTCGATCAGGTGCGACGAGCACACGTCGTCGAA
>CBFGTJ010000032.1:0-21431 GCA_965651815.1 uncultured Microthrixaceae bacterium | reverse complement strand
TCCTTGTCATCTGCCGAACAGAACCCGCTCACCGGATGGCCGGGCTCACCGGATGGCCGGGCTCACCGGATGGCCGGGCTCACCGGATGAAGGTGACCCGCCAGTCCCCGTCGTCGAGCTGGTCGACCACGTGTGCGAAGCCCTGCTCGGCGAGCACCCCCTCGAGGGGCACGGGCTCGAACGGCGCGTAGACGACGAGCACCTCGTCCTCGCCGACCTGGGCGGCGACCCGCATGATCTCCTCGAACGGTTCACCGCCCTCGGCGAGGGTCGGCCTCGCATCGACGACCCGGGCACGGCTGGTGATGTCCACCGCCCACTGCTCGGGCCCCTCCTCGACGTAGGTCCAGCGGAACTGGCCGGGCCGGGTCGCGTCGAGCTGGTAGCGCAGCGGCGCGGGGTCGTGGTCGTTGAGGAGGCGGAGGGTCTCGCCGGTGGCGAGCGAGTCGAGCCGCTCGAAGATCGTCTCGTGCCGCACCCTCGGCGGCATGGGCCGCACGTCCAGCGTCTGTGCCATGGGTCGCTCCTCCTGGCTCTGGTCGCCGAGGCGACTCGGTGGTTATTGTTCTAGTGCCTACTAGATAAATGGGAGGACTGCCCTGTGGCGAACGCCACCCACGCCGCCACCGGAGATGCGGCCGACGGGGCCACCCGCGCCGGCAGCGCCGCCCCCTTCGTGCCGGGCGGCGGGGCGACGGTGCCGCCCGCCTCCGTGCCGCTGTCGTTCCTCGCCGCGGGTGGCGTCGGGCTGTGGGCGCTGGGGCTGGCCGTGTGGTTCGCGGCCGACCGGCTCGTGCACACGCCCGCGCACCCGGGTGCGGTGGCCGCGGTGCACGTCGGCGTGCTCGCCTTCCTCACCACCGCGGTGCTGGGGGCCGCCCACCAGTTCGCCCCCGTCGTCGCGCGCCGGCGCCTGCGCTCGGTGACCGCCGCACGGCTCACCCTCGTCGGCATGCTGGCGACGGCGTGGCTGCTGCCCTCCGGGTTCGCGCACGGACCGGAGTCGCTCATCGCCGCCGGCGCGGTGACCGGCTCGCTGACGGTGCTGCTCGCCGCATGGAACCTGTCCGGTCCGCTCTCCGCACGCGACGGCGGCGTCCCGCTGGTGGGGCTGCGCTGGTCGATCGGGTTCCTCGTGGCCACGGTCGCGTTCGGCGCGGTGTACGCGTTCAACCGGCACGCCGCGTGGTTCCCCCTCCTGCCCAACCGGGTCATGGCGCACGCGCACCTCGGGCTGCTCGGCTGGCTGGGGCTGACCTACGTCGCGGTCGCCGAGAAGCTCTGGCCGATGTTCCTGCTCGCCCATCGGCCACGCGCGCGCTCGGGCGCCTGGGCGGTGCGCCTGCTCGCCGTGGGCGTGCCCTTCCTCGCGGCGGGCCTGCTGTTCGCCGTGCCGCTGCTCGCGTGGCCGGGCGCCGCGGCGTCGGCCGCCGGACTGGCAGCCCACCTGACCTCGCTCGCCGGCGCGGTGCGCCACCGTCGGCGCCCGCTCGAGCTCCTGCACGGCTTCCTCTTCGTGTCGGTCGGGTTCCTGGTCGCCGGCGTGGCGCTCGGTGCTGCCGCCGCGCTGGCCGACGTCGACCTCGCAGACCGGTCCCGCCTGGTCGCCGCCGAGGTCGCCGCGCTCGTCGCGTGGCTGGGGCTGGCCGTGGTCGGCCACGCCCACAAGATCGTGCCGTTCATCGGCTACAGCGCCCTGCGTGCCCGCGGGGTGTCGACGTCACCGAGCGGCAGGCCGCTGCTGTTCGGCGACCTGTTCCATCCCGGCGTGGCGAGGGCGACCCTCGGAACCGCCTCCTCCGGCTTCGTCCTCGCCATCGCCGGGATCCTGTCGACCTCGACGGCCCTCGTGGCACTCGGTGGGGTCGGCATCTCGCTGACGGGGCTGCTCTCCACGCTGAACCTTGCGATCGGCCCGGTCCGCGTGCTGCGCCGTCACGCTGCGGCGGACGCACCCGCACCCACCGCGGCGGCGCTCCGATGATCGAGGTGCCGACCACCGACTGGGACGCCGAACGGCGGCGCGAGGCGGTCCTCGAGGCGCTGTCGCGGGTGTGGGACCCCGAGCTCGCACTCGACGTCGTGTCCCTCGGGCTCGTCTACGACATCCGGATCGACGGCGACGTCGTCGAGATCGACATGACCCTCACCACGCCGGGCTGCCCGGTCTCCGAGCAGCTGCCCGCGGAAGCGGAGGCGGCGGTGCGCGCCGCGCTGCCCGAGGTGGAGGTGCGGCTGCAGGTCGTGTGGGACCCGCCGTGGACGCCGGAGCGGCTGACCCCGACGGCGCTGGAGCAGCTCGGGTTCGCCCCGCGCCGCTGACGCTCCCCATCCGTGGTGCGTACGTGCTGGAGATCCAGCACGTGCGCATCACGAAACCCGGGGGTGCGGTGCGGTGAAGGGAGGCCCGTCGACGCGGTCGACGGTCGTGAACTCCTCGACCGCCGCGCGGCGCAGCTTCGTCACCTCGCGCACCGGGCGGCCGAGCGCGACGAGCGCCGCCACGGCGTGGTCGTCCGGCAACCCCACCAGCTCCCGCACCGCGGGTTCCTGGCGGGCGAGCACGGTCGTCATGACCCCGCCGAGCCCGGCGTCGCGGGCGGCGAGCAGCAGGTTGTGCACGAACGGGTACACGGACGCCCCGGCGGAGATGCCCTGCCGGTCCAAGCCGTTGTCGACGGCGGCCAGCCGGGTCAGGTCGGCCGCGACCAGCAGCAGGACCGGGACCTCGTCGAGGTGGTCCGCGAACGGCAGCGGCGCCGGGGTGGCGCGGGCCGCCTCCAGGTCGACCGCCGGTCCGTGCCAGCGCCCGTCCCCTCCGGCGGCGAACGGCACGAGCCCCTCGCGCACGTGCGCCATGTACTCGCGCCACGACAGCACGTACAGGTCGCGGATGCGGCGGCGGAGGTCGGGGTCGCGCAGCACCACGACCCGCCACGCCTGGCGGTTGCCGCCGCTCGGCGCGAACCGGGCGACGTCGAGCAGGTCGTGGACCACCTCGTCGGGCACCGGCTCGTCGGTGAACTCGCGGGTGGCGGGGGTGGTCCTCATCACGTCGCGCAGTTCCACCCGCGGGACGGTACCCCTGCGGGCGGGGTGGTCGTACGATCGACGCATGGGAGCGGACGGCCGGCCACGCTGGCAGGGGGTGCACCACCTGGCGCTGGTCACCCCCGACATGGACGCGACCGTGCGGTTCTGGCACGGAGTGCTCGGTGCCCGCCTGGCGATGAACCTCGCGACCGACTCGTTCCGCCACTACTTCTTCGAGTTCGACCAGGGCTGCACGGTCGCGTTCTTCGAGTACCGCGACCAGCCGGTCGCCCGCTTCGCGAAGCCGGCGGGGATCCCGTCGGAGCGTGCGGCGCAGTTCGACCACCTCGCGCTCGGGCTCGAGGACGAGGAGGCGCTCCTCGCGCTGCGCAACCGGTTGAAGGAGCACGACTGCGAGGTCACCGAGGTCGTCGACCACGGCGTGATGCGCTCCATCTACTTCACGGACCCGAACGGGCTCGCGCTCGAGGCGTCCTGCTGGGTCGTCGACCCGACGCGCCACGACGACGGCTACGACGACGCGGTGCGCTACGCGGATCCCGACCCGGTGCCCGCGGTGCGGGAGCTGCGCGCGCGTGGCGCGCTGGAGTGGACGCCGCGGACCACCCTCGTCGACGAGGAGGTCGACGTGCCGCCACCCGTGGCGGGCTGATCCGGCGCGTCCGGCGGGCCGACCCCCTTACCTTGCTCGTGAGCCCTGGGCGATGCTGAGGGCTTGGGAAGTCCGGCGGTGCCGGTATGGCTCATTGCCCCCTGTCACGCAGATGGCCTGGGGGGTGTTGCCGCCGGCGCGGTCGGGTGCGTGAACCTCTGATGGGGACATGCGACTGATCGCTGGTTCGTAAGGTGGATGACGGCGAGCGCACCCAGGGCGGCCTTCCCCCGTAGACCACGAGTGGAGGGAGACAGGGTGAGCACACCGGACGATGTCGATGTCTGGATCGGCCTCGATGTCGGCAAGGACGAGCACTTCGCCGACGTCCTCGACGACGTAGGTGAATCGCTGTTCGCACGCAGCGTCGCGAACGACGAAGCCGATCTGGTCGCGCTGCTCGAACGCGCCGGTGAGCACGGCACGCCGGGGTTGGTGATCGACCAGCCCGGCTCGATCGCGCAGCTCGCGATCGCCGTTGCCGCGCAGCACCAGGTGCCGGTCGCGTACGTGCCTGGGCTGGTGATGCGACGGGCAGCGGACCTGTATCCGGGAGAGGCCAAGACCGACCGGCGCGACGCGTTCGTGATCGCAGACACCGCCCGCACCCGACGCCGCAACGTCCACTGGCTCGACACCGCCAGCGACGAACTCCTCGAGCAGCTGCGAGTGCTGAACGGGTTCGACGTCGACCTCGCCGCGGACCTCACCCGGTTGACGAACCGGCTGCGCGACTCGCTGGTCAGCGTGTCGCCAGCGCTGGAGCGGGCGATCGGCTCCCGACTGCACCAGGCCGGCGTCCGCGATCTGGTCGCCAAGTTCCCGACCCCGACTGCGCTGCGCCCTGCGGGCCGGGCCCGCATCACCGCGATTGTGAAGAAACGCTCGCCTCGCGTCGCCGCCAAGGTCACCGACGCGGTCATCGCTGCGTTGGACGCCCAAACGGTGACGATGCCCGCCGAGCAAGCCGTCGGCCGGGTCATCGCCGAGCTCGCCGTCGAACTGGATCGCATCCACACCCGCCGTGATGCGCTCGCGGCTGAGATCGAAGAGGTGTTCCTGGCGCACCCTTTCGGTCAGGTCCTCGTGACCCTTCCGGGGATCGGGCCGAGGACCGGGGCCAGGATCCTCGCCGAGGTCGGTGACGGCACCCGGTTCGCCAGCGGCTCCAAGCTCGCCAGCTACGCCGGACTCGCCCCAGTGACCCGCCAGTCCGGCACCAGCATCCGAGGGGAGTCCCAGTCCCGGCGAGGCAACCACCGGCTCAAGAACGCCATGTTTCTCGCCGCGTTCGCGTCGCTGCGCTCGCCCGACTCGAAGGCCTTCTACGACCGCAAACGCGCCGAAGGCAAGAAGCACAACGCCGCGGTCATCTGCCTTGCCCGACGCCGCTGCGACGTCATCCTCGCCATGCTCCGCAACCTCGAGCCCTACCGCACCAGCGAGCAACCCGAACCCCTCCCCGCAGCCGCGTGACCCCTTGACAAGAACATGGGGACACCCCCCCACTCCTCCCCTGTCCTCCCCCGTTTCGTTCGGCGCATGACGCGGTTCGAGTAGTCATCCGCCGAACAGAACCCGGGGGGGGTCGAGCCTCAGCGTGCGGACTCGGGGCGCAGCTCTCGCCGGGCCATGCGATCGACGGCGTCGAAGCGGTCGCTGACCTCGAGCAATGCGCGACGCAGCGTCCCCGCACGCCGGGCGCCGAGGAGCGACTCGACCTCCGCGGCGATCGCCCGGCGGGACTCGCGGCCGGCCTCGATCGCCCGCCGACCGAGCGGCGTGAGCTCCACGAGCCGGGTGCGCCGGTCGGAGGGGTGGGGGGCCCGCCGTGCGAGCCCCCGCCGCTCGAGGTCGTCCACCTGCTTGGAGGCGGCCTGCTGGGTGACGCCGAGGCGGCGGGCCAGCTCGGTGATCGAGCACGCTCCGGCCTGGAGGTGCTGGAACACGTAGCCATCGCCGTAGCGGACCTCGGTGCCGCACGCCGCGCGCACGTCCTCGAGGACGCGCTCGCCGAGCGCGGCCGAGCACGCCTGGAGCAGCAGCACGACGTCGGACTCGATGTCCCGCGTGGGTGCGGCCCGCGGGTCGCCACTCGTCGCCATGGTCCACATCCTCCCAGCCGAACCGGTCCCGCCCGGCGCCCCGCCACCAGTTGCCGGACCCATGGTCCACAACCTAGGTTGTGGACCATGGCGACGACACCGCTCCCACTGCCGGAGGTGCTCGCCGTGGCCGCGCCGATCGTCGAGCGGATCGTGTGGTGCACGGTGGCGTCGGCCGGCACCGACGGCCAACCCCGCACCCGCCTGATGCACCCCGTGTGGAGCTGGTCCGACGACGACGTGCCCACCGCGCTGGTGTCGGCCCGGCCGACGCCGGTGAAGGTCGCGCACCTCCGCGCGAATCCGCAGGTCAGCTGCTTCTACTGGGACCCCTCGCACGACACCGTCGCCATCGACGCGACCGCCGAATGGGCGCCCGCCGACGCACGCTCCGAGGTGTGGGAGCGCATCGCGGCGGTGCCGCCCCCGGTCGGGTTCGACCCGTCGATGATCTGGCCGGACGGGCCGGACAGCGAGGACTGCGGCTTCCTCGCGCTCCGGGCACACCGCATCGTCGCGACGCCCGTCGGCGGGCCGGGCGTGCGCTGGTCGACCTCGCGCCCCTGACCCCGCGCCGGAGCTCAGCGTGCGATCACGTTCCCCTGCGCCACCGCGCACAAGGTGCGCGCACCGGCGGCGTCGACGGCGAACACGTCGCAGCGGCACGTCGCCCTGCGGGCACTCGCCTGCACCACCGTCGCCTCCGCGACCAGCAGCTCGCCCTGCGCAGCCGCCACGTAGTCGATGTGCATGCCGCCGGTCAGCACCTCGGGGCCCAGCACCGAGCCCCCGGCGAAGGTGATCGCGTTGTCGGCCGCGTAGGCGAGCACCCCGCCGTGCACGTAGCCGTTCTGCTGGAGCAGCTCGGGCACCACGGGGATCTCGAGCGTCGCGGCGCCGTCGCCGAACGCGGTGACCTTCGCCCCGACGTGCACGCTGAACGGCTGGGCCGCGAGGACCGCCTGGGCGAGCTCGAGCCCCAGCTCCACGGGACCGTCCCCGGGGGTGCTCACGGCTGGTGGTACAGCTCGAGCTGGATGCCGTCGGGATCCCGGAACACCAGCGTCGAGAACGGGATGGGCTCGGTGAGGTCCCGCACCCCGGAGTGCTCGACGCCCAGCTCGTCGAGCTTGGCGACCCAGGCGTCCAGGCTCTCCCGGTCGGGTACGCCGAAGCCGATGTGGTCGAGGCCGGTGCGCGCCTCGTCGAAGGGCTCCCCGTCGTTGGCCTCGTGGTGGTGCAGGCCGATGACGAGCCCGGAGGCGGGCTCGATGAGGAGGACGGCGTAGCCGCTGTCCTCCCGCTCGTGGTGCGGCATCCGGATCGGCACCCGCACCATCGAGAACACCCGCTCGTACCAGGCGGCGCTGGCCTCGACGTCACGCACCGTCGGTGAGAAGTGGTGGATGCCCGTGATCGTCGCTGCGCCGGATCCGCTCATGCGGCGCACGGTAGCGAACCGGCTCCCCCGGCGGTCGCGACATGGCAGGGTGTCGACGTGGAAGAGCTGAGAGCGGAGGCGGCGCGCATCGTCGCGTCGATGGACCTCGAGACGAAGGTGCGGATGCTGTCGGGCCGCGGCTTCTGGACCACCGAACCGGTGCCGGAGGCGGGGCTCGAGGGGATCGTGGTGGCCGACGGGCCCCACGGGCTGCGGTGCCAGGTCGGCTCCTCGGACCACCTCGGCCTCGCCGCGGCGCGCCCCGCGACGTGCTTCCCCCCGGCGGTGCTGCTCGGCTCGTCCTGGGACCCGGACCTGGTGGCCGAGGTCGGCGCGGCGATCGGCGACGAGGCCCTCGCGCAGGGCGTGTCGGTGGTGCTCGGCCCGGGACTGAACATCAAGCGGCACCCGGCCGGTGGACGCAACTTCGAGTACTACTCGGAGGACCCGCTCCTCGGCGGGCGGCTGGCCGCGGCGATGGTGCGCGGCATCCAGTCCCGCGGCGTGGGCGCCTGCGCGAAGCACTTCGCGGTGAACAACCAGGAGTCGTACCGGCTCGTGGTGGACGCCCTGGTCGACGAGCGGACGCTGCGGGAGCTGTACCTGCGAGGCTTCGAGATCGTCGTCGAGGAGGCGTCGCCGTGGACGGTGATGAGCTCCTACAACCGGATCAACGGGACCTACGCGTCGGACCATCGTGAGCTGCTCACGACGATCCTGCGCGACGAGTGGGGCTTCGACGGGCTCGTGATGAGCGACTGGGGCGGCACCAACGACCGTGTCGCCGCGGTGCGCGCCGGGATGGACCTCGAGATGCCCGGCAGCCAGGGCGCGTTCGACCGCGAGGTGCTCGCCGCGGTGCGGGACGGCCGGCTCGACGAGGCGGAGGTCGACCGGTGCGCCGAACGGGTGGTGGCGCTGGTGCAGCGGGGCCAGCAGCGCGGCGAGCGACCCTCGGAGGACTTCGACGCGCACCACCGCCTGGCGCGGCGGGCCGCGGCGGGGGGCGCCGTGCTGCTGCGCAACGAAGGGGTGCTCCCCCTCGCCCCCGAGGGGCGCATCGCGGTGGTCGGCGGCTTCGCGACCCAGCCCCGGTACCAGGGTGCGGGCAGCTCCCAGGTGGCCGCGGTGCGTGTCGAGGTGCCCCTCGACGAGCTGCGCGCCCGGGTCGGCGACGCCGCGACGGTGTCGCACGCCGTCGGCTACGACGCGCGCACCGGCACCTCGACCCCGGAGCAGTTCGAGGAGGCGCTACGGGTCGCCCGCGACGCGGACGTCGTCGTGTGCTTCGCGGGGCTGCCCGCTGCGATCGAGTCGGAGGGCTTCGACCGCCCGGACATCGACCTGCCGGCCGACCAGGTCCGCCTCATCGAGGCGCTCGCCGCGCTGCGGGTCCCGCTCGTGGTCGTGCTCAACAACGGTGGTGTCGTGCACCTGCCGTGGGCGGAGCGGGTCGACGCGATCCTCGAGTGCTGGCTCGGCGGGCAGGCCGGCGGCGGCGCCGCGGTCGACGTGCTCTTCGGCGACGCCGAGCCCGGCGGGCGACTGGCCGAGAGCATCCCCCACCACGTGGGACAGCTCCCGGCGGACCGGGACTTCCCGGGCCACCCGAAGCAGGTCCGCTACCGCGAGGGCCTGCACGTCGGCTACCGCTTCCACGACACCGCCGGGGTCCCCGCCCACTTCCCCTTCGGGTTCGGGCTGTCGTACACGACCTTCGACTGGTCCGACATCGAGGTCGAGGGACAGGGCACCGAGCTGACCGTGCGCGCACGGGTCACCAACACCGGGGATCGGCGGGGCTCCGACGTGGTGCAGGTGTACGTCCGCGACGTCGAGTCGAGCGTGCCGCGACCGGACAAGGAGCTCGCCGGGTTCGCGAAGGTGCACCTCGATCCCGGCCAGAGCGAGACGGTGGAGATCCCCCTGACCCGCCGCTCGTTCGCGGTGTGGGACGTCGACGCGCACGACTGGCTCGTGGAGGCCGGCCGGTTCGAGGTCGTCGTGGCACGCTCCTCCGCCGACCCGGTCGAGGTGGTCACCGTCGAGGTCGACTCACCGGACGTGCTCGGACCGGACCCGCGGCCCTCGGGTCGCTCGGCGACCGACGAGGAGTTCGCGGCGATGCTCCGCCGCCCGCTCCCCGAGCCCGATCCCGTCCGCCCGTTCCACCGCAACTCGACCCTCGAGGACCTCGAGACGACGAAGGTGGGCCGGATGCTGGGCGCGGTGGTGGAGCGGGAGGGCCTCAAGCGCGCCGCCCAGGAGTTCCCCGACCCCGACGACGCGACGTTGCAGATGGTCCGCTCGGCGCTCAAGGAGGGACCGGCCAGATCGCTCGCGCTCATGAGCGGCGGCATGGTCCGGTTGGAGCAGATCGACACGCTGCTCGACCTGCTCAACGGCCAGTGGTCCTCGGCCGGGCAGCGGCTCCGCCGGGCGGTGCAGAGGAGGTCGTGACCGCCCCCTGAGACGGGTGGCCAGCGGGCATCCCGGCGGGGCCTATGGTCCCGGCCCCATGACCAGCCATCGAAGCTTCACGGGGCGCCGGCGATCGGCACTTGCCACCGCTGCCGCCGTCCTCCTCCTCGCCAGCTCCTGTGGCGACGACGACGCGAGCGAGGTGACCGAACCGCCCCGACCCGATCGGGAGGAGACCGCCGCGGAGCCGGTGGCGGACGACGACGACGGAGCGGCGACCGAGGTGCCGGCACCGGAGTGGGCGCTCGACGAGACGCCGGCGGTGGCGGACGGCTTCCGGCAGGTCGACGCCCGCTGCGACGCGGAGGACGAGCGGGGCGCCTGGCTCGCACTCGCCGTGCCCGAGGGCTGGGAGTTGAAGGGCGCCGGCTCGGCCGGCTCCGGCTCGCCGCTCGGCGACAGCGCGACCCTCGAGTTCGACACCGGGGCGGGCTCCGTGAAGGTGGAGCTCGAGCCGGACCGGATGGACGCCGAGGGCAACGTGCTGGGCCCCGAGGGCGAGCCCTGGACGACCTTCGACTACGAGTGGAGCTCCTTCGGTGACTCGGGTGAGAAGACCGGGACCATCACCTTCGACGCGGTCGGCACCGTGGAGCTGGCCGACCAGCAGGTCGAGCTCTTCGTCGCCCCGCGGGACCAGGACCCCGAGTTCCTCTCGGCCACCCAGTACAAGGCCCGTGTCGAGCTCGCCCGGCTCCCGAACTTCGCGCTCGACAACCAGCTCCACCCGGCGTCCACGGTGATCGTCATCACCCACGACCCCGACGCCGTGGAGCTCGGCGAGGACGAGGTCACGGCCATCGTCGGGTCGCTCGCGATCCCCACCTGCACCAGGGACCGCGTGATCGGCCAGCTCGAGATGACGATCGGTGAGGACCTCGACGGCGACGGTCACGTCACCTCGGTGGAGGACCTGCTCGGCGGCGACCTGCCGTCCATCGACGAGATCCTCGGCGAGGACTGACCACCGGTCCGACCCGCCGGCATGGCGGCGCCCACGATCCGGTACCGTTCGCAACGTGCCGTCGTGGGGGGAGTTCGAGCAGGCCGAACCGGACTTCGCAGCCCGGGTGCGCGCGCTGTTCGACGCCGGACGCCACAAGACGATCGCGACCTTGCGCGCCGACGGCTCCCCGAGGATCTCGGGCATCGAATGCGAGTTCGTCGACGGTGAGCTCCGCTTCGGTTCGATGACCGCGGCGCGCAAGGGCGCGGACCTCCGGCGCGATCCCCGCTTCGCCCTGCACGGGCCCACCTTCCATCCCGAGGAGGGCAAGGAGTCCGAGTGGCCGGGCGAGGCGAAGATCGCCGGTCGGGCCGTGCCGGCGGGCGCCATCGCCTCGGAGGAGGGTGGCGAGCCGGAGGGCGAGATGTTCGTCGCTGACATCACCGAGGTGGTCGTCACCGGGCTCGACCCCGGGGCGACCAAGCTCGTCATCGAGTCGTGGACGCCCGCCCGCGGGCTGCGGCGGGACGAGCGGACCTGACGCTGCCCGGCACGTGCACTGAGTAGCTTGACCGCAGGTCGACCCCAGCGAGGTGCTGATGGAGACGCAGATCGAGCCGCGGCTCGTGGAACCCTCGTTCTGGGCGTTGCCGCTCGCGGAGCGGATGGCGCAGTTCGCGGAGATCCGCGAGCAGGGGCCGTTCGTGCCAGCCGAGTTCGACAACCCGCTCACCGGCGAGCGTGAGCGGTTCTGGGCGGTCACCCGCTACGACGAGGTCGTCGAGATCAGCCGGCGCCCCCAGGACTTCTGCTCCGGCAAGGGGGCGGTGTCCATCCCCGACATGCCCGCCGAGGCGCTCGAGTTCTTCGGGTCGTTCATCAACATGGACGACCCACGCCACGCCCGCCAGCGCGGGATCGTCGCCCGGTCGTTCACCCCGAAGCAGCTGCAGGGCGTGCTCGACTCGGTGGAGTCGATCTGCACCGAGGTGATCGACGGGTTCTGCGAGCAGGGCGAGGTCGACCTGGTCGAGGCGTTCTCCCAGCCGTTCCCGCTGCTGGTGATCTGCGACATGATGGGCATCCCCCGCAGCGACTTCGACACGGTGCTGCGCGCCACGAACGTCATCCTCGGCGGCGGCGACCCGGAGTTCATCGGCGACCGCGACCTGATCCAGGCGCTGTTCGAGGCCGGCATGGAGCTCACGACGCTGATGAACGAGCTGGCCGAGGAGCGCCGGAAGAACCCCACCGACGACCTGACCTCCAAGCTCGTGTTCAACGACCTCGGCGAGGACATGCTCGCCCCCGAGGAGATCGCGCCGTTCTTCATCCTGCTGGCCGTCGCGGGCAACGACACGACCCGCACCGCGATCAGCCACGGCATGCACCTGCTCTCGCAGCACCCCGACCAGCGGCGGGTGTGGCAGGACGACCTCGACGGGGTCACGCCCACTGCGGTGGAGGAGATCGTGCGCGTTGCGTCGCCGGTGACGTTCATGCGCCGCACCGTCACCCGCGATCTCGAGCTGTCGGGTCACGACTTCCGCGAGGGCGACAAGGTCGTGATGTTCTACGGCGCGGCGAACCGGGACCCGCGCCACTTCGAGGACCCCGAGCGCTTCGACGTGCTGCGCAACCCGAACCCGCACGTCGGCTTCGGTGGCCCGGGGCCCCACTTCTGCCTCGGCGCGCACCTGGCACGCCGCGAGGTGTCGGTCGCGTTCCGCCAGCTGCTCACCCGACTGCCCGACATCGAGGTCGTCGGCGACGCGGTGCCGCTCGACGCGGTCGGCATCCCCCTCGTCGGCGGCATCAAGCGCCTACCGGTGCGCTTCACCCCCACCGCGCCCGTCGGCTGACGACCCGACGGCCCCAGGACCCGCTCACGGGCGGAACGGCCACGCGATCGGGATCACCACGACCGCGACGACCAGCCACAGGAGCAGCAGCGGCAGGCCGAGCCGCCAGTAGTCGCCGAAGCGGTAGCCGGCCGGCGCCATGATCATCATGTTGCCGGGCGTCTGGACCGGGGTGAGCAGGGCCGCCGAGCCGGCGACGGCGACGAGCATCAGGATCGGCCGGACCGACACGCCAGTCTCCGCCGCGGCGGCGAGCGCGACCGGCAGCACGATCAGCACGGTCGCGGTGTTGCTGATCACCAGCCCGAGGACGCTGGTGAGCACGAACAGCGCCACCATCAGCACCAGCGGTGAGCCGGAGCCGACGACACCGACCACCGCGTCGGCGAGGTCGTCCGCGGCGCCGCTGGAGCGGATCGCGGTCGACAGCGGGATGAGCCCGCCGACGAGCACGACGGTCTCCCACGACACCGCCCGGTACGCCTGCGGCGAGCTGAGCACCCCGCCGAGGACGAGCCCGAGCACGGCGAGCACACCGGCGACGGCAGGCGGCACGAGGCCCAGCGCGAGCAGCGCGACCATGGCGAGCACGATCACCGTGGTCCGGGCGGCCTTCGGTCCCAGGGGCACCGCCTGGCGACGCATGAGGTCGGGGCTGTCGACCACGAGCACGTCGCGGTCGTCGACCAGCGCCTCGATCGCGGGCCAGGCCCCCCAGACGAGCATGGCGTCGCCCGCGGCGACCTCGACGGGTCGGTCCCCGAGGTCCCGGCCGTAGCGCTGCACTGCGACGATGACGAGGTCCTCGGCGCGGACCATGCCGGGGAACACCACCTCGCCCACGAGCGGCGAGCGGGGCGGCACGACGACCTCGGCGACCCCGGCCTCCCGCCCGACCAGCGCCTCCGGCCGGTCCGCCGGCAGCGGGGTCATCGCCACCGCGAGCCCGTGGGCGACCGCGAGCCTGCTGACCTCGCCCGACGGTCCCGCGACGACCAGCACGTCGTCCGCCCCGAGCGGGCGCCGCGCCTGCCGTGGTTCCGGATCAGCGGACTGCACCGCGATGAGCCGGACCCCGGAGCACGCGGGGAGGTCGAGGTCGTCCGGGTCCCGCCCGACCAGGTCCGACTGCTCGCGCACCCTCAACCGGTGGAAGCCGTCGTGCAGGTCGTAGTGGCGGGCGAGGGCCTCGGCGTGGCGGCTCAGGTCGGGCGGGGCGCTCACGGGCTTCCGGTCGGGCAGCACCCGGGGTGCCAGCAGCGACGCGAGCACGACGGTGCCGACGAGGATCGGCAGCCCGACGATCGCGAACTCGAAGAACCCGAACGCCCCCTCGCCCGCGTCGACCGACGCGTCCGACACGATCACGTTCACGGGGCTGCCCATCAGCACCAGCAGCGAGCCGGCGCTGCCGGCGTACACCGTGGGCATCAGCAGCCGCGACGGGGGCTGCCGGGTGCGCATCGCGAGCACCACCACCAGCGGCAGCAGCGCGGCGACCGACCCGTTGAGGCTGATCAGCGCGGTGAGCGCGGCGCACAGCAGCATCAGCGCGACCAGCAGCCGCGCCGTGCCGTCCCCCGCCGCGGCGGCCACCCGCTGGCCCACCCACGTCGTCAGCCCGCTCTCGTCGATGGCCTCGCTGACGACGAAGAGCGTCGCGATGAAGATCACCACCGGGTCGCCGAACCCCGACAGCGAACAGGGTCAGCACCCAGATCACGAGCAGGACGAGGACGAGGATCGTGATGGCGCCGGGGAACGAGAAGCGGCGCTTGGGGGCGTCCTCCCCGCTGCCCTGGCCGGCTCCCGGTCCGGCCTCGGCCACCCCGGCGGATCCCTCCCCGGCGGCGGTCCGCGTGCTCGTGTCGTCGCCGGTCACCCCCACTGCGACGCCATCTCCTCGAACAGCCGCGCCTTGGCGACCACCGCCTTCTCGAACTCGTCCAGGAGCACGCGCTCGTTGGGGGCGTGGATGTTGGCGTAGCTGTCGGTCGCGCCGAACAGCAGGATCTCGGCGTCGGACACCGCCTCGTGCAGCGCCATGACGATCGGGATCGAGCCGCCGCCGGCCATCCTGACCGGGGGCTGGCCCCAGGCGGTGGCGAGCGCGGCGGTGGCGGCCTCGAACGCGGGACCGCCGGTGGTGGCGGCGAAGCCCGGCCCGACCTCGCCCGCGGACACCTCGAGCGACACCCCCAGCGGGCGCAGGGCGCGCAGGTGGTCCACCAGCGCCGCCTGCGCCTCGTGCGGATCCTGCGCGGGGTGGATGCGCAGGTTGAGCGAGGCCTTGGCGGAGCCGGCGACCGCGTTGAGCGGCGCGTCGGTCGGGGGCGCGTCCAGGCCGGTGACGGTGATCGCCGGGCCGCTCCAGATGCGGGAGCCCAGGTCGCCGGTGCCCATCAGGGGCACGCCGTCGAGCACCTCGGCGAGCTCGCGGAACTCCTGGTCGGTGTAGGTGGCGCCGTCCCACGGCTCGCGGCGCAGGCCGGGGACCGCGACGTCGCCGTACTCGTCGTGCAGGGAGGCGAGCGCCTTGAGGAGCGCGAGCCGGGCGTCCGGGGCCGCGCCGCCGAACACGCCGCTGTGCTTGTCGCCGGCGAGCGTGCGCGCCTCGACCTCGACCGCGGCGGAGCCTCGCAGCGCCACGGTGAGGGTGGGCACGCCCGGCCGCACGCTCCCGACGTCCGCGATCACCATCGCGTCCGACCGGAACAGCTCCGGTGCGGTGGGCGGGTAGTCGTCGAAGGGGCTGCCGACCTCCTCCTGGCCCTCGAGGATGACCGTCACGCCGACGGGCGGGCGACCCCCGAACGCGCGCAGCGCGCCGATGATGCTGAGGAGGTTCGCCTTGGAGTCCGCGGTGCCGCGGCCGTAGATCGCGCCGTCTCGCTCGACCGCCTCGAACGGCGGGGTCGCCCACAGCGACTCGTCACCGGCGGGGACGACGTCGTAGTGGGTGTAGAGGAGCACCGTCGGCGCGCCGTCCGGGGGCGGCACGCGGGCGACGACGACCGGGGCGACCTTGCCCTCGACCACCAGGTCGTCGACGTCGTCGACGCCCGCGCCGCGCAGCAGCTCGACGACGAGGTCGTGTGCCTCGAACAACGGCTCGGGCGGCTCACCGGCCCCCGACACCGACGGGATCGCCACGAGCCGGCGCAACTGCTCGACGAGCTCGGGCATCGACGAGCGGACCGCGTCGAGGACGACGACCGAACCTTCGGAAGACACCCGTTCGCCGTCCACGAGCACCCTCCCTGGTCGCGTCGTGACCGTGTGACGACGGTACTGCCGGGGTGGTCGTGCGCGTCGGGAAAAGCGTCGCCGCCGTACACTGGCGCGACCTCCGAGACAGGGACGTGAGCATGGCCGGCGGTCTTGTCGGACTCCTCGATGACATCGCCGCGCTGGCCAAGCTGGCCGCCGCGTCGGTGGACGACGTCGGCGCCGCGGCGGGCCGGGCGAGCCTGAAGACGGCGGGTGTCGTCGTCGACGACGCCGCGGTCACCCCGGCCTACGTGCGGGGCCTCGCGGCGGAGCGCGAGCTGCCGATCATCCGGCGCATCGCGATGGGGTCGCTGCGCAACAAGCTGCTGTTCATCCTCCCCGCGGCGCTGGTGCTCAGCTCGGTCGCGCCGACGGTGGTCGAGGTCATCTTGATGTTCGGCGGCACGTTCCTCGCGTACGAGGGCGCGCACAAGGTCATCCACGCGCTGCGCCGCGACGACCACGAGCACGACGTGCCGGCCGCGGCGCAGGGCGCCGAGGCGGAGTCGGCGACGATCTCCGGGGCGATCCGCACGGACTTCATCCTCTCGGCCGAGATCATGGTGATCGCCCTCAAGGAGGTCATCGAGGAGCCGGTCGTGTCGCGCGGGGTGATCCTCGGCATCGTCGGGGTGCTCGTCACGATCGGCGTGTACGGGGTCGTCGCGCTCATCGTGAAGATGGACGACATCGGCCTGCGGCTCGCGGAGCGTCCGTCGCGCCGGTCACAACGGCTGGGCCGCCTGCTCGTGACCGGCATGCCGAAGGTGCTCGCCTGGCTGTCGGTCATCGGCACCGCTGCCATGTTGTGGGTCGGCGGCCACATCCTGCTCGTCGGCTCCGACGAGCTGGGCTGGACCACCCCGTACCACCTGGTGCACGAGCTCGAGGACCTGGTGCACCACGTGGCCGGGGTCGGCGGGGTGCTCGCCTGGGTGCTCGACACCCTCGCGTCGGCGCTCGTCGGCCTGGTGGTCGGCGTGGTCGTCAACGCCGTCGTGGCGCGCCTGCCGTTCCGGCGCACAGCCGTCGCCCACGACGGCTGACAGGTGACTGACAGGTGACCTGCGCCGCGGGCGCCGGCCTATCGTGGCCGCCATGAGCAGCGTGCGCGGGTGCCGAGTGCACCCGGCGTCCTCCCAGTAGCCGGCCGACCGGTCCGGCGGGGCGCCGGGGTGCTCGGGAGATTCGACATGAGCCGGACCCTCGTGCACCGCCCGCCCCGGGCGTGGTTCGATCACCCCGCGGCCTGCGTCCCCCACCACGACCACACCGAAGGCCCGTGCGACCTTCCCACCCTCGCCGAGTGGCACGCCTGGGCGGCACGCGGCGGGCGGGACCAGCCGTGGCGCTGCGGCTGGGAGCTGAACTGGGAGCGCCTCCCGAACCTGTGCGGTTGTCGCCTGTGCACCGGCCACCACTGGTTCCGCGAGGCTCGGCGCCGCGACCGGCAGCGCACGAGGATCTGGCTCGCGACGGGAGCGTGGACCGAGGAGTGGATCGACCCGACGCCGCGGCGCTGACATCCACCGTCCGCGCCGCATCGGGCATCCGCGCCCGAAGGGGTGCTGTTCGGCACGACGTTCTACTGGTAGGGAATCACCATGGGACACCGCGCCGTCCTCGCCGTCGCCGCCGCGCTCTGCGTGCTCTCCACCACTGCGTGCACCACCCCGTCGGACGAGCTGGGCGACGGGACCCGGCTCGACGCCGTGCTCGACGAGCTGGTCGAGCGGGCCGACGGGCCGCTCGGAGTGGTCGTCACGATCGACGACGGGTCCACGACCCGCGTCCACACGGCAGGGCGCGCCGCATCCGGGTCCTCGGACGAGCCGGGCGCCGGGCACCACATGCGCATCGCAAGCCTGTCGAAGGCGCTGACCGGCGCGACCGCGCTGAGCCTCGTCGACTCCGGTGACCTGTCCCTCGACGACACGATCGGCGACTGGCTCCCGGACCTGCCCGACGCGTGGCACCCGGTCACGCTGCGCCAGCTGCTCGGCCACACCAGCGGGGTGCCGGACTTCGGGGCCAGCCCCGAGTTCGGCGAGGCCGTCGGGGAGTCGCTGACCGCGGCGCCACCGCCGGAGGAGATCCTCGCGATGGCCGGCACCGGCACCGACTTCGCACCCGGGGAGCGGTACGAGTACTCGAACTCGAACCCGTTCGTCACCGCGCTGATCATCGAGGCGGCGACGGGCCAGCAGTTCGCCGACGTGCTGGCCGAGCGGGTGCTCGACCCACTCGAGATGGACGACACCCACCTCCCGGCGCGCGACGACCCGGAGCTGCCGGACCCGACGCTGCGCGGCTACGACGTCGCGCTCGACGGCAGCGTCGAGGACGTGACCGAGGCGGTGAGCTTCGGTGGGTGGGCGTGGGCCTCGGGTGGTGTCGTGTCGACCCCCGAGGACCTGGGCAGGTTCGTGCGGGGCTACCTGGGCGGTGACCTGTTCGGCGACGTCGTGGCACGGGCGCAACGGCGCTTCGTCGATCCGGGTGACTCGTCGCCGCCCGGGCCGGGCGACAACTCGGCCGGACTCGCGCTGTTCCGCTACCGGACCCGCTGCGGCACCGTGTACGGGCACACCGGATCGATCCTCGGGTACACGCAGTTCATGGCGGCCTCCGCGGACGGGACGAGGTCGGTGACGTTCAGCATCTCGACCCAGGCCAGCGACGACCTCGTCGAGGAGCTGCGCAAGGCCCAGGTGCTCGCCGTGTGCGAGGCCCTGCGGTGACGAGCTGATGCTCGAGGACGCGGAGCGCGAGGAGCTGGCGGCCCAGCTGGACGCCGCGGTGGGCTCGACCCGCGCGCGCCTCGCCACCCTGGAGCGGGAGCGGACCTCGATCGTCGAGGCCGCCGACACGGCGAACATCGACGACGAGCACGACCCGGAGGGGTCCACGATCGCCTACGAGCGCCAGCTCGTCATCGCGATGATCGAGGCCGCGGAGGCGGAGCTGGCGGAGCTGGAGCGTGCGGTCGAGATGGTGAGGTCGCCCGAGTACGGGCGGTGCGTCGAGTGCGGGCGGCCCATCGGCATCGACCGCCTGCGCGCCCGCCCCGCGACGACCCGGTGCGTGGACTGCTCCGCGGGGGCGGCGCGCTGACCGACGTCCGCCCTCGGCCGGGGCTCCACGCTCCCCCGAGCGCCGCGTCCCCCGAACGCAGGGCTACCGGCGGTTGAGGTTGCCCGCGTCGACCGGGATCACGGTGCCGGTGACGTAGCGGGCCTCGTCGGACGCGAGCCACGCGACGGCGTTCGCGACGTCCTCGGGGTCGACCGCCTCGACCGGGAGCGCGTTGGTGAGCGAGTTGGCCAGCTCCGGCGCGTACTTGAGCACCATCGACACGTCCCCGCCGTTGGCCATCGGGGTGCGCACGGTCGTCGGGGCGATGCTGTTCACGCGGATCTCGTGCTGCGCGAGGACGTTGGCCCACGACCGCATCAGCCCGATCACCCCGTGCTTGGCCGCGGTGTAGCCCAACATGCCGGGCACGTCCGAGGGCGCACCCGTGAGGCCACCGGTCGAGCTGGTCAGGACGATCGAGCCGCCGCGGCCGTGCTCGACCATCTGGGGGATCGACACCCGGCCGGTGTTCCAGACCCCCTTGAGGTTCACGTCGATGACCTCGTCCCACTGGACCTCGGCGTCGGCCATGCCGCCGGGCCCGATGCCGGCGTTGGCGACCACGACGGTCACCGGCCCGAACTCGGCGACGCCCCGGTCGAACGCCTCCTGCAACCCGGCGACGTCACGCACGTCGGCCTCCGCGGCGACGACCCGGCGGCCGAGCCCCTCGACCAGCTCGACGGTCTCGTCGAGGTCGGCCTTGGTCGACATCGGGTAGACGACCGACTGGAGCTGCCCGCAGAGGTCGATCGCGATGACGTCCGCGCCCTCCTGCGCCAGCCGCACCGCCTCGGCGCGGCCCTGGCCGCGAGCCGCACCGGTCACGAACGCCACCCGACCGTCGAGCCGTCCCATCGTCTCCCCCCGTTCTGCCCAGGTCGCCGGCGGTGCCGACCGGTGGGCCGTCGTCGTTGTGCGGACCACACCGGTCCCTTAACGTCCATTCGTAGCACCTGCTAGGCGAGTGCACAGCATGAGAGTGATCGGACGGGGGGACATGTCGGGAACGAGCACAGCCGCACAGACCACGATCGACGCCACGATCGACGAGCTCCGTGCCCGGCCGGGCCACGGGGAGACCATCCCGATCATCGACCCGGTCACCGAGGAGCAGTTCGCCGAGTTCACCGACGGCGGGCCGGCCGCCGTCGACGAGGCCGTCGCACGGGCGCGTGCGTCGTTCGAGTCGGGCGTGTGGCGCGAGCAGCCGCAGTCGGAGCGGGCGAAGGTGCTCTGGCGGATCGCCGACCTGCTCGAGGCCCGGCACGCCGAGCTCGCCGAGATCGACTCGTTGAACACCGGCATGCCGCTCGCCCAGGCCGAGCGCAACATCGACGCGGCGGTCGAGTTCTTCCGCTACTTCTCCGGGTGGTGCACGAAGATCGACGGCACCGCGTTCGACATCCGCCAGTCCGGCGGGCTGCAGGGCGCCGACATCTCGGTGCACGCGTACACGATCAAGGAGCCCGTCGGGGTGGTCGGGCTGATCGTCCCGTGGAACGGCCCGGCATTCAACGCCGCCGCCAAGCTCGCACCCGCGCTCGCCGCCGGGTGCAGCAGCATCCTCAAGCCCGCGGAGGAGACGCCGCTGTCCGCCGTCGTGATCGAGCAGGTGCTCGCCGAGGCGGGCGTGCCCGAGGGGGTCGTGAACGTCGTCAACGGGTGGGGCCACACGGCCGGCCAGGCGCTGGTCGACCACCCCGACGTCGACAAGATCGCGTTCACCGGCTCCACCGAGGTCGGCAAGAAGATCGTCGAGGGCGCCGCGGGCAACCTGAAGCGGGTGATGCTCGAGCTCGGTGGCAAGTCGCCGGTGCTCATCTACGACGACGCGGACCTCGCCACCGCGATCCCCGCCGCGGCGATGGGCATCTTCATCCACTCGGGCCAGGCGTGCGTCGCGGGGTCCCGGGTGTTCGTGCAGCGCGGCGTGTACGACGCGGTGGTCGAGGGCATCACGACGCTCGCCGGCAAGCTCCGCTACGGCGGTCCGAAGGAGGGCAACCGTGCGCACAGCGGGCCGCTGATCAGCGAGCGCCAGCTGCACCGGGTGATGGGCTACATCGAGGAGGGCAAGGAGGCCGGCGCGAAGGTCGTCACCGGTGGGGAGCGCATGGACCGCAGGGGCTGGTTCGTGCACCCGACCGTGCTCGCCCAGGTCACGCCCGACATGCGCCTCTACCAGGAGGAGATCTTCGGGCCGGTGGTCGCGGTCACCCCGTTCGACGAGGACGACGAGGTGGTCGCGATGGCCAACGACTCCACCTACGGGCTCTCCGCCGCGGTGTGGACCCGCGACCTCTCCCGCGCCCACCGACTCGCCCGCCGCCTCGACGCCGGCCAGGTGACGCTCAACTGCCAGGTGGTGTGGAACCCCGACGTGCCCTTCGGCGGGTTCAAGCAGTCCGGGTGGGGCTACGAGAACGGCCAGATCGGCCTCGACGGCTACCTGCGCAGCAAGACCGTCTTCGCCCAGCTCTGA
>CBFGTJ010000031.1:0-21815 GCA_965651815.1 uncultured Microthrixaceae bacterium | reverse complement strand
CCTTGCGCCAGTCGAACTTGTCGACGGCGTGCTCGAGCCCGAGGTTGCCCTCCTGCACCAGGTCGAGCAGCTCCATGCCGGGCGGCAGCGGGTAGCGGCGGGCGACGCTGACCACGAGTCGCAGGTTCGCCCGGATGAAGCGGTCCTTCGCGGCCTCCGCCGCGGCGATCGCGCGGCGGACCTCACGGGTCCGCTCACCCCGCTCCATGCGCTCGCGGGCCTCCGCGCCGGCCTCGATGACCTGCGCGAGCTCGCGCTCCTCCTCTGCGGTGAGGAGGGGGACCATGCCGATCTCGTTCAGGTACATCCCGACGGCGTCGCTCATGTCGTGCAGCTCTTTCGTGGATCCCGCGGGACCGCCGGGGGATCCCTCCGGCCCGCGAGGTTGGTTTTCTGCGCTGCAGCAGGTATCGGCCCGGAGGTGCCGGAGTTGAGCGAGGAACGGGGGACAGGTCCGTGCGACCTACGATCCGGCGATGCCGCGAACACCCCACAGGCCGCGCCGGATCGGCGTGTTCGGGGGGACCTTCGACCCTCCCCACCTGGCACACCTCGTCGTGGCGGTGGAGGTCCGTGACGCCCTCGACCTCGACGTGGTCCTCCTCGTCGTCGCCAACGACCCGTGGCAGAAGACCGACACGCGCTGCATCACGCCCGCGGCGGTGCGGCTCGAGATGGTGAGGGCGGCCGTGGCCGACGAGCCCGGGCTCGAGGCGAGCGACCTGGAGATCGTCCGCGGCGGGCCGTCGTACTCGGTCGACACGATGGAGGAGCTGCGCCGCCGGCACCCCGACGCGGAGCTCTACCTGGTGCTCGGCGCGGACGCGGCCGCCGGGCTCGACACCTGGCACCGCCACCGCGACCTGCTCGCCCTGTGCGAGCTCGTGGTGGTCGGCCGGCCGGGCACCGTGCCGTCCCTGCCGGAGGGCACCTCGGCGGTGCAGGTCGAGGTCCCGCAGCTCGAGGTGTCGGCCAGCGACCTCCGAGCCCGGGTCGCCGCGGGGCGGTCGATCAGGTACCTGGTGCCCGACCCCGTCATCTCGCTGATCCGCGAGCACCGCCTCTATGGTGGGCCGCGATGAGCGGGTCGCCCCCGGGCACGACGGAGGTCCGGCCGGTGGTGCGCCGCAGGGTCGCCCACCGCCGCCGGCGGTTGCGGCGCCTCACCCTCGCCCAGGCCGGGTTCACGCTGATTGCCGCGGTCGTGCTCGTCGCGCTCGTGTGGGTCGGGTGGCGCTCGGCGATGCGCATCACGGGCGGTCGCGACGAGCTGGTGACCGATCCGGCCGCGCCCGGGTACGTCGGCGAGGTGCTGCCCACCGACGTGACGCTCCTCGCCGTGACCGGCGACGGCGGCGAGCTCATCTCGATGCTCGTCCTCGTCGACGACGAGGGCGCCTCCGGGCTCACGGCGGTGCCGATGTCGCCGCACCTCGTGCTCGCGGGGTTCGAGGACGGGCCGGCCGAGGCCGCCTCGTCGGTGTTCGCGGACGGCGGGATCGACGTGCTGCAGCTCCGCCTCGGCGCCGACCTCGGTTTCGGCTCGACGGACGCGCTGGTGGTGCCGGGCGCGGTGCTCGTCGAGCTGGTGCGCTCGGTCGGGCCGCTGACCGTCCACCTCGCGGACGACGTCTTCGAGGCGCCCGTCGACGCCGACCCCGAGGACGCCACGCTGCGCTACCCGGCCGGCGAGGCCGTGCTCGAACCGGAGGTCGTGGACGACTTCCTCGCCCTGTCCGGGTACCGCGAGCTCGACCCGAACCGGGCGCTGCGGGCCGGCGCGCTGTGGACGGCGATGCTCGACGCGTTCTCCGAGGGGGTCCCTCCCGTCACGCCGTTCGGTGACGCGGGTGACCCGGAGCGCCTCGCGACCCTGCTCGAGGCCATGGCCACGCAGCGCCCCGAGTTCCGCAGCATCCCGATGACGCCGATGCAGCTGTCGGCCGATCCGCCGGTGACCCTGCACCGGATCGACACCGAGGCGATGGCGGACTGGGTCGCGAGCCACGTGCCGTTCCCGAGCGCTGCCTTCCCCGGCCAGTTCGCGACCACGGCCGTGCTGGACGGCACCGGGACCGAGGGCGCGGTGCGCACGGTGGCCCCCCGGGTCGTGCGGGCGGGGGCCCAGATCCTGCTGTCCGGCAACGCCGACGCGTTCGACGTGGAGTCGACCCGGGTCGAGTACTCCCGCGAGGAGGTCCGGCCCGCCGCGGAACGGATCGCCGAGGCACTCGGTGCGGAGGTGGTGTCGGTGGAGGGCGGGCGGCCCGACGTCGACGTGACCGTCGTCGTCGGCAAGGATCTCCTGGCATGACCGCCCCCGAGCCACTCGACCTCGCCGTCGCCGCGGCCCGCGCCGCGGACGGCAAGGGAGCGACCGACATCGTCGTGATCGACGTGGCCGACGTGCTGGGGATCGTCTCCCACTTCGTCGTCGCGAGCGCCTCGAACCCGCTGCAGGTGCGTGCGGTGGTCGAGGAGGTCGAGGAACGGCTCCGCAGCGAGTTCGGCGAGAAGCCCCGCTCGGTGGAGGGCGCGGACGGCCGCCGTTGGGTGCTGCTCGACTACGCCGACATCGTCGTGCACGTCTTCCACGCCGAGGAGCGC
The DNA here is from genome assembly GCA_965651815.1 of uncultured Microthrixaceae bacterium. Lineage (GTDB taxonomy): Bacteria > Actinomycetota > Acidimicrobiia > Acidimicrobiales > Microtrichaceae > CBFGTJ01. The sequence goes on along the minus strand of CBFGTJ010000031.1, from coordinate 19,208 downwards.
GACTACTACCGCATCGAGCGGCTCTACTCCGACGCGCCGATGGTCCAGTGGCGCCCGCCGGGCCACCCCGACCTCCCGGCCCGCGAGGGCTGAGCCGGAGAGGGCGGCGCCGCGGCGGTCAGCCCTCGAAGCTGAACAGCGGCTCGACGCCCGCCATCGACAGCAGGGCGCGCACCTGCTCGGGCACGCGCCGCAGCACCACCCGGTGCCCGTCGGAGGTCGCCCGCAGCAGCTCCCGCAGGCCCGTCGAGTCCATGAACGTCACCCCCGCCATGTCGATGACGACCTCGGCGTGCTCGACGCACACCTGACGGAGCGCGTTGCGCATCGCGGGTGCGCCGCCGATGTCGAGCTCGCCGGATGCGCGGACGACCCCGTGCTCGACGTCGACGACCATCGACGCGAGGTTGGAGCTGTCCGCGTTCAACTGGGGGGTCTTGCTCACAGGGCTGTCTCCTCGAGCTCTGGGGCCACCTGCGCCGGGTCCAGCTCGAACCAGAGCGCCGTGCCGTCGCCGGATCGCTCGATGCCCCAGCGCCGGCAGGTCTGGTCCACGAGCAGCAGCCCGATGCCACCAGAGCGCAGCGTGTGGCTGAGCGGCAGGTCCGACACGACCTCGGCGAACAGCGAGGCGGGGTCCACGACCTCCACCCGCAGCAGGTCCGGGTCGACGGCGACCTCGATGTACGCGTGGTCGAACTCACCACGCACGATCGCGTAGGTGACGAGCTCGCTCACCAGGAGGTCGACCGCCGGGGCGACCTCGCGCACGCCGCGGTGACGGTGGAGGACGGCCCGCACGAACTCCCTCGCCGCCTGCGGGAAGCGTGTGTCGCACGGCTGGATCTGCGAACGTTCGACGGGCACGCGCCTCCGATCTGTCGCCGGCCGGGCCGGTCCGGTCGTACCCCTTCATCGGCAGATGCAGAACAGACCTTCAGCAGAACCTCAGCACGCGGGCGTTCCTGCCGACGGATCCTCATGGACGGGTGGATGACGACGTCGCAGGCGGCCGATCGCCTGGGCGTGGAACGACACATGGTCTGCCGGCTCATCGAGCACGGGTTGCTGCCGGCCTACCGCATCGGCCTGGTGTACCTGGTGGCCGAGGCCGACATCGAGGAGCTCGCCGCCGCCGGGACGGCGCCGTCGCGGACCTGAGCCGTCGCCGACCGGCGACGCCGGGTCACTCGATGCCGAAGTGCTCGAGGAGCCCGGCGATCTCGAAGACCCGCCGGGGCGGGAGCCGCACGTTCGTCAGCTCCAGCCGGCGGCCCTCGAGCTCGAGGACGTGCTGCACGCCGACGAGCGCGCCGATCGCGCTCGAGTCGACGAACGACACCTCCGACATGTCGGCCCGCACGATCCGGGCCGACGTGTCCGACACGAGGACCCGGCGCAGCTCGTCGGCCCGCTCGAGGTCGTACTCGCCGCTGAGGCGGACCGTCTCGACCGAAGAACCGCGGCCCATCGGGGTCAGTTGGTCCCGTGTGCTGGACATCTCGGCGCTCCGAGCGACGCGAGCGGCGCGTGGTGGGAGCCGCCCTGGTCCGTCGAACCCTCTGCCCTCGAACCTATGCCTCAGCGGGACGGTTGTCACCCCCCCTCGGGAGGGTGACCCGGTGGAGCCGATGGGAATCGAACCCACGACCTCTTCCATGCCATGGAAGCGCTCTAGCCAACTGAGCTACGGCCCCGCAGGGACGTTCACTCTAGCCGTCCACCGCGAACGTGTGGAAACGCCCGCCCGCGTTCTCCTGCCGTTGTCGGCGCTCGGTACGATCCGGCAATGTCCTCCACCACGGACGCCCCCGGCGACTACGACCCCCAGCAGATCGAACCGCGCTGGCAGGAGTTCTGGCGGACCCGCGCGACCTACGAGGTCGACAACGACGACCCCCGCCCCGGCTACTACGTGCTGTGCATGTACCCGTACCCGTCGGGTGCGGCGCACATGGGCCACGTGCGCAACTACACCTTCGGCGACCTGCTGACCCGCTACCGGACCATGCGCGGCGACGCGGTGCTGTCGCCGATGGGCTTCGACAGCTTCGGCCTCCCCGCCGAGAACGCCGCGATCAGCACCGGCGTGCACCCGCGCACCTTCACCGACGAGCGGATCGAGGAGCTGCGCAGCTCGATCACCCGCATCGGCGGCGTCTACGACTGGCGCCGCGAGGTCAAGAGCCACGACCCCGAGTACATCCGCTGGACGCAGTGGATCTTCCTCCGCTTCCTGGAGGCCGGCCTCGCGTACCGCGCGTCGGCCGCGGTGAACTGGTGCCCCGGGTGCCAGACCGTCCTCGCGAACGAGCAGGTCGTCGAGGGGGTCTGCGAGCGCTCCGGCGACCCGGTCGAGCGGCGGGACCTCGAGCAGTGGTACTTCCGCATCACCGACTACGCCCAGCAGCTGCTCGACGACCTCGAGCTGGTCGACTGGCCCGAGCGGGTCGTCACCCAGCAGCGCAACTGGATCGGCCGGTCCGAGGGCGCCGAGTTCTCGATGCGCATCGTGCACGAGGACGGCACGCCCGTGACCGACGCCGAGCACCCCGACGGCCTCGAGGTGCGCGTCTTCACCACGCGCCCGGACACGTCGTTCGGCATGACGTTCTGCGTGCTCGCACCCGAGCACCCGCTGGTGGAGCGGATCGCCACCGACGACCGCCGGGCGGAGGTGGAGGCGTTCGTCCGGCGGGCGCGCAACACCTCCGAGATCGACCGGCTCTCGACCGAGCGGCCGCTGCACGACCGCGGGTGCTCGACCGGCGCGTACGCCCTCAACCCCTTCAACGGGAAGCCGGTGCCGGTGTACCTCGCCGACTACGTGCTGGCCTCCTACGGCACCGGCGCGGTGATGGCGGTGCCCGGCGAGGACCAGCGCGACTGGGACTTCGCCACCACTTTCGGGCTCCCGATCATCGAGACCGTCGCCCGGCCGGACGGATGGGAGGGCGGCGCGTACAGCGGTGACGGCATCCACGTGAACTCCTCGGTGCCCGGCGGGCTCGACCTCGACGGCATGGACGTGCCCACCGCCAAGGAGGCCGCGATCGAGTGGCTCGTCGAGCAGGGCATCGGCGAGCGCAAGGTCAACTACCGGCTGCGGGACTGGCTCCTGTCGCGGCAGCGGTTCTGGGGTTGTCCGATCCCGGTCGTCTACTGCGACGACGACGGGATCGTGCCGGTGCCCGAGGACCAGCTCCCGGTCGTCGCCCCCGACGACGTCGAGTTCACCCCGACCGGCCAGTCGCCGCTGCAGCACCACGAGGGCTTCCTGCACACCACCTGCCCGAAGTGCGGCGGGCCGGCCCGGCGCGAGACCGACACGATGGACACCTTCGTGGACAGCTCCTGGTACTTCCTGCGGTTCTGCGACCCGTGGGCGGAGAACGAGCCGTTCAGCGCCGAGGCGGTCGCCCGGTGGATGCCGGTCGACCAGTACATCGGCGGCGCCGAGCACGCGGTGCTCCACCTCATGTACGCGAGGTTCTTCACCAAGGCCCTCGCGGACCTCGGCGTCGCGCCCAAGGAGCTGCGCGAGCCGTTCCAGCGCCTGTTCACCCAGGGGATGATCCGCCTCGAGGGCGCCAAGATGTCCAAGTCGAAGGGCAACCTCGTCGCGCCCGAGGAGATCATCGACACCCTCGGCGCCGACGCCCTGCGCCTCGCGCACCTCGCGGTGAAGCCGCCCGAGGACGACGTGGACTGGGAGGACTTCGGCCTCGAGGGCTGCGCCCGGTTCCTGCACCGCGTGTGGCGGCTCGCGGTGCCCGGCTCGGACCTGGCGAGCGGCGCCCGCAGCGGTGAGCCCACCGACGCCGACCAGGAGGTCGTGCGGGCCACCCACCGGCTCATCGACGACATCACCACCCACTTCGACCGGTGGTCGTACAACGTCGCGGTCGCGAAGTACATGGCGTTCGTGAACGACCTGTACCGCTACGCGCAGTCCGATGCCGGCCCCCACGGGCCGACCCTCGACCAGGCGGTCGACACCCTGCTGCAGCTGCTCGCCCCCGCGTGCCCCCACATCACCGCGGAGCTGTGGGACCGGCGGCACTCCACCGGCGGGGAGGTCGCCCACGTGCACGAGACGGCGTGGCCGGTCGCGGACCCGTCCCTGTTGACCGAGGCGACCGTCACCCTCGTCGTGCAGGTCAACGGCAAGGTGCGGGACCGCATCGAGGTGCCGGCCGACGCGGACGAGGCCACCTGCGTCGCCGCGGCGCTGGCATCCGAGAAGGTCGCCGCGCACCTCGGGGGAGCGGAGCCCCGCAAGGTGATCGCCCGTCCGCCACGCCTGGTGAACCTCGTCGCCTCGCCCGGGTGACACCGTTGTAACCACACCGCCCCCCGAGGAGTCGGAACCCCCCGTGTTGTCGCTGATCGATCGAATCGAAGCCGTCGCAGAGCGTCCCCACGGGAACGTCACCTTCATCAGTGGGGACGACCACACCACGATCGGGTGGGACGACCTGCACCGCGAGGCCCGTGGTGCCGCCGCCGCCCTCCAGGCGCTGGGGGTGCGGCCGGGCGACCACGTCGGGCTGATCGGGCCGACCACCCGCCGCCTGGTGACCACGATCCAGGCCACGTGGCTCTGCGGCGCCGCGCTCGTCACCATGCCCCTGCCCATGCGCATGGGCGCCCTGGAGCAGTTCATCGAGCAGACCCGCCGGCGCATCCACCGCTCCGACACCCGCCTCGTCGTCATCGACCCGGACCTCGCGGCGTTCATCCAGCCGGCGCCGGGCGACCCGCCGTTCGTCACCCTCGACGAGCTGTTCACCGACGCCGCGGCCGGCGACGCCGGCTACACCCGGCCCGACAGCGACCCCGACGCGCTCGCGGTGCTGCAGTTCACCTCCGGCTCCACCTCCGAGCCGAAGGGCGTGATGCTCAGCCACCGCGCGATCTGCAACAACCTCGACGGCGCCTGGAAGGCCGCGGACATCACCCACGACGAGGTGATCGTGTCGTGGCTGCCGCTGTACCACGACATGGGCCTCGTCGGGCTGCTCACGATCCCGATGAGCCTCGGCTGCACGCTCGTGCAGGGCGCGCCCCAGGACTTCCTGGCACGGCCGATCCGCTGGATGGAGTGGATGTCCCGCTACCGGGGCACCGGCACCGCGGGCCCGAACTTCTCCTACGCGCTCGCGACCCGGGCGCTGCGGCGCACCGACCAGGACCTCGACCTGTCCTCGACCCGCGTGCTGCTCAACGGCGCGGAGCCGGTGGACCCCGACACGTTCCGGGCGTTCCTCGACGAGGCCGCCCGGTTCGGTGTCGACCCGGCCGCGGCGTTCCCCGCCTTCGGCATGGCCGAGGTGTGCATCGCCGGGACCTTCCCCCGTGCCGGGTCGGGCCTCAAGACCGACCTGGTCGACAAGGTCGCGCTCGAGTCCGAGCGGCGGGCGGTGCCGGTCGAGGAGGGCGCGCGCGACGCCACCGAGCTGGTCGTGCTGGGCCGCCCGGTCGACGGCCTCGAGCTCAGCATCGTCGACCCCGACACCGGCGAGCCCTGCGGTGACCGCGAGGTGGGCGAGCTGCGCATCACCGGCAACTCGCTGACCACCGGCTACTACAAGGACCCCGAGGCGACCGCCGAGCTCATCCGGGACGGGTGGCTGCACACCGGCGACCTCGCCTACACGGTCGACGGCGAGCTCGTCGTGTGCGGCCGGATCAAGGACGTCATCATCGTCGGCGGGCGCAACGTGTACCCGCAGGACATCGAGAAGGTCGCCGGCGGCGTCGAGGGCGTGCGCACCGGCAACGTGATCGCGTTCGGTGTCGACGGCCGCCACGGCGCACAGAACATCGTCGTCGTCGCCGAGGCGCGTGCGGACGACCTGGAGCTGGTGCAGAAGGCGGTCACCCGCGAGGTCGCCGACGCGGTCGGCATCCCGCCGAAGGAGGTCGTGCTCGTCGAACCGGGCACGGTGCCCAAGACGTCCTCGGGCAAGCTGCAGCGCTCCGCGTGCAAGGCGCTGCACGCGGAGGGGGAGCTCTCCCGGCTCGTGAACGCGTAGCCGCGCGCCGAGCTCACCCGTCGGCCGCGGCGCGGGCACTACGGTGCCCCCTGAACCGGAGCCACGGGGGGTCGCGGTGCCGTTCAGGACGAAGGCCGTGCGGACGCTCGGTCCAGCTGCAGGGATCCTCGCGCTGCAGCTCGTGGCGTTCCCGATGCCGATCGGGATGGCGTTCTCCGGCTTCATCCTCGGGATGCTCGGGGCGCTCGCCGCCGTCGGGCTCGCGCTGGTGTGGCGGTCCAACCGGGTCGTGAACTTCGCGCACGGCGACCTCGGCGCCCTGCCCGCCACGCTCACCGTGCTGCTCGTCACCCTCGGCGGGCTGCCGTGGCTGGCGGGGCTGGGCATCGGGCTGGCCGCCGCGCTCGCCGTCGGCCTGCTCGCGAACGTGCTCGTGGTGCGCCGCTTCCACCGGGCGCCGCGCCTCCAGCTGACCGTCGCGACGCTGGGGCTGTCGCAGATCCTCGCCTTCGGCGCGTTGCTGCTCCCGCGCGCGTGGGGTGCGGGCCCGGCGATCCGCAAGATGCCCGTCCCGTTCGAGGTGTCGTTCACCGTCGGGGAGGTCCGCTTCGACGGCAGCGACCTCGTCGCGCTGGTCGTCGCGCCGTTGCTCATCGCCGGGGTCGCGGTGCTGCTGCGCTTCACCGACACCGGCACCGCGGTGCGGGCGGCGGCCGACCGTGGCGAGCGCGCCGCGACACTGGGCATCCCCGTGCGCCGCCTCGACGCGCAGATCTGGGTGATCGCCGCGGTCCTGTCGTTCGTGTCGGTGGTGCTGACCGCCGGCGTGGCCGCGCTGCCGTTCGGGCTCGGCGTCGGGCTCGCCGTGGTGCTGCGGGCCCTCGCCGCGCTGGTGCTCGGCCGCATGACCGACCTCGTGTCGATCACCGCGACCGCGATCGCGGTGGGCGTCCTCGAGTCGGGGATCCGCTGGAACACCGGCGACGTGCAGCTCGCGTCGCCGATCCTCGCCGCGCTGATCGTGGTGGCGCTCGTCCTGCAGCGCCGCGGGGTGACCCGCGCCGAGCGCGACGACTCCTCGTCCTGGGAGCAGCTCCGCGAGGTCCGGCCCGTCCCCCGCGTGCTGGCCACCCTCCCCGAGGTCCGCGCGACCCGTGCGGCGCTCGCCGTGGTGCTCGCCGGGGTGGTGCTGATCGGTCCGCTCGCGATGGGCACCAACGGCCAGCTCAAGGCCGGCATCGTCGTGATCTTCGCCATCGTCGGCACGTCGGTGGTGGCGCTCACCGGCTGGGCGGGGCAGGTCTCGCTCGGGCAGATGGCCTTCGTCGGCGTCGGCGCCGCCGTGGGGGCGTGGGGCACGGTCGAGCACAGCTGGGACCCCGTGACCTCGATGGTCGTGGCCGGCCTCGCCGGGGCCGTGGTCGCCGTGCTCGTCGGCCTGCCGGCCCTGCGGCTGAGGGGCCTCTACCTGGCCGTCACCACGCTCGCCCTGTCCCTCGCGGCCTCCGAGTGGGTGTTCTCCAACCGGGCCCACGACTGGATCCCCAACGGCTCGTTCTCCCGGCCCCTGCTGCTCCACCGCATCGACCTCGACAGCCCGCTGCGCCGCTACTACCTCTCGGTCGCGGTGCTGGTGCTCGTGCTGGTCGCGCTCCGGGGCGTGCGGCGCAGCCGGAGCGGCAGGGTGCTCGTCGCGCTGCGCGACAACGAGCCCGGCGTCGTCGCCTACGGGGTGCACCCGGTGCGCGCCAAGCTCGCCGCGTTCGCGCTGTCGGGGTTCGTCGCCGCGGTCGCGGGCGTCCTGCTCGTGGTGCACCAGGGCTCGTTCCGCCCCGTCACCTACGAGCCCCACGAGAGCCTCGCCGTGTTCATCGCCACCGTCATCGGCGGGCTCGGCAGCCTCCTCGGGGCGGTCACCGGCGCCGTGTTCCAGCGCGGGGCGCAGTGGCTGCTGCCGGCGCCCTGGTCCTACCTCGCCACCGGGCTCGGCGTGCTCGTCGTCCTCGTGGTGATGCCCGACGGCCTCGGTGGCGCCCTGTTCCGTGGGCGCGACGCGCTGCTGCGCCGGGTGGCGCGCCGGCGCGGCATCGCGGACCTGGCGCTGGACCGCAGCGCCGGCCAGGAGCAGGCCGCCGAGCCGGCACCGGAGGTCGCCGCATGAGCACGGCGACCGCGGACCGCATCACCTGGGAGGACCTGCGCGAGTCCGCCCGCGGCGTGGTGCACCTGCGCCGGTGGGCCGCCGCCATCCGCCACCCCCGCCGCGCCCTGGCCGGGGTCGTCGGCGACGGGCCCCTGTACCCGCTGCTGATCCTGTTCGGCCTCAACGCGGTCGACGAGCTCGACCGGACCGGGTTCGGGATCCTGCTGCCCGAGGTCCGCGACGCGTTCGGGATGTCGAACACCGGCATCCTCACCCTCGTGGGCGCCACCGCCCTCGGCGCGCTCGTGCTGCAGCTGCCGATCGCGGTGGCCGCGGACCGCGGCAACCGCGTCGTGATCGCGCTCGCCGGCGCGTCGATGTGGGCGGGGTTCTCGCTGCTCACCGGCGCCGCGACCGCCGTGTGGATGCTGATCGTGGCACGCGCCGGCTCGGGCATCGGCAGGGCGGTGGTCGACCCCACCCACAACGCGCTGCTCTCGGACCACTACGCCGTGGGACGGCGGCCGGCGGTGTTCTCGTTCCACCGGGGTGCGAACGTGCTCGGCCAGTTCCTCGGCCCGCTGCTCGCCGGGTTCCTCGCGTACACGTTCAGCTGGCGGGCGCCGTTCTTCGTGTTCGCGGTGCCCACGGTCGTGCTCGTCCTGCTCGGGCTCCGGCTCCGCGACCCCGTGCGCGGCGCGCAGGAGCGCCGCGCCGCGGGCGCCGAGGAGGAGGTCGCCCAGACCGAGGAGCCGATGCCGAGCTTCGCCGAGTCGTGGCGGCTGCTGTGGAAGGTCGAGGTGCTGCGGCGCATCTGGTACGCGGTGCCGTTCCTCGCGGTCGCCATCGTCGGGTTCGTCTCGCTCGCCGGCCTGCTCTACGAGGAGGTCTACGAGCTCGACGAGCTCCAGCGCGGCTACCTGGCCGCGGTGGCGGAGCCGTTCCAGTTCCTCGGCCTCGCCGTCGGGGCCCGGCTCGGCACCCGGCTGTTCGCACGCGACCCGGCGCTGGTGTTCCGGTTCCTCCGGGGCGTCGCGCTGACCTGCGCGGCGCTCGTCGCCTGCTTCGCGCTCGCCCCGACGCTGGCGCTGACCGTCGCCGCCCACGTGCTGCTCACCTCCGTGCTGGCGGTGCTGCTCCCCGGCCTGTTCGCGACGCTGTCCGTGGCGATCCCGGGGCGGGCGCGCTCGGTGGGCTTCGCGATCGCCGCGTGGTGGGCGATCCCCGGGCTGGCGCTGCTGCCCCTCGTCGGCTGGGTCGCCGACGGCGTCGGCATCCGCGCCGGGATGCTGGTGATGGTCCCGATCCTGCTCGTCGGCGGCATGGTCGTCGCGACCGGCGGCAACGTCGTGCGGCGGGACATCGCGGACGTGTGGAACGCCTCGGCCGCACGTGCCCGGGCGCTGGTCGACCGGCGCGAGGGGCGCTCCAAGCTCCTCGTCGTGCGGGACCTGGAGGTGTCCTACGGCAAGCTGCAGGTGTTGTTCGGCATCGACCTGGAGGTCGACGAGGGCCAGGTCGTGGCCCTGCTCGGCACGAACGGCGCGGGGAAGTCGACGCTGGTCCGGGCGATCGCGGGGACCACCGAGGCGGACTTCGGGGCGGTGATCCTCGACGGGCGCGACATCACCCACGCGCCACCCAACGAGATCGCCGCGCTGGGCGTGGCGTCGGTGCCCGGCGGCGCCGGCGTGTTCGGGTCGCTCACCGTGCGCGAGAACCTGCGTGCCGCCGGCTGGATGGTGCGGCGCGACCGCGCCGAGCTGGAGCGCCGGATCGACGCGGTGCTCGAGACGTTCCCCACCCTCGCGGAGCGGATGGACGAGCCTGCCGCCGACCTCTCCGGCGGCCAGCAGCAGATGCTCGCCCTCGGCATGGCCCTGCTGTCCCGGCCCCGCCTGCTGCTCGTCGACGAGCTCAGCCTCGGGTTGGCGCCGATCGTCGTGAGCCGCCTCGCGGCGCTCGTCGAGGAGGTCGCCCGCGAGGGCACCGCGGTCGTGCTGGTCGAGCAGTCCGTCAACGTGGCGCTGTCGCTCGCGACCCACGCCTACTTCATCGAGCGGGGCGAGGTCCGGTTCTCCGGGCCCGCCGGGGAGCTCGCGTCGCGCCCGGACCTGCTCCGCTCGGTGTTCCTGGCCGACGCCGCACCCGCCGGGCACGATGCGGCGCCCGCAGCGGAGGAGGCACTGCCGCCCCGGGGCGAGCCGGTGCTCCAGCTCGTGGACGTCACCCGCCGATTCGGCGGCATCGACGCCGTCAGCCACGTCTCGTTCGACGTCGCAGCGGGTGAGGTGCTGGGCCTCCTCGGCCAGAACGGCGCCGGCAAGACCACGCTGTTCGACCTGGTGAGCGGCTACCAGTCGCCCGACGGCGGCAAGGTGCTCTTCGAGGGGGTCGACGTGACCCGCTGGGCCCCGCACCGGCGTGCCGCCGCCGGGCTCGGCCGCACCTTCCAGGGCGGGCGCCTCTTCCCCGGGCTCACCGTCACCGAGGCGATCGCGGTGTCGCTCGAACGGACCGCCGCCACGCGGGACCCGCTGAACGCGGCGCTCCGGCTGCCGGCGTCCCAGCTCAGCGAGGCCCGGGTGCGGGCGCGGGTCGAGGAGCTCCTGGAGGTGTTCGGGCTCGCGCCGTACCGGGACCTGTTCACCTCCGAGCTGTCGACCGGCACGCGGCGCATCGTGGAGCTCGCGTGCGCCGTCGGGCACCAGCCGTCGGTGCTCCTGCTGGACGAACCCGCCGCGGGCATCGCCCAGCGCGAGGTCGAGCAGCTCGCCCGGGTGCTGCTGCGCATCCGCGACGAGCTGGGGTGCGCGCTCGTCGTCATCGAGCACGACGTGCCGCTGCTCGCGTCGATCGCGGACCGGCTCGTCGCGCTCGAGGCCGGCCAGGTGATCGCCGAGGGTGGCGTCGCGGAGGTGCTCGCCGACCCGCTCGTCGTCGCGTCGTACCTCGGCAACGACCCGACGGCGGTCGAGCGATCCGGTCCCACGGGGGACGCCGTCACCATGGGAGGCATGTCATGAGGGAGATGGGCGACCGGCACGGCGCACGCCCGGGGCTCGTCGCGACGTGGGGACCGCTCGCCGGCATCCTCGCGGTCCTCGCGGTCGTGGTCGGCCTGCTGGTCGGCACCGACCCCGCCGCCGTCAGCTCGCGGGACGACCGGGACGGCACCACGACCGTCGTCGGCGACGACGAGGCCGTGATCCCCGACGGCGTGCTGCCGTACTCCCTCGCCGAGGCGCAGGGCCGGGCCGACGAGATCGACTGGGGGCCCCGCTGCGACACGGACACCGGCATGCTCGCCCTGCCGATCAGCCCGAACCGCGAGTGCATGGCCCCCTACGACGGGCCCCCCGGGGGAGCGACCGACACCGGTGTCACCGACGACAAGATCCGGGTCGTCGTCTACACCGCGATGGAGAACGACCCGGTCCTCGACTTCGTCTACGCCCAGATCAACAACAACGACACCGCGACCCAGCAGTGGGAGACGTACCTCGGCTACGACGAGATCCTCCGCACCTACATGGAGACCTACGGGCGCGAGGTCGAGCTGATCCGCTACACCGGCACGGGCCCCATCACCGACGCGGTCGCGGCCGCCGCCGACGCGGAGACCATCGCCCGGGACCTCCAGCCGTTCGCGGTGATCGGCGGTCCGCTCATGACCGAGGCGTTCGCCGAGACCCTCGCGGCGAACGAGATCATGTGCATCTCGTGCGCGCCCGGGCAGACCGACGAGTGGTACGAGGAGCGCGACCCCTACGTCTACGACGTGCTCAAGAACGTCGACCAGTACACCCGGCAGGCTGCGGAGTACGTGGGCAAGCGCCTCGCGGGCCGCAAGGCCGAGTTCGGTGGCGAGGCGGTGCGCGACCAGGAGCGCCGCTTCGGCCTCGTGTACCTGTCGCTCTCCGCCAACGCCGAGACCCTCCGGGAGCGCTTCGAGACGTCGCTGGCGGAGGAGTACGGCGTCGAGCTGACCGACGTCGCGTCGTTCTCGAACCCGGTGGCCCTCTCCGGCGAGGCGCGCGAGATCCTCGCCCGCATGAAGTCACGGGGGGTCACCACGATCATCTACACCGGCGACCCGCTGGCACCGCAGGCGCTGACCCGGGCGGCGACCGAGCAGGACTACTACCCGGAGTGGGTGATCAGCGGGTCCGCACTGGTCGACACCACGATCTTCGGCCGCACCTACGACCAGGCCCAGTGGCGCCACGCGTTCGGCCCGTCGAACCTGTTCGCGAGGGTGGCGCCGGACGTGGCGGGCGCCCACTACCTGTACGAGTGGTTCCACGGCGAACCGCCCCCCGCCCGCACCGGCGCGCCGCTGATCCTGCCGAACCTCCAGTTCTTCTACTCGGTGATCCAGGCGGTCGGCCCCGAGCTGACGCACGAGACCTTCCGGGACGTCCTCTTCCACGCGCCGATCATCGAGGGCGACGTGATCAGCCCGCAGATCTCGTGGGGCGAGCGCGGCATCTGGCCGGGGGTCGACTACGCGGGCGTCGACGACGGCACCGAGATCTGGTGGGACGCCGAGGCCGTCGGGCCCGACGAGACCGGCACCGTCGACAAGGGCATGTGGACCTACGTCGACGGCGGCAAGCGGTACCTGCCGGGGGAGTGGCCGACCACCAGCCCGAAGGTGTTCGACCCCGACGGCGCGGTCGCGATCTACGAGGAGCTGCCCCCGGGGATCGAGCGGCCCGACTACGAGCCCATCCGGCCCCGGGGCGACCGCTGACCCGCCCTGACCGGTCCCGTCGGCCGGATCAGCCCTGGTCGTCGGGGCGGTCGCGCAGGAACCGCTGCAGCTCCTCGGCGAGCTCGTCGCCGGAGGGGATGCGGTCGAAGCCGAAGGTCGGCGCGTCGTCCGGGCCGCCGAGCCCCTCGTCCATCATCTGCTCGAGCTGGGCGACCATGTTGCGGTGCTGGGGGTTCTCGGCGACGAGCTCGTCGACGCGGGCCCGGGTCGCCCGGGCGTCGGTCTCCAGCTCGCCCGGCTCGAAGCGGATGCCCGCCACCTCGTGCAACCCCTCGATCAGCGCGATGCTCGCCGCCGGGTAGGGCATCGACGCCACGTAGTGCGGGACCTGGGCCCACAACCCGACCGCGGGGATGCCGGCGTCGTTGGCCTCGACGTCGATGACCGAGTGGATGCCCCCGGGCACGTCCAGGGTGCCGCGCACGAACCCGTGCAGCCGGTCGGACAGCTCCGTCGACGAGGTGGTCACCGACAGCGCCGTGGGCCGGGTGTGCGCCACCGGTGCGGGGTAGGCGCCCAGCTCCACGATCATCCGGCAGTCGAACCCGTGGGCGAGGTCCACGACCGCGTCGGCGAACGCCTGCCACTCGAAGTCCGGCTCGGCGCCGACGAGCAGCAGCACGTCGCGACCGTCCGCGTCGGTGCCGGCCCGCAGCTCGATCGACGGCCAGGTCAGCCCGGTGATGAGGCCGTTGACCAGGTGGACCACCGGGCGCCGGGACCGGTGGTCGACCAGCCGGTCGGTGTCGAACTCCGCGACCGTCTCCGCGTCGCTCGCGGACGCCAACGTGGTCATCGCGGTCGACGCGCCGAGGCCCGAGTCGATCCACCCGTCGAGCGCCACCACCATGACCGGCTCGTGGAGCTCCGGGTCGTGCAGGATCTCGACCAGTGGGCGGCCCTCCGCTCCCATGCTCACGCGGCGCCTCCGACGGCCTCCTCGGCCATCTCTGCGAGCCGCTCGACCATCGTGCGGAACCCCGCCACGGTCTCCTCGCCGACCTCGCCCATCGCGCCGCCCGCGTAGCGGGCGTACACCCCGGCGATGATGCAGGTCAGCTTCCAGTAGCCGAACGCGACGTAGTAGTCGAGGTCCGACAGGTCCCGACCCGACACCGCCGCGTAGCGCTCCACCAGCTCCTTGCGGCGCATGAAGCCGTCGAGCGCCGTGGGGGACGCCTGGGGCAGCACCGCGTGCTCGTCGGGGTCCGCCCAGTACACGCAGAGCAGCCCGAGGTCGGCGAGCGGGTCGCCGAGCGTGCAGATCTCCCAGTCGAGCACCGCGGCGATGGAGCCGTCCTCGCCCAGCATGCAGTTGTCGAGCCGGTAGTCGCCGTGCACGATCGACGCCCCCACCTGCGGGGGGATCGCCGCGGCGAGGCGGTCGTGCACCCGGTGCACCGCGGGCAGGTCCAGGCCGCCCTCGACCTGCTCCTCGGAGGACTGGAACTGCCCGTACCAGCGGCGCAGCTGGCGGGCGATGTAGTCCTCCTTGCGGCCCAGGTCGCCGAGGCCCACCGCGTCGACGTCGACGGCGTGGATCGCGGCGAGCACGTCCACGATCGACTCGCTGGCCCGGCGGCGCTGCTCGGGCGTCAGCGCCTCCGCCTCCTGCTGGGAGCGCACGACCAGCCCGTCGACGTACTCCATCACGTAGAACGGCGCACCGTTCACGGCGTCGTCGGTGCAGAGCCCGACCACCGGGGGCACCGGCACGTCCGTCGGGCCCAGCGCGCTGATGATCCGGTGCTCCCGGCCCATGTCGTGCGCGGTGGCGAGCACCTGGCCGAGCGGCGGTCGGCGCAGCACCCAGCGGCGACCGTTGGCGTCGGTGACCCGGAAGGTGAGGTTCGAGTGGCCGCCCGCGATGAGGTCGAACTCGAGCGGGGCGGACGCGGCGGGGACGTGCTGCTCGAACCACCCGGTGACACCGGCCCGGTCGATCCCTTCCACATCTGCTGCCACGCTCGCCCCCATCGGTGTGCTGGTGCGCTCCGAGCGCCCCAACCTACCTGCCGAGCCGGCGACGACCCGCCCCACCGCTACGATCGCCGGCATGGTCGACGTCACCGATGCCACCTTCCAGACCGCCGTCATCGAGCGCTCGAAGACCGTGCCGGTCGTGGTCGACCTGTGGGCGGAGTGGTGCGGACCGTGCCGCACGCTGGGCCCGATCATCGAGAAGGTGGTCGCCGAGACCGACGGCCGAGTCGAGCTCGCGAAGGTCGACGTCGACGCGAACCCGGCGATCTCCCAGGCGTTCCGCGTGCAGTCGATCCCCGCGGTCTACGCGATCGTCGACGGGCGCCCCGTCGACCACTTCCTCGGCGCGCTGCCCGAGGCCGAGGTGCGCGCCTTCGTGCAGCGCCTGCTCCCCACGGAGGAGGAGACCGAGGTGCAGCGCCTGGTGAAGGCCGGTGACGAGGCCTCGCTGCGCGCCGCGCTGGAGCTCGAGCCCGGCTCGCCGGACGTGGTGGTGCCGCTCGCGGAGCTGCTCGCGAACGAGGGCCGCGGCGAGGAGGCCCTCGAGCTGCTCGAGAAGATCCCCGAGACGCCCGAGACCCGGCGCGTCGCCGCGCTGGCGAGGACCGGACCTGCCGGGCTCGACGACGTGGACGCCCGCCTGGCGGGGCTGCTCGAACGGGTGAAGGGCGACGACGACGCACGCCAGGAGTTCGTCGACCTGCTCGAGCTGCTGCCCGACGACGACCCGTCGAAGGCGGACTGGCGGCGCAAGCTCACCTCGAAGCTCTTCTAGCTGCCCGACCCGCTCCGGGCAGGCCGCGCGCCGGGTCGCGCGGCCCCGCGACCGCGCGGGTCCTGACCGCACCGGGTCGCTAGCTTCGGGCCACTTCCCCCTGCCCACAGGACCCCGCCGGGGTTCCCGCCCGGCGGGCGAGGGGAGGTGGCGTGGAGTCGTCGCCGGGACGCGCCGCGGAGGTGCTCGAGCGACTCGCACGCGAGCAGGGGGAGCGGCGGTCGCTGCGGCCGCTCGCCGTGGTCGCGGCGCTGGCGTGCGTCGCCGCCGTGGGCGCGGCGCTCGTGCTCGACCGGCGACCCGCGCCGGTGGAGGAGCGGATGCCCGTCGCGTCCGACCTGCCCGCGCCGGAACAGGAGGCTGCCGCCGAGGCGGCTCCTGCCGACGCGGCGCTTGCCGACGCGGCGCGTGCCGAGCAGGAGACGCCACCGGTGGCGCCCGGCGGGCCGGTGGTGGTGCACGTGGCGGGCGCGGTCGCCAGTCCCGGCGTGGTGGAGCTCCCCGGCGGCAGCCGCATCGTCGACGCGGTCGAGGCGGCCGGTGGCCTGCGCGCCGACGCGGACGCCGACCGGGTGAACCTCGCCGCGGTGCTGGCCGACGGCCAGCGGGTGGTCATCCCGGTCAGGGGTCAGCCGCCTCCCGAGGAGGTGCTGCCGAGCGGACCGAGCCCTGAGCACGGTGGGGCCGGCGGGGGAGAGGGCACGGGCGCTCGGGTGGACGTCAACACCGCGGACGCGGAGCAGCTCGAGTCCCTGCCCGGCATCGGACCGGCGACCGCCGCGGCGATCCTGTCGCACCGCGAGCGTCACGGGCCGTTCCGCTCGGTCGACGACCTGATCGACGTGCGCGGCATCGGCGAGGCGAAGCTCGACGCCCTGCGGGACCTGGTCACGGTGGGCGGCGCCACGGTGGGTGGGGGGTGAGCGACCGTGGCGCGGTCGCGGTGGTCATCGCGGCCGCCGCGGCAGCGCTCGCCGCGCCACCGGTCCCACCCGCCGCGTCGCTGCTGTTCGTCGCGCTCTGGCTCGTCACCCGCCGCGCCGCGCTCCTCGCCATCGCCCTGGTGCTGCTCGTGGGGGGCCGCGCCCACGACGCGCTCGAGGCGCTCGCCGCGCCCCTGCCGACCCGGATCGAGGGGGTCGCCGAGCTGGCGTCCGACCCGGAGGACACCCGCTTCGGGACCCGAGCGGTGCTGCGGGTGGCGGGTCGCCGCTACCTCGCCGAAGCGCCGGCGGCGACCTCCGCGGTGCTGCGGCGGAAGCTGACGGGGGAGCGGGTGCGGGTCGAGGGCCGCCCCCGACCCCTGCGGGGCGCGCCCGAGGGCTGGGTGCGCTCCCAGCACCTCGCGGGCCGGCTGCAGCTCACCCGGGTCGACGACGCCGGTCGCGGTCCGCCGTGGTACCGGGTGGCGAACGGGGTGCACCGGCTGCTCGCCGCCGGTGCGGCGCCGATGCGCGAGCACGGCCCCCTCTACCTCGGGCTCGTCGTCGGCGACGACCGCGGCCAGTCCGACCTCACCCGCTTCCGGTTCGAGGCGACCGGACTCACCCACCTGCTCGCCGTCTCCGGCTCGAACGTCGCGTTCGTGCTGTCGGTCGCCGCGCCGCTGACCTCGCGGCTCGACCGGCGGGCACGGCTCGCGGTGGGGGTGGCGCTGCTCGTGCTGTTCGTGCTGGTCACCCGCGCCGAGCCGTCGGTGCTGCGCGCCGCGGTCATGGCCGGCATCGCGATGGTCGCGGTGACCCAGGGGCGCGTCGCGCCGGGCCACCGGGTCCTCGCGGGCGCCGTCGCGGTGCTGCTCGTGGTCGACCCGATGCTCGTGCACTCGCTCGGGTTCCGCCTGTCGGTGGCCGCCACCGCGGGGCTGCTGGTCCTCGCCCGCCCGATCGCCGGGGTGCTCCCCGGGCCGGCGTGGCTGACCGCACCCGCGTCGGTCACGCTCGCCGCGCAGGTCGCGACCGCCCCGTTGCTGCTCGCCGTCAACGGCGACCTCCCCGCCGTGGCGACCGCCGCCAACCTGGCCGCCGCGCCCGCCGCGGGCGCGGTGATGGTGCTGGGCATCACCGCCGGACCCGTCGCCGGGCTGCTGGGCGACACGAGCGCGTCGGTGGTGCAGCTGCCCGCGTCGCTGCTCGTGCGCTGGATCGACGGGGTGGCGACCGTCGGTTCGATGGTGCCGCTGCCGCCCCTCGGCCCACCCCGCCTCGCGCTGCTCGCCGCGGCGGCGCTGCTGGCCCTCGCCGGGCGCGGCCTGCGGGCACCGGGGTGGCTCGCCGCCCCGGCAGCGGTGCTCGCGGTCGCCGCCCTGTGGCCGGTGTCGCCCGCGGTCGGGGCGCACGAGCTGGGCGGCGGGGCCGTGCTGCACGTGGGCGCCTGCGGCGGCCGCGTCCTCGCCGTCGAGGGCGCGGGCAACCACCGGGCGCTGCTGCGCGCGCTGTGGCAGCAGGGGGTGGGGCGACTGGACGTGGTCCTCGTCGACGGCGCACGCACGTCCGCCACGACCGCCGGGGTGGTCCGCCGCCAGGTGGCCGTCGGGCGCGTGCTCACCACCGCGGAGCGTGCCCCGCCGGGCATCGAGCCGATCGGTGCGCGCGGCGTGCACGTCGGCGGCCTGGAGGTCACCGGGGCACGGATCGGACCGTCGGAGCGCCGGTGTACGTTGGCGCCGTGATCCTCCAGCTGGGCGCAGGCCATCGTGTCGACGTCGCGCACCGGGCGCTGGTGATCGGCGTGGTCGATCCCGCCTCGCCGGTCGACGAAGTGCTCGCCGAGGGTCCCGACGTGCTCGGCCTCCGAGGCGTCGACGCCGAGGCGATCGGCGCCACGGTCGAGTCGCTGCGTGCCCGCAGCGGGCTGCCGGTCGCCGTCGAGCCGCTCGACCGGGCGGGCCTGCGGGCCGCGCTCGCCGCGGGCGCCGCGCTCGTCCACGACCCGACGGGTGGGGCGCTGGCCGAGGACCTGTCCGAGGTCGCCGGCTCCGGGGCGAGCGTCGTGCTCCACCCCGGCGGCGCACCGGTCGAGCCCGGCGCGCGGCGCGAGCGGCTGCGCCGCCTCGTCGAGGCGGCCCGGGCCGCGGGCCTGCCGCCCGAGCGGATCGTCGTCGACGACGCGCTCGACCGGGTCGACCACGACGCCGGGCTCGAGCTGCTGCGCACCACCGGCCAGCTCGCCGCCCTCGGCCACGCGATGGCCTCCGGGCCCGTCGGCGGGCAGGTCGCCCCCGGCAGCGACGACGCCCAGCGCGGCGAGGCCATCGGCGTGCACGTGCTGGCGGTGATGGAGGGCTGCCGGCTGCTGCGCACCCGGGACGTGCGCACCGCCCGCCGGGCCGCGGACCTCACCGTCGAGCTGCTCCGGCACGTCGCCGAGGCCCCGGGAGCGGCGGCGTGAGCGCCGGCGGGCCCCCGGTGCACCTGGTCAAGGGCTCCGACCCGGTGCTGCTCCGCCAGGCGACCAGCGAGCTGGTGGACCGGCTCGTCGGCGACGCCGACCGCAACGAGGTGCTCTCGGAGTTCTCCGGCGACGACTACG
>CBFGTJ010000030.1:0-21902 GCA_965651815.1 uncultured Microthrixaceae bacterium | reverse complement strand
ACTCGCAGCGAGCGCAACATGCCGCGCGGGGGCAGGACCGCCGCGGCGCGCGCGCCGGTCCCGACGAGGGTCGTCGAGGTCATGATCGGATGGCGCCCGGGTCGGGGGGTTCAGGGCGTTCCGACGAGTGTGGCGAGCCGCTCCCCACCGCGCCGCCCGGTAGAACCGGTCATGTGGCACAACTGCCAGCAGGCTGCCCGCGGCGGCGTGTCGTGGGTCACTGCACTGAGCCGGGTTCATGTTATCTTTCGCCGACCAACACACGGTTGGCTGGAGGGATGAAATGCAGAAGCTGAAGCGACAGGCCCCGCTGGTGGCGATGTTCGGTGGGCTCGCGGTGTTCAGCTCGGGCTGCAGCCTGGGCGACATCAGCACGATCCTGAGCATCCTCAAGGCGCTCGGCATCATCTGATCCCCGATAGGGCGAGTGGCGAGGGCCCCGGCGGCTGACCGGGGCCCTCGTCGCGCCCGGGCCCTCGTCGCGCCCGGATGGGGTGGGCCCCGCTTCGGTAGCGTCGGGACATGGCCACCGCGTTCGAGACCCACGAGGTCACCAACCAGCCGCCGCCGCTCGAAGGGCACGACGTCTTCTCCACGGACCTCGCGCTGCTCGAGGCGGTCAAGCGCGAGGGCGGCGACTGGGCCCTCGACGAGCTGGTCCGGCTGGGCCGGCTCGCCGGCACCGCCGAGGCCCAGGACTGGGGGCGCCAGGCGAACCGCCACGTCCCCGAGCTGCGCACCCACGACCGGTACGGGCACCGCCTCGACGTCGTCGACTACCACCCCGCGTACCACGAGCTGATGCGGGTCTCGGTCGCCAACGGCCTCCACGCCGCGCCGTGGGCCGACGGCCGGCCCGGAGCGCACGTCGTGCGCGCCGCGAAGGTCATCACCTGGTACCAGGTCGACGGCGGCCACATGTGCCCGATCTCGATGACCTACTCGGTCGTCCCCGCGCTGCGGCACCGACCGGACCTCGCCGCGGAGTGGGAGCCCCGCATCTGCTCCCGCACATACGACCCCTCCAACCGGCCCGTGGCCGACAAGGAGGGCGTCACCTTCGGCATGGCCATGACCGAGAAGCAGGGCGGCTCGGACGTGCGCGCCAACACGACCACCGCGACGCCCGCCGGCCCCGACGGCGAGCACCTCCTCACCGGTCACAAGTGGTTCTGCTCCGCGCCGATGTCGGACGCGTTCCTCATGCTGGCCGTCGCCCCCGGCGGGCTGAGCTGCTTCCTCGTGCCCCGGTGGCGCCCCGACGGCACCCGCAACCCCATCCGGATCCAGCGGCTCAAGGACAAGCTGGGCGACCGCTCCAACGCGTCGAGCGAGATCGAGATGCTCGACACGTGGGGGATCCTCGTCGGGGAGGAGGGCCGGGGCGTCCGCACGATCATCGAGATGGTCGGCCACACCCGCCTCGACTGCATCCTCGGCTCGACCGCGATCATGCGCCAGGGGGTCGCGCAGGCGGCCTGGCACACCCACCACCGAACCGCCTTCGGCGCGGTCCTCGACTCCCAGCCGCTGATGGCGAACGTGCTCGCGGACCTCGCGGTCGAGTCCGAGGCGGCGACCGCCGCCGCGATGCGCCTGGCCCGCGCCTACGACGCGGAGCCCGCGGACGAGCGCGAGCAGCTGCTCAAGCGGTTGCTCACCCCCGTGGTCAAGTACTGGACCTGCAAGCGCGCTCCCCAGCACGCGGCGGAGGCGCTGGAGTGCCTGGGCGGCGTGGGCTACGTCGAGGAGACCGACCTGCCGCGCCTGTTCCGCCAGAGCCCGCTGAACGGCGTGTGGGAGGGGTCGGGCAACGTCATCTGCCTCGACGTGCTCCGCGCCATCGCACGCGCGCCCGAGGCGCTCGACGCGTACTGGGACGAGGTCGGCCTGGGCCTCGGCACCGACGCGCGGCTGGACGCCGCGGCGGAGCGGCTCCGCGGCGAGCTGGCCGACCTCGAGCACCTCGAGCACCGGGCCAGGTCGCTGGTCGAGCAGCTCGCCCTCGTGTTCCAGGGGTCGCTGCTCGTGCAGCACGCGCCCAGCGCGGTCGCCGACGCGTTCTGCGCGTCGCGCTTCGAGGGCTCGGGCAGGGCCTTCGGCGAGCTGCCCACGGGCCTCGACCTGCGGTCGATCATCGACCGCGCCCGGCCCGAGGGGCCGGCCTGACCACCGTCCCGGCTCGTCCCACGATCCCGGTCCTGTCGTTCCTCGGAGCGGCGCGGACGGTCACGGGCAGCCGGTTCCTCGTCGACACCGCCACGACGCGCGTGCTGGTCGACGTCGGGCTGTTCCAGGGCGAGAAGGCGCTGCGCCGCCGCAACCGCGAGCCCTTCCCGGTCCCGCCCGACTCGATCGACGCCGTGGTCCTCACCCACGCGCACGTCGACCACGTGGGCTACCTGCCCGCGCTGGTGCGCGACGGGTTCCGCGGACCGGTGCTCGCCACACGGGGCACCACCTCGCTCGCCGGGATCGTGCTGCCCGACAGCGGCCGCCTCCAGGAGGAGGAAGCGGACCACGCCAACCGCGAGGGCTACTCGAAGCACGACCCCGCCCTGCCGCTCTACACCGAGGCCGACGCGCGGCGCTCGCTGCAGGCGTTCCGCGAGGTCGCCTACGGCGAGACGGTCGCCGTCGGCGACGACGTCGAGGTCGAGCTGCGACCGGCAGGGCACATCCTCGGCTCCGCCACGGTGACCCTCCGCCTGCGCGGCCCGCACGGCGGCCGCACCGTCTGCTTCAGCGGCGACCTCGGCCGGCCGAACCACCCGATCCTGCGCCCACCCGCGCCGATCGGTGACGCCGACGTGGTGGTCGTCGAGTCCACCTACGGGGACCGCCTCCACGACGACGGGGACTCCCTCTCCCGCCTCGCGGACGTGGTCCGGCGCACCATCGCCCGCGGCGGCACCGTCGTCGTCCCCGCGTTCGCGGTCGACCGCACCGAGGTCGTGCTCCACCACCTCCGCGAGCTCGCCGCGGCCGGTGAGCTGCCCGAGGTCCCCGTGTTCGTCGACTCGCCGATGGCGCTCGCCGCCCTCGCGGTCTACCGGGCCGCCATCGCACGCGGCGACCACGAGATCTCCCCACGGCTCGACGCGCGCACGGACCCCTTCGACAGCGGGCAGGTCGTCGAGGTGCACGACGTCGACGAGTCCCGCGCGCTGGCCCGCCTCGGGATGCCGGCGATCATCGTGTCCGCGTCGGGCATGGCGACCGGGGGCCGCGTGCTGCACCACCTCGCACGACTCCTCCCCGACGAGCGCAACACGGTGCTGCTCGTCGGCTTCCAGGCCGCCGGCACCCGGGGACGCCTCCTGGTGGACGGCGCCGCCCACGTCAGGATGTTCGGCCGGGACGTGCCCGTGCGCGCCGAGGTGGCCGAGGTGTCGATGTCGATCCACGCGGACCGGGACGAGCTGTGCGAGTGGCTCGCCAGCGCCGATCGCCGCCCCGACGTCGTGTACCTGGTGCACGGCGAAGCGGCGCCCAGCGAGGCCCTCGCCGCCGCGGTCGCGTCGCGGCTCGGGTGGGACGCGGCCGTGCCGCGGCTCGGAGAGCGGGTGCGGCTCGACTGATGGAGTCGCGCACCGACCCCCTCCGCGCCGGCATCCTCATCGGGGTGACCGTCGGGCTCGTCGGGATCACCTTCGGCGTGCTCGCGCGCTCGGCGGGCCTCTCCGTGGCGAAGGCCTGCACGATGTCGCTGCTGGTCTTCACCGGCGCGTCGCAGTTCGCCGCCGTCGGCGTCGTGGGCAGCGGGGGCAGCGCGCTCGCCGCGCTCGGCGCCGCGGTGCTCCTCGCTGCCCGCAACACCCTCTACGGCCCGGTCGTGGGTCGTGCGGTGCGCGGCCCCCTGTGGTCGCGCCTGGTGCAGTCGCAGCTCGTCATCGACGAGTCCGCCGGCCTCGCGGCCGCCCAACCCGACGCCCGCAGCGCGCGGCGCGGGTTCCTCGCCGCCGGGCTGGGCGTGTTCGCGTTCTGGAACCTCGGCACGCTGCTGGGCGCGCTGGGTGGGGACGTGCTGGGCGACACCGACCGGTTCGGCCTCGACGCCGCGTTCCCGGCCTGCTTCCTCGCGCTGTTGGCGCCCCACCTGCGGACCCTGCCCGGGCGGGTCGCCGCGCTGCTCGCCGGTGCGATCGCGGTCCTCGCGATCCCCTTCGTGCCGGTCGGCGTGCCGATCCTCCTGGGTGCGCTCGCGATCGTGCCCGCCGGGGCCCTGCGGAGCCACCGCCGCACGACGGCGATGGGCGAGGCCCCCGAAGGGGAGGACGGGTCGTGAGCTGGGTGGTGATCCTGACCCTCGCGGCGGTGTCCTACGCGCTGAAGGCGGTGGGCGTCGTGCTGCTGGGCTCCGCCCGGCTGCGCGGCCGTGCCGTCGACGTCGTCGGTCTCCTCCCGCCCGCGCTGCTCGCCGCGCTCGTCGCGGTGCAGACCTTCAGCGACGCGCAGCGCGTCGTGCTCGACGCCCGCGCCGCCGGACTGGCCTTCGCCGGCCTGGCGGTGTGGCGCCGCCTCCCGTTCGCCGTCGTGGTCGTCGGCGCCGCGGTGGTCACCGCGCTGGTCCGCTGGATCGCCTGAGCGACGCGGTGCGGGGCTCCCGAGGGCTTCAGCGGCCGTTGGCCGAGAAGTGCTGGTAGTCCTTCGAGGAGCTCCAGTCGCCGCCCCAGCCCCAGCCCATCTGCGTGAACACCCGGTGCACCGGGTCCCCGCGCCGGATCATGCCGGGTCGGACGTCGCCCCGGTCGAGGTAGGAGCGTCCGGCCGGCGGCGACACGGTGCTGCCGGCCACATAGGGGTTCTGCACCGGGTTGATGTCGATCGCGCGGCCGTAGGAGTGCTGCGACCACGTCGAGGAGCCCGCCACCCGGCGGCAGTTGAACGCCGAGGTGTTGTTCGCCGCCATCGACGCGTCGTCATCGCCGCCGTAGTCGTCCACCAGTCGCATGCGCGTGATCGGGAACCGGTGGTCCCACATGACCTTGAACGCGAACACCGTGTGGCTGACCGCGTCGGCGTGCACGACCATCTCGCCCGACCGCTCCGCGCCGGCGGGGTCCATGTAGGACAGGCGCAGGTAGCGCAGCGCCGACAGCGGTACCGGACAGCCGGCGCGCCACGTGGAGGGGGTCATGCGGGCGGCCAGCGCGGCGTCGATGGTCCGCACCGAGTACGAGAAGCGGCGCTTGCGGGCGACCTCCGCCCAGTAGCGGGTCGCCGCCTCGGCGTAGCGGGACAGCTCCGGCTCCTGCAGCGGCGGGTTGCCCCTCGCCGTCCACCACGCCTGGAACTGGGCGGGCGTGCACCCGGCGAGCAGCGCCGAGGCGCACAGCACCACCACGGCACCGAGCGCCCTGGTGGTGCGGCCCGACCTCACCGATCCTCGGGCACGAAGTCGAGCGCGGCCGAGTTCATGCAGTAGCGCTCGCCGGTGGGCTGCGGGCCGTCGGGGAACACGTGGCCCAGGTGGGCGTCGCAGCGGGCGCACCGCACCTCGATGCGCACCATGCCGTGGCTGCGGTCCTCGAGGAGCCGCACGTGGTCGGGGTCCAGCGCCTGCCAGAAGGACGGCCAGCCCGACCCCGACTCGTACTTCGTGTCGGAGGAGAACAGCGGCAGGTGACAGACGACGCAGCGGTAGAGGCCCGGCTCCTTGTTGTCCAGGTACGCGCCGGTGAAGGGCGGCTCGGTGCCGGCGTGCTGGGTGACCTCGTACTGCTGGGGGGTCAGCCGCTCGCGAAGCGCCTCCGGGCTCGTGTCGGGCATGGAGGAGTCGTTCACGCCCTCGATCGTACCCCTGAGCCCATCGACCCAACCGGGTGGGATTCTGCCCATTGATGGGGGCGGGCCACGGCCCGACCATCGACAGCATGTGGAAGCGACATCAACTCGTGGTCGGAACGTTGGGGATCTTCCTCCTCGCGGGTTCGATCGTCATGAGCACCGCCGGTGTGAGCGGCGCCACGACCGGGGAGGGCATCGCCGTCGCGGAGTCCCGGCAGGGTGGCCGCCACGGCGACCACGACCGTGGGCGCCACCAGGACGGCCGCAAGGGCAAGCACGACGACCGTGGCAAGCACGGTGGCAAGGGCAAGCACGACGACCGTGGCAAGCACGACAAGTGCAAGAAGGGCCACGGCGGCAAGGGGCAGCACGGCAACAAGGGCAAGTGCAAGCCCAAGCCGAAGCCCACGACGACGACCACCACGTCGACGACGACCACGACGACCACCTCGACGGTGCCGGAGGAGACGACCTCCACCCTCCCGGAGGAGACCACGTCGACCCTCCCGGAGGAGACCACGACGACGGCCGAGGTCGGCGGCATCACGACGATCCGCCCGGACGTCCAGCCACAGCAGGAGGAGCTGCCCGAGGTGCAGCCCGAGGTGCTCGGCATCACGCAGCAGCCGCAGCCGGAGGCGCTCCCCTCGGAGCTCGCCTTCACCGGTGTCTCCAACGGCAGCATCGCCGCCGGTGGTGCGGGGCTCCTGCTGCTCGGCCTGGCGCTCGTGTCGGGAGGTGCGCGGCGTCGCCGTGAGTCCGCCTGAGCGCACGACTTCGAGGTGAGGGAGGCCTGAGGGCGTCCGGGGGCAGGTGGGAGCCCCTCGGACGCCCTCGTCCGCGTCGCTCCGGTAGCGTCGGCCGGGTGAGGTTCACCGACGAGCACGAGATGTTCCGCGCCACCGTCCGCGAGGTGGTGCAGAAGGAGATCGACCCGCACGCGGATGCCTGGGAGGCCGCCGGGACGTTCCCGGCGCACGAGCTGTTCCCCAAGCTCGGTGAGCTCGGCCTGCTCGGAGTGGAGTACGACCCCGCCTACGGCGGCGGCGGCGCCGACCACGTGTACACGATGATCCTCGGCGAGGAGCTCGGCCGGTCGGCCTCGCTGGGCGTGTCGATGGCCATCGCGGTCCAGACCGACATGGCCACCCCCGCGCTGCACCAGTTCGGCAGCCACGAGCTGAAGGAGCGGTACCTCCGTCCGGCGATCGCCGGTGAGATGGTCGCCGCGATCGGCGTGAGCGAGCCCGACGCCGGCTCCGACGTCGCCGGCATCCGCACCCGGGCCGTGCGCGACGGCGACGAGTGGGTCATCTCCGGGTCGAAGACGTGGATCACGAGCGGCACCCAGGCCGACTGGATCTGCCTGCTGTGCCGGACCTCCGACGAGGGCGGCTACCGCGGCATGTCCCAGATCATCGTGCCGACCGACTCCGAGGGGTTCAGCGTCAGCCGCAAGCTCGACAAGCTCGGGATGCGTGCCTCGGACACCGCGGAGCTCGTCCTCGACGAGGTGCGGGTGCCGGTCGAGAACACGATCGGTGAGATCGGGCGCGGCTTCCAGCAGCAGATGGCGCAGTTCCAGAACGAGCGGATGATCGCCGCGTACCAGATGATCGGCGCGGTCGAGCAGGCCCTCGAGCGCACGGTCGCCTACCTCCGGGAGCGGTACGCGTTCGGAGCGCCGCTGCTCGCCAACCAGTCGCTGCAGTACGAGCTGGCCGACATCGCCTCGGAGCTCGACGTGATGCGCCACCACAACTGGGCGGCCGTCGAGGCCTACCGCAACGGCGAGGACATCACCCGCCACGCGACCGTCGCCAAGCTCCGCTCCGCGCGCCTGGCCCGCCGCATGGCCGACACCGCGGTCCAGTACCACGGCGGGATGGGCTACGTGGAGGAGAACTGGACCGCTCGCTTCTACCGCGACACGCGGCTGTGGTCGATCGGGGGAGGGGCCGACGAGGTGATGCTCCGCACCCTCGCCCGGATGAACGGCATCACCGCCGACTGACCTGACCTCGGGCCCGCGGTATGGTGGGCCCGCACATCCGATCCGGGGAGCTCGCACCAGCGGGCTGAGAGGGCGGCTTGGGGCCGCCGACCCGTGAACCTGATCTGGGTAATTCCAGCGGAGGGAGCTCATGGTGACAGCAGTCGTGTTCTCGGGCGGCCCGGTCGAGGGCCGCCACCCGGCGGAGGACGTCCTGTCGACGTTGGACGCGGAGCTCGCCGTGGCGGTCGACTCGGGCCTCGAGCTGGCCCAGCACCTCGGGTGGCACGTCGACCTGGTCGTGGGCGACATGGACTCGGTCGCCCCGGGCGCCCTCGATCGCGCCGAGTCCGACGGCGCCACGGTGCGCCGGCACCCCGTCGCCAAGGACGCGACCGACCTCGAGCTCGCGCTCGAGGAGGCCGCCGCCGCGGGTGCCGGGCGAGTGGTCGTGGTCGGCAGCCCGGCCGGGCGCATGGACCACCTGCTCGGCGCGGCCGCCACCCTCGCGTCGCCCCGGTGGGACGCCCTCGCGGTCGACGCCTGGTTCGGGGCGACCGCGCTGCACGTCGTGCGCCGCCGGCGCACCCTGCAGGGCGCGCCCGGTGCGCTGGTCTCCCTGCTGCCGGTCAACGGCGCCGCGCACGGCGTGCGGACCGACGGCCTCCGCTTCCCGCTGCGGGACGAGACGCTCGAGGCCGGGTCGAGCCGCGGCGTCTCCAACGAGTTCGTCACGGCCGCGGCCGAGGTGGAGGTGCGCGACGGCGCCCTCCTCGCCGTGCTGCCCGACGCGGCGGCGGTCCTGTCCGCCCCGCGCGCGCTCGCAGGGGGTGTGGCATGAGCATCCGCCGATCGTGGCTGCTGGCCGCGCTCGCGGTCGCGTCCCTGCTCCTCGCGGTCGCCTGTGGCGACGACGGCGGGGATGCGTCCGGTGGTGGCGCGGAGGGCGCCGACGACCAGCGCACCGTCGTGCTGCTGACCTACGACTCGTTCGCGCTGCCGGAGGAGGCGGCGGAACGGTTCGAGGAGCTCACCGGCGCCCGCATCGAGGTCCGCGCGACCGGCGACGCCGGCTCGATGCTGACCGGGGCGCTGCTCGCCGCAGGAGCACCCGAGGGTGACGTGATCTTCGGGATCGACAACACGCTCGCGACCCGGGTGCTGCAGGAGGACCTGCTCGAGCCGTTCACCCCCGACGGGATCGACGCGATCCCGCAGCGGTACCTCCTCGAGGGCGAGCTGGGCCGCCTGCTGACCCCCGTGGACGCGGGCGACGTGTGCGTGAACGTCGACGAGGCGTGGTTCGAGGACGAGGGCATCGAGCCGCCGTCCACGATGGAGGACCTCGCATCGGAGCCGTACCGCGACCTGCTCGTGGTCGAGAGCCCGGTGACGTCCTCGCCCGGGCTGGCGTTCCTCCTCACGACCATCGACCGCTACGGCGAGGACGGCTGGCAGGACTACTGGAAGCGCCTGGCCGACAACGGGGTGCGGGTCCGGCCGAGCTGGGACGACGCCTACTACAACGACTACACGGTCTCGGGCGGCGACCGCCCTCTCGTGCTCTCCTACGCGTCGTCCCCGCCGGCGGAGGTCGTGTTCGGTGACCTCGACGAGCCCCGCTCGTCGGTGATGACCGACTCCTGCGGCGCCCAGGTCGAGTACGCCGGCGTGCTGCGCGGCGCCGAGGAGCCCGAGCTGGCGCGCGAGCTGGTCGAGTTCATGGTGTCCGAGACGTGGCAGGAGGCGCTGCCGCTCGCGAACTTCGTGTTCCCCGTGCGCGAGGACGTCCGCCTCCCCGAGGAGTTCGAGCGCTGGGCAGAGCGCGCCGACGATCCCGCCGGCCTCCCGCCCGAGCTGGTCGAGGAGCGCCGCGACACCTGGATCGAGCAGTGGCGCGAGCTGATGGAGTGACCGTCGCCGCGACGGCGGCGGAGGTCGGACCGAACCCGCCCGCAGCGGCACGCGCCGGGAGGCGGGCCCGGCAGCGGGCCGGGATCGGCAGCGTCGCCGTCGCCGTCGTGCTCCTGCTGGTCGCGGTGCCGGTCGCCGCGGTGGTGCTCCGCACCGTGCGGCCCCACGGCGAGTGGGACCCGGAGGCGTTCGGTCGCGTCCTGTCCTCGGCCCGCACGTGGCGCCTCGTCGCCGTCACCGTCGGCCAGGCGCTGGGCTCGAGCGTCCTCACCGTCGCCGTGGGGGTTCCCGTCGCCTGGGTGCTGTCGCGGTTCCGGTTCCGCGGGCGCGACGCGCTCGCGTCGGCGGCGGTCGTGCCGTTCGTCCTCCCGTCGGTGGTCGTCGGGTCCGCGTTCGCGACGCTGCTCGGCCCCCGCGGCCTGGTCGACCTGCGGGGCACGTGGTGGCCGATCCTGGCGGCGCACGCCTGCTTCAACCTGGCGGTCGTCGTGCGCACCGTCGGCGCCGCGCTCGACGGCCTGCCGCCCGACATGGAGGCGGCCGGCAGGCTCCTCGGCGCCGGGCCCGTCGGCGTCGCCCGCCGCCTGCTGCTGCCCGCGGTGGCGCCCGCGATCGCCGCGGCCGCGACGATCACGTTCCTGTTCTGCCTGACCAGCTTCGGGGTGATCGTGATCCTGGGCGGCGGGCGGGTGTCGACCGTCGAGGTCGAGATCTGGACCCGGGCGACGCGACAGTTCGACCTGCCCGGCGCAGGGGTGCTCGCGATGCTCCAGCTCGCCGCGGTGGTCGCGACGCTGACCGTGCACGCCCGCATCTCCCGACACGCGGCGCGTGCCACGGCCGGCTCGCCCGGCACGCGACGCCAACGGCCCCGGGCGTGGCGCGACCGTGCGGTGGTGGCGGCCGCGGTGCTGGTCGTGGCGGCGGTGTCGGTCGCACCGCTGCTCGCCCTCGTCGAGCGCTCGCTGCGCGTCGGCGACCGCCTCGGCCTCGACCACTGGACCGGGCTCGGCTCTGCCGCTGCCGGCACGGGCCTCGCCGTGTCACCGCTCACGGCGGTCGCCACGTCGCTCGGCGCCGCGTTCGTGGCCACCGCCGCCTCGGTGCTGCTCGCGCTGCCGGCGACCCGTGCGGTGGCGCGACGTCCCGGCGGGCTCGGGGACCGGCTGCTGCTGCTGCCGCTCGGCGTCTCGGCGACGACCATCGGCCTCGGCCTGCTCCTCGCCGTGGGCCGGCCGCCGATCGACCTCCGCCGGTCCGTCTGGATCGTGCCCGTGGCGCAGGCCCTCGTCGCGATCCCCCTCGTCGTCCGCACGGTGCTCCCGTCGCTGCGCGCCCTGCCGGGCACCATGCTCGACGCGGCCGCGACCCTCGGCGCGACGCCCCGGGCGAGGTGGTGGAGGGTGGAGCTGCCGCTGCTGCGGCGGCCCGTCGTCGCGGGTGCGGGGCTGGCGCTCGTCGCGTGCCTCGGCGAGTTCGGCGCGACCGTCTTCGTCGCACGCCAGGACCGGCCCACCGTGCCGGTCGCGATCGAGCGGCTCATGTCCCGCCCGGGCGGGGCGGGGTTCGGGCAGGCGATGGCCCTGTCGTGCGTGCTCGCGGCGGTCTGCGCGGTGGTCGTCGTGGCGCTCGACCGGTGGGTCGGCGGGGAGACGGGCCCGACCTTCTGACGCTCCCGCCGGGTGGTGGGGACGCACGATGCCGATATCCTCGGACACGGTGCGTCCAGCCGGGCAGGGGGGACGCCACCGCACAGTCCAGGATCCTCGACTCCGGTTGGACGATGATGCGATCGAGCCGTTCACGTGTCGCCGCAGTCGTTGCTGCCGCGCTCCTGGCGGCCGCACCGCCGCTCGGCGCGCAGGTCGAGGAGGAGCCGACCACCTCGACGACCCCGCCGGAGCCGACGACCACGTCGACCACCCCGACGACCGCGGCACCGGGGACGAGCAGCACCACCAGCACCACGACCACGACGCTGTACGTGCCGCCGGTCCCGCCCGGGCTCGAGGGCGACCCGAGGCTGCCGTACCTCGTGGATCCGGGCCCCGGCGACGCCTTGGACGTGCCCGAGGACCAGCCACCCTTCGACCCCGGCACGGTGAAGGTGCTGCCCGAGCGGGTCGAGGCGGCCCGGGCCGCGCTCGAGGCGGCGACCGAGGCGCTGGCAGAGGTGCAGCGCCGGATCGAGCGCAGCAGCGCCGAGGTGGCGCGGCTCTCGTCGCAGGTCGAGGCCCTCGACGGCGAGGTGCGCCGCGCGGTGCGGGCCGCGGCGCGTGCGCGCCGCGCGCTGCGCGACCACGCCGTGCGGGCCTACATGGTCGGGCCGGTCGAGGACCAGCTGGCGCTGCTCAACAGCTCCGACGCCGTCGACCTCGGCGTCGCGAGGAGCTACCTCGAGGCGGTCGCCGAGACGCGTGAACGGCTCGTGCGCGACTACGAACGGGCCCGCGAGGGGCTGCGCTCCGACCACGGGCGCCTCGCCGCCCGGCTCGGCGAAGCGGAGTCCGAGCTGGCCGAGCACCTCGAGGACCTGACCGACGCGTTCGTCGCGGTCGGCAAGGCGGCCGACGAGCTGGCCGCCTACGAGGCCGGTGCCCACGCCTACATCGACGGGTTCGTGTTCCCCGTCGCGGGCGAGGCCGACTTCATCGACAGCTGGGGCTACCCGCGGATGACCGGCACGCCGAGCGCGCACTGGCACCAGGGGACCGACATCTTCGCCCCGGCCGGCACGCCGCTGCTCGCCACCGAGGACGGCGTGCTCGCACGGGTGGGGACGGCGTCGCTGGGCGGCACGAAGCTCTGGATCATCGGCGACTCCGGCCACCACTACTACTACGCGCACCTCTCGGCCTACGCGCCCGGCGTGCGCGACGGCCTGCGGGTCGAGGCCGGCGACGTCGTCGGCTACGTCGGCGACACCGGCAACGCGAAGGGCACCCCACCCCACCTGCACTTCGAGATCCACCCCGAGGGCAAGGGCCCGGTGAACCCGTACCCGCTGCTCAAGGCGGCCTACGGCGCCCGCCCGACCGTCCGCACGCTCCCACCGCGTTGACCTGCGGTCGGGGCCGGTCGCCGGGCGGGGCAGAATGGCGTGGTGGACGTGACCGCCTCGCTGCGCACCGACGCCGGCCCGGCGGCGCTCTTCGCCGAGGTCGCCGACCTGGCCGGCTACCCGAACTGGCTCGACATCGTCCCGCGTGCGGTGCCCGCCGAGCCCGACCCGGGCGACGGGGGACCCGCGTGGACCGTCGACCTCCGCGGCCGCATCGGCCCGCTCAGCCGCTCCAAGCGGCTCCGCATGGTCCGCACCGTGCACGAGGCGCCGCACCTCGCGGTGTTCGAGCGCCGCGAGCTCGACGGCCGCTCGCACAGCGATTGGATCCTGCGGGCGCGGGTCGAGGAGCACGCCGACGGCGGCACCGAGCTCACCATGGAGCTGCACTACGGCGGGGCCATGTGGATGCCGCTGCTCGACCGGTTGCTCGCCGAGGAGATCGAGCGCTCGCGGGGCCGGCTGCTGGAGCGTCTCGGGGCCCGTTCGTGACCGGGCGGTCGCGGTGATCCGCGCCGGCGCGCCGGTGCGGGTGTGGCCCGGTCGCCCGAGCCCGCTGGGCGCGACCTGGGACGGCGCCGGCACCAACTTCTCGGTGTTCTCCGACGTCGCCGAGGGGGTCGACCTGTGCCTCTTCGACGAGGACGGCACGGAGATCCGGGTGCCGCTGCCGGAGTGCATCGGCTCGGTGTGGCACGGCTACCTCCCCGACATCGGCCCCGGCACCCGCTACGGGTTCCGGGTGCGCGGCGAGCGCCGCGCTCCGGGCGACCTCCAGCACCACTCCAAGCTGCTCCTCGACCCCTACGCCAAGGCGATCGCGGGCTCGGTGCGCTGGCACGACGCGGTCGACGCGGACTCGACCGAGGACTCCGCCCCGTACGTGCCCCGCTCGGTGGTCATCAACCAGTGGTTCGACTGGGGCGACGACCGCCGACCCGGCACCCCCTGGCACGAGACGGTGCTGTACGAGGCGCACGTGAAGGGGCTCACCCGCCTGCACCCGGGGGTGCCCGACGCGCACCGCGGCACCTACCTGGGCCTGTGCTCCCCGGCGGTGATCGACCACCTCCTCGACCTCGGGGTGACCGCGGTCGAGCTGATGCCCACCCACCAGTTCGTGCACGACCGGCGGCTCGTCGAGGCCGGGCTGCGCAACTACTGGGGCTACAACTCGATCGGGTTCTTCGCCCCGCACAACGAGTACGCGGTGCGCGGCCAGGACGGCGCCCAGGTGCAGGAGTTCAAGGTCATGGTCAAGACCCTGCACGAGGCGGGCATCGAGGTGATCCTCGACGTGGTCTACAACCACACCGCCGAGGGCGGCCGCGGGGGTCCGGTGCTCGCGTTCAAGGGGCTCGACAACCGGGCGTACTACCGGCTGGATCCCGACGACCCCTCCGAGTACGTCGACTACACGGGGACGGGCAACAGCCTCAACATGCGTCACCCGCACGTCCTGCAGCTGATCATGGACAGCCTGCGGTACTGGATCGAGGAGATGCACGTCGACGGGTTCCGCTTCGACCTCGCCGCCACCCTCGCCAGGGAGCTGCACGACGTCGACCGCCTCAGCGCCTTCTTCGACCTGATCCAGCAGGACCCCGTCGTCAGCCAGGTCAAGCTGATCGCGGAGCCGTGGGACGTGGGGGAGGGCGGCTACCAGGTGGGCAACTTCCCGCCGCTGTGGTCGGAGTGGAACGGCCGCTACCGCGACTGCGTCCGCGACGTGTGGAGGGGCGCGGCCGGCCACCTCGGCGAGTTCGCGGCGCGCCTCACCGGCTCCTCGGACCTCTACGAGGACGACGGTCGCCGACCCCACGCCAGCATCAACTTCGTGACCGCGCACGACGGGTTCACGCTCGCCGACCTGGTCAGCTACGAGCACAAGCGCAACGAGGCCAACGGCGAGGGAAACCGCGACGGCACCGACGACAACCGCTCGTGGAACTGCGGCGTCGAGGGTCCGACCGACGACCCGGCGGTCCTCGCGCTCCGGGCCCGCCAGCAGCGCAACCTGCTCACCACCCTCCTGGTGTCGCAGGGGGTCCCGATGCTGCTCGCCGGCGACGAGCTCGGCCGCACCCAGCACGGCAACAACAACGCCTACGCGCAGGACAACGAGGTGTCCTGGATCGACTGGGAGCACGGCGACCGGATGCTGCTCGAGTTCTGCCGCCGCCTCGTCCAGCTGCGTCGCGACAACCCGGTGCTGCAGCGACGCAAGTTCCTCACCGGCGCGATCGTCGACGGCTCGGACCTGCCGGACGTCGCCTGGCTCGACCACGAGGGTCGGGTGATGACCTCCGAGGACTGGCACCGCGGCGACCGTGGGCTCGCCGTGTGGCTCAACGGCGCGCTCGACGAGACCGACGAGCGCGGCGAGCCCGTGGTGGGCACGACCCTGCTGCTCGGGTTCAACTTCGGGGAGCACCCGGTGCAGTGGCGGCTCCCCGGCGAGCGCTACGGCGCTGCCTGGCGGCGCCGCGTCGACACCAGCGTGCCCCTCCCGTTCGAGGGCGAGGTGGTGCACGGCCACGACGACGTGGTGCCGCTCGAGGGGCGCAGCGTCGTCGTGCTCGAGGCCGTCGGCACCACCTAGCGCGCGGTGGCGCGGCGTGCGCTGAAGCGGCCGTCGCCGTGGCGCTCGACGTGCAACGGCAGGCCGAAGCAGAGCGACAGCAGCTCCGCGTCGAGCACGCCCGGGAGCTCGCCGGTGTCGACGACCCGCCCGCGGCGCAGCGCCATCAGGTGCGTGAACGACGGGGGGATCTCCTCCACGTGGTGGGTCACCAGCACCGTCGGCGGCGACGCCGGGTCCTGCGCGAGCGCGTCGAGCCGCTCCACGAGCGCCTCGCGCGCGCCGAGGTCCAACCCCGCGGTCGGCTCGTCGAGGAGCACCAGGCCCGGGTCGCCCATGAGCGCGCGGGCGAGCAGCACCCGCTGCCGCTCGCCGGAGGACAGCGTGCCGAACGGCTGGTTCGCGGCGAAGCCGACCCCCTGGGCGTCGAGCAGCTCCGCCGCCCGGGCGCGGTCCTCGGCGGTGTACTCGTGCCACCACGGCTCGAGGGCGGCGTGCTTCGCGGTCATCACGACCTCGGTGCCGACGAGCCCGGGCCGCACCATGTCGGCCATCGCGGGGCTGACCAGCGCGATGCGCGTGCGCAGCCGGCGCACGTCGGTGGAGCCCAGGCGCTCGCCGAGCACCTCGACCGACCCGCGGCTGGGATGCTCGTAGAGCGCCGCGATGCGCACCAGCGACGTCTTGCCGCTGCCGTTCGCGCCGAGCAGGACCCAGTGCTGGCCCGGCCACACGACCCAGTCGATGCCGTCGAGCAGGTCCCGTCCGTCACGTCGCAGCCCCACGCCGCGCAGGGCGAGCGCCGGGGTGGCAGCGGGTTCGGGCACAGCGGACATCCGGGCGATCGTACCGGCGTGCCGGGGAGGGTCGGTCGGGCCGGCGGGGCGGTCCGGTAGGGTGCTCGCGGTGTCGGGGTACGGAGGCTGATCCGTCCGCATGATGTTGCCGATGTCGATCGCCGCGGCCGCCGTCGTCGCCGGCGCGCTGCTCTCGGCGTTCGGGGCGGCGGCGATCTCGGTCGACCGCGAGGAACTGCAGCTCCGGGCGGAGCGGGGGAGCCGCAGGGCCAGGTCGCTCGCGAGGGCGTTCGCGGAGTCGGGGGCCCGGCTCTCGGAGGTGCGCTTCGCCACCGTCCTGTGCGCCCTCGTCGTCGGTGCGCTCGTGGAGCCGTTCGTCGACGCGGTCGCCGGCGCCCCCGGCGCGCCCATGACCGACCCGGCCCGTGGTTGGGTCGTCGCCGCGTCGTTCCTGCTCGGGGCGGGTGCGCAGGTCGTGGTCGGTGAGATGGTGGGCCGGTCGGTCGGCTCGCAGCGCCCGATGGGGACCCTGATGGCGGTCGGGGTGCCGGCCGCGGCGGTGACCGCGGTCCTGTCGCCGGTGGTGTCCGCCGCCGACCAGCTCGCCCAGCGCGTCGTGGGACGGCTGGGGGCGGACCGCTCGGCGGTCCTGTCGCGGATGCGGTCGCGCAAGGAGCTGATCCGGCTGGTGCAGCTCTCGGAGCGCAGCGGGACGATCCGGCCCTCCGACGCCGACCTGCTCGAGCGCACGCTCCGCTTCGGGGAGAAGCGCGCGGAGGACGTGCTCACCCCGAGGGTCGAGGTGCAGGCCCTGCCGGCCACCGGGACCGTCGGCGACCTGATCGACCTGTCCGGGCAGACGGGCATCTCACGATTCCCCGTGTACGGGACGGACCTGGACGACATCGTCGGCATCGTCCACGTGAAGGACGTCCTGGGCCTGCCAGCGGAGCGGCGCCGCGACACACCGCTGGTCGAGCTGATGCGGCCCGTGCTCGCCGTGCCGGAGTCGAAGCTGCTCGAGTCGCTGATGGTGGAGCTGCGCGACGCGGACGGCCAGTTCGCCCTGGTCGTGGACGAGTACGGCGGGACGGCGGGGATCGTCACCCTCGAGGACCTCATCGAGGAGATCGTCGGGGACATCTCCGACGAGCACGACCCGGCGCTGTCGGAGCCCGCGGTGCGCCGCTGGGCGGGCGCGCACGTGGTGGCCGGTTCGCTGCACCCCGACGAGGTCGCGGACGCCTGCGGGTTCGAGGTCCCCGCCGGCGACTACGAGACGCTCGCCGGCTTCGTGATGGCGGAGCTCGGCCGGGTGCCGGAGCCCGGTGACGGCTTCACCCACGACGGCTGGGAGCTCGAGGTGCTCGAGATGGACGGCAACCGGATCCGCACGGTGAAGGTCGTCGCGCCGTCCCCCGGCGCCGTCGGCGACCTGGCCGCCGATCCCTCCGACGGGGAGCCCGACGCGCGGTGAGCGACGGGGCGGGCAGGTGCTGACCCTCGTGGCCGTGGTCGCCGTCGCGGCGGTGGCCGCGGCGATGGTCGTCGCGGTCGCCGTGCGCGCCGCCCGCCCGCTCGTGTCGCACGAGCGGGTCGAGGCCCTCGCCGGCGCGGGCTCGCTGCGCGCCGCGGCGGCGCTGCGCACCCTCGAGGAGCCGGACCGCAGCGCGGCGCTCGTGCAGGTGGTCGTCGGTGCCGGCGCGGTGCTCGGCGGTTGGGTGACGGTCGTCGCGGCGCGCACGGCGTCCACCACCGCGGGGCGGGTGTGGACCGCGGTCGTCGCACTCGCCGTGGTGGCGGTGGTCATGCTGCTCGCCTCGGAGCTGGTGCCCCGCGCCGCCGCGCTCGCCGCGCCCGAGCGGGTGATGCTGACGCTCGCGGTGCCCTACCGCATCGTCGCCGGGATCCTCGGTCCGCTCGTGACCCTGTCGGGTTGGGTCGCGGCGGCGATGCTGCTGCCGGTGGGCATGTGGCTCGACGGGGGGCGCCGGCGCGCGCACAGCACCGACGAGCTCGCGGAGCTGGTCGCGGTCCTCGACGAGGGCGGCCCCTTCGACGTGGTGGGCCGCCGGTTGCTCTCCGGGGCGCTCGGCTTCCTCGACGTGCGGGTCGAGGACGTGATGGCGCACAGGGACCGGATCGTCACGGTGCCCCGCACCTCGACCGTCGCCGAGGCGGAGGAGCTGGTGCACCGCTCCGGGCACTCGCGGGTGCTGGTCGTCGGCGGGGACGGCGAGGTGACCGGCTTCCTGCACGCCAAGGACCTCATCGCGCTCCCGCCGGAGAAGCGGCACGGGTTCCTCCCCGCCGGGCTGGTGCGGGTGGCGCTGCGCGTCGGGCCGCGGGACCGCCTGCAGGACGTCCTGCCCCGCATGCGACGCGCACGGCGGCACGTCGCGGTGGTGGAGTCGGAGGGAGAGGTGCTCGGCCTGGTGACGCTGGAGGACGTGCTGGAGGCGATCGTCGGCGACATCCGCGACGAGAGCGACGTCGACGTGGACGACGCCGACCTCGAGCCGCACGACGGGGGCGGGGAGTGACCCCGCAGCGCCACGTCCTGGTGCTCTCACCGCACTTCGACGACGTGGCCCTCTCCCTCGGCCAGAGCCTCCTCGACGGGCACCTCTCGCGGTGCCGCGTGCGCGTGAGGGTCGCGTTCGGGCGGACGAACTGGACCGTCTGGGTGCACCCGAACCGCCGGCGTGCCGTGCCGGTGTCGCTGTGGCGTCGAATGGAGGAGACCGCGGCCGCCCTGCGCTTCGGGTACCGCTGGCGGGCCGGGAGCTGGGAGGAGTCGGTGCTGCGCACCGGTCAGCTCGACCCCGACCTGCTGCTGGACGCGGAGCGGGACCTGGATGACGACCCGCTGGTCGAGGAGCTGGGGCGGTGGGTGGTGGCACAGGTCGAGGGGTCGCGCCGGACACCGGACCTGCTGCTGTCGTGCGCCGGGCTCGGCGGGCACGTCGACCACCGCCTCCTCGCCGCCGCGGTGGCGAAGGTGGCGCCCCGGCTCGCGGTGCCCGTGGGCTACTACGAGGACCGCCCGTACGCTGCCTACCTGGACGAGGCGGCTCGGGCCGCGCAGCTGGCCTTCCTCGGGCCGTGCGCCGAGTCGGTCGACGTGTCCGGTCCCGTCACCGCCGCGACCCAGCGGTGGGTGCGGCGGTGCTACCCGAGCCAGATCGACGGGTTCTTCCGGGAGGCGATGGACCTGGACCGCGCGACGGGCAGCGCCGAGCGGATCTGGTTCCCCGCAGGGGCCCGCCCCGACTGGCTCGCGGCCGCCGGGTAGGGCCGCCGGTGGGTGGTCCCGGCGCGTCGCCTTTGCCTCGCTCGGCGGGGGGAGACCAGAGTGTCCCGATGCAGATCGGCGTACTTGGAGCGACGGGCCCGGCCGGGAGCGGCCTCGCGGTCCGTCTGGCATCGGCAGGGTTCGACGTCATCGTGGGCTCCCGGTCGAAGTACCGGGCCCTCGAGGTCAGGGACAAGCTGGTCGAGCGCTGGCCCGACCGGGAGCTGAACCTCGAGGCGGGCGACAACCACGAGGCGGCCAAGGCCGACGTCGTGTTCATCGCGACCCCGTGGGACGCGGCGGCGGCCACGGCGAAGGACTGCGAGCGCGAGCTGAAGGGCAAGGTCGTCATCTCGATGGCGAACGCGCTCGCCAAGGTGGGCCACGAGTTCCAGCCGCTGGTCCCGCCGCGTGGCTCGGTGGCCGCGTCGGTGCAGGCGGCGGTCCCGCGTTCGCTGGTGGCGGCGACGATGCACCACGTGCCGGCCAAGGAGCTCGGCGACATCGCCAACCCGGTGGAGTCCGACGTGCTGGTCTGCTCGGACCACCCCTCGGCGACGGCGACGACCATCGACATCGTCTCGAAGATCCCGGACCTGCGGGCCGTCGACGCCGGTGAGCTGTCGAACGCCGCCCCGATCGAGGCGTTCGCGGCGGTGCTGCTGCAGGTCAACGTGAAGTACAAGACCCGCGTCGCCATCCGGTTCACCGGGCTGCCCTGAGGTCCCTGTCCGACCTCGGGGTCGGGCGCTTGTAGCCTCCGCACCCGTGCGCCTGTACGACACCGCTCGCCGTGAGATCGTGCCGTTCGAGCCGGCCGACCGCGTCGTGTCCATGTACACGTGCGGCATCACGCCGTACGACTCGACGCACCTCGGCCACGCGGCCACGTACCTGACCTACGACGTGCTGCAGCGCCGCCTGCGCGACCTCGGCTACGAGACGCGCTGCGTGCGCAACATCACCGACGTCGACGACAGCATCCTGCCGAAGGCGGCGGAGCTCGGGGTGCACTACCTCGACCTCGCCGCCGCGGAGCTGGCGAGGTTCGACGCCGACATGGAGCTGCTCGGCCTGCTGCCGCCGTGGTCGGAGCCCCGCGCCACGTCCGCCATCCCCGACATCCGGGGCTTCATCGGCATGGTCCTCGACCGGGGCTACGCCTACCAGTCCGGCGGCGCGGTCTACTTCGAGGTCGCCCGCTACGACCGCTTCGGCGAGATCAGCCACTACTCCCGCGAGGAGATGCTGGAGCTCGCGGCCGAGCGCGGCGGCCGCCCCGACGATCCCAACAAGCGCGACCCGCTCGACTTCGTGCTGTGGCAGCCGAGCCTCCCGGGCGAGCCGTCGTGGGACTCGCTGTGGGGCCCGGGTCGACCCGGATGGCACATCGAGTGCTCGGCGCTGTGCCTGCGCGAGCTCGGCACGACGATCGACCTGCACGGCGGGGGAGCCGACCTGATCTTCCCGCACCACGAGTGCGAGGCCGCGCAGTCGGAGGCGGCGACGGGCGAGCCGTTGGTGCGCCACTGGATGCACCAGGCGATGGTCCGGATGGACGGCGAGAAGATGTCGAAGTCGCTCGGCAACCTCGTGTTCGTGTCCGACCTCGCCCGCGACTGGGACCCGCGGGCGATCCGCCTCGCGTGCATCTCGCACCACTACCGCCACAGCTGGGAGTGGAACGACCAGCTGATGCCGGCCGCGACCGAGCGGCTCTCGGCCTGGGTCGCCGCGGGAGAGGGGTCGGCCGCGCTCGACCAGGTGCGCAAGGCGCTCGACGACGACCTCGACACGCCCGGCGCGGTCGAGGCCATCGACGCCGCCGCGGCGAAGGGCCTCGGCGTGTCGGAGGCCGCGGCGCTGCTCGGCGTCGACGTGCTCGCCGGTCCGGTCGGCCCGGTCGAGCGGCCCTGAGACCGCCCTTCGTTGAACCCCGTGTCAGCAATGCCGGGGGATAGGGTGTGCCGAGGAGGCTCGAAGCCGAGGAGGAAGGCCGGTGCGGAGAGAGGCAGGGAGCCTGCAGGCGGTGGCACGTCTCGTGCTCACGCCTCCGTTCCGCTTCTTCTGGAAGGTCACGACCGAGGGCCTGGAGCACGTGCCGCGGACCGGGGGAGCGATCATCGCCCCCAACCACATCTCGGTGCTCGACTCGTTCTTCGTGCCGCTCGTCCTGTCGCGGCGCATGACCTACGTCGGCAAGGCCGAGTACCTCGACGACTGGAAGACCAAGTACCTCTTCCCGGCGATGGGCATGATCCCGATCGACCGGTCGGGCGGTGACGCGTCGGAGCGGGCGCTGCAGGCGGCGGTCCGGGTGCTCGAGGCGGGGGAGCTGTTCGGGATCTACCCGGAGGGGACCCGCTCCCGGAACGGCAAGCTCCACAAGGGCCACACCGGGGTGGCGCGGCTGGCGCTGCGGACCAAGTGCCCGATCGTGCCGGTCGGGATCATCGGCACCGACGAGGTGC
>CBFGTJ010000029.1:0-22135 GCA_965651815.1 uncultured Microthrixaceae bacterium | reverse complement strand
TTCGCACGCCGGGGTCGCCCTGGTCGAGGGCGTCGTTCGCCCTCGACCGGGGCGCGCTCCGCATCCACCGACCGGGTCACTGCCAACCCCTCGTGCGCCTGGACCTGCGGCAGGTCCGTCGCATCGACGAGGTGGGGGTGCAGGCCGACGACGGCACGGCGGTCGTCCAGGTGACCACGACCACGGGGACCGTGCTGGAGGTGGGCTGGCCACGCCGGTTCGGGGAGCAGGTGCTCGACGCGTCGCGGGCGACGTTGCACCTCCCTCCGCTCCCGCTGCCCGTCCCGGAGGGGTACGCGCTCAACGACGGGCCGTTCCGGGGGGCGCGCACCGTCGGCGCGCCCGACCTCCGCGACGCCTCGCGCTCGGCGCTCGCCCGGGCCCGGGCCGGCCGTTCGCCGGGCCGGGCGCGCCTCGCGCTGCGGTGGTCCGCCGGGGCCGCGCTGGTCGCCGGTGCGCTGCTCGCCGCGGACCTCCTCGCGCTCCACGCCCGCATCGAGCGGGTGGACGCCGAGCTCCCGGCAGCGGAGGACGGGGTGCGGACCTGGCTGCTCGTCGGGTCGGACGCCCGCGCCGCCGCGACCCGCATGCCGAACCCGGAGGCGTTCGGGACGCCCGAGGAGGTCCGCGGTGAGCGGGCGGACGTCATCATGCTGGTGCAGGAGGGCGTCGACGGACGCCCGCCACTGCTGGTGTCGGTGCCCCGCGACCTGCTCGTGGTCCGTCCCGGCTCCGGCGTCGACCGGCTCGGCCTGTCCCTGCTCGACGGCGAAGGGGCTCTGGCGCTGAGCGTGTGCCGTTCGCTGGGCGTGGCGGTCGACCACGTGGTCAAGGTCCGCTTCGACGGGGTGCGGGACCTGGTGGACGCCGTCGGCGGGGTCGACGTGCACGTGGACCACCCCACGCGGGACCTGCACACCGGGGTCGACCTCGCCCGGGGCACGACGCGCCTCGACGGGGCGGGCGCGGTGGCCTGGATGCGCTCCCGCCACCTCGAGCAGCTCGTCGGTGACCGCTGGGTACCCGACCCGTCGTCGGACACCGGGCGCCAGGGGCACCAGCGGGAGGTGCTCGACCAGCTGACCGCGCGGATGGCGGAGCGCGTCCGCAACCCCATCGAGGCGCAGCGGCTCGCG
The DNA here is from genome assembly GCA_965651815.1 of uncultured Microthrixaceae bacterium. Classification (GTDB taxonomy): domain Bacteria; phylum Actinomycetota; class Acidimicrobiia; order Acidimicrobiales; family Microtrichaceae; genus CBFGTJ01. Next base: position 20,999 of record CBFGTJ010000029.1, on the reverse strand, counting down.
TGGACCGCCGCCGGTGCGCTCACCACCGACGGCGGCACCGGGCCCGTCGACCTCGCCCGGCTCGCGCTGGCGCTGCGCCGCGTCGAGGACCACGGGTCGCTGCCGCACGTCCTGGTGGACGGGAGGGTGCCCGTGGCGACCCTCACCCCCGACGCCGCGGCGACGCTCGACCTGGTGCGCCACGACCTGCCCGAAGGGCCACCGTGCCCGCGGCCGCCGGTGGGCCCCTGACGGTTTCGGGCCACGCCCGCGCCGGGTACGCGTTCGGGATCGCCCAACGTCGGATCGAGGAGGAGCCATGTCCGCTCAGCTGCGAGGCAAGCGGGTGGCCGTGATGGTCGCCAACGAAGGTGTGGAGCAGGTGGAGCTCACCCGGCCGTGGGACGCCCTGGTGGAGGCCGGCGCCGAGCCGGTGCTGGTCGCGCCCGAGCGGGGCGAGGTGCAGGCGTTCAACCACCTGGACAAGGCCGACACGTTCGACGCCGAGGTGACGACCGCCGAGCTGGACGCGTCGTCGATCTCGGGCCTGCTGCTGCCGGGCGGGGTGGCCAACCCGGACCACCTCCGCCGCGACGAGGCGGCCGTGCGCGTCGTGCAGCAGGTGGTCGAGGCCGGCATCCCCATCGCGGTGATCTGCCACGGGCCGTGGATGCTCGTCGAGGCCGACGTGGTCCGGGGCCGGACGCTCACCAGCTGGCCGAGCGTGCGGACCGACATCGTCAACGCCGGCGGCGAGTGGGTCGATCGGGAGGTCGTCGTCGACGACTCCGGGCCGAACACGATCGTGTCGAGCCGCAAGCCCGACGACCTGCCCGCCTTCTGCGACGCGATGGTCGACGCGTTCGCGAAGGTGCCCAGCGCCGCCTGAGCCAGCGCCGCCTGGGCCAGGGCCGCCTGGGTCAGGCTGGGCTGTCGAGCAGGCGCAGCGTGGCGCGCTCTGCGCGGCTCATCGCCGCGGTCGAGCGGCTCGACCGCCAGATGTCGAGCAGCCGTCCCTCCTGGTGCGCGGTGGCCACCGCGGGGTGCAGGTAGCTGTTGCGGCACACGGCCCTCGTGTTGCCGAGCCGCTCGGCAGCCTCGTCGATCGCGGCGAGCAGTGCCGCCTCGAGCAGGTCAACCGCTGCGGTGTCGGGCCCGGTCGTGTCGGACGCGACGGCGACGAGCTCCTCGAGCACGGTCACGGTCGCGCCCCAGGTGCGGAAGTACTTCACCGTGACGCCGTCGCCCGCCACCTCCGCGAGGTAGGCGTTGCAGTCCGCGGAGTCGATGCGCACCGGGGCGCCGTCGTCGCCGCGGTAGGTGAACAGCTCCTTGCCGCCCAGCTCGTGGCACCCCCGGACCGCCCGCGCGAACCGGGGGTCGCGCAGCGACACCTCGTGCTCCTGACCGCCCTTCCCCACGAAGCAGAAGCTCACCTCCGAGCCGTTCACCTCGACGTGGTCGGAGCGCAGGGTGGTGAGCCCGAAGGTGCCGTTGTCGCGGCGGTAGGCGTCGTTGCCGACCCGGACGAGCGTCCGGTCGAGCAGGCCGATCGACAGCGCGACGACCTTCTCGATCGGCAGCCCGGGCCGGCGGAGGTCCGCGTCGACCCGGGCGCGCAGGTCGGGCAGCGCGCCACCGAAGTCGCGGAGGCGGTCGAACTTCGACTCGTCACGCACCTCGCGCCAGCGCGGGTGGTAGCGGTACTGCTTGCGGCCCCGGTCGTCGCGCCCGGTTGCCTGGAGGTGGCCGTTGCGGTCCCGACAGATCCACACGTCGGTCCACGCGGGTGGGATCGCGAGCGCGCGGATCTCCTCGACGCGGCGCCCGCCCGGTCGGGTCCCGTCGGGAAGGGCGTACGCGAAGCCCTGCCCGCACCGGCGCCGTCGGATGCCGGGCTCCGCGTCGGTGACGTAGCGCAGCCCTGCGCGCTCTGCCGCCTCGGCGGCCTCGGGATCCTCCGGTGCGCCCTCCATGGTGCAGGCGGGGTACCCCCTCCCCCGCCCGGCGACACCTCGACGGCAGCCGGGCCTCAGCGGCGGCCGGCGGTCTGCTCGGCTTCGGCCTTCCTGCCCTTCGACTTCCCGGCCGCCGGCGGCCGCACCATCCGGGACCCGCCCGAGAAGCGGGTGGCGGTGGTGGGCCGGTGCGCGACGGGCACGCGGGGCACCGGGTACCGGTCGAGGAAGGCGCGCTGGCCTGCCGAGTCCGCGATCACGACGAGCTCCGCGTCGAGCGGGAGCGGCAGGTGCGGGTCCGGGTTCGGGACGAGGTGCCCGTCGTGGGACAGCGCCACGACGTTGCACCCGGTCCGCCTGCGCACGTCCGCCTCGGCCAACGTGTGCCCGGCGAGGCGGACCGGCATCGGTGTGCGGAACATCTCGAGGCCCTCGGCGAGGACCAGTGCGTCGTTGAGCCCCAGCGTGTTCCACAGCGCGGTCGCGCCGATCGACGCGTAGGAGAGCACGGAGTCGGCACCGGCCCGGTGGAGGGTGGCGACGTTGCGTGCGTGGTTCGCCCGGGCGATGACCTGGACGTCGGGACGCAGCCGCCGGCAGTAGATCGTCAGGTAGACGTTGACGTCGTCGTCGTGGGTGGTGATCAGGACCGCGCTCGCCTCGCGGAGCCCGGCCTCGGTGAGGACGTCCAGCTCCGCCGCGTCGCCGTGCACGTAGAGCTCGGGGTCGCGGATCCGGTCCTCGCGCTGCTCGATGATCCGGGAGCGGATGTTGGCGTCCGCGAGCTTGCGTGCCGCGGCCCTGCCGACGCGCCCACCGCCGATCACCACGACCGGTGAGGTGTCGCCGGCCGCGCCGAACGCGTCGACCCCGAAGGCCTCGTCGTAGCCGGCCAGCTGGGACTCGGAGCCGACGAGGATCAGCACGTCGGTCTCGTCGATGACCGTGTCGGGTCCGGGGAGCTCGAAGTGCCCGCGCTGCCACAGCCCGGCGACGTTGACGTTGAAACGGCCGCGCAGGTCGGCCTCGTCGACGCGGCGGCCCACCAGCTCGGTGCCGGCGGCGGAGGCCTCCGCGACGAGCAGCTCGCCGAAGGCGCCGACGACGTGGGAGCGCCGGTCACCGCCGAGGACCCGCCGCGCCATCGCCTGACCGAGCAGCTCCCCGAGCCGCAGCACCTCGTCGCAGCCGGCGAGCTGGAGCACGTCGACCGACGCGGCGGAGGACGCCGTCGCGGCGATGGGGACCGTCGCGTTGATCTCCCGCACGGTGAACACGATGTTCGTGTTGGTCGTGTCGGGCTGGGTGGTGGCGACGAGCGCGGCGGCGTCGACACGCGCCGCGCGGTAGGTCTCGGGGTCGTCGAGGTCGCCGACCATGACGCGGTAGCCCTGGTCGTGCAGGGCGAGGGCCTCCTGGAGGTCCGACACCACCAGCACGTAGGGGACCTGCGCCTCCTCGGCGCGGCGGATGAGCTCCTGGGTGACCACGCCGAGCTGGGTCAGGACGATGTGGTCGCGGGTGTCCTCGGGGAGGCGGTGGGGTGCGCGTGCCGCGTCGCGGCGCGCCATCCACGGGAGGAAGACGAACTGGATGAACGCGAACGGCAGCAGCACGAGGATGAACAGCGCGCCGCTGACCAGCACGACGACCGAGAACACCCGGCCCAGGTCCGACTCGAAGGTGATGTCGCCGAACCCCAGCGTCGACATGACGGTCAGGGTCCAGTAGACGCCGGTCGCCCAGCTGTGGTCCCGACCCTCGGTCGCCATGATCCAGTGGAACAGGACGCTGTAGAGGCCGACGAGGATGACCAGGACCGCGACGAGGCGCAGCACCACGCGGGCGTTGGGTCGGCGGAGCGGCTTCGCGAGCGAGCTGAGCAGGAAGCCGAGGGACTTCAGCATCGACGGGGTCCGGCGCCGGCGGCGGGGCCGCTCAGCCGGAGGTGGTGGGCGAGGTGCGTCCGGGGTGCACGATCCGGCGGCCGGTGACGGCGGTCGGGGTGATGCGGACGTAGCGGGTCTTGGGGCCCGAGCTCCAGGGGGTGAGCGGCAGGCGCTCGGCGGCCACCAGGTCCTCCAGCCGCTCGATCTCCGCCGCGTTGCCGCGGACCATCACGGACCACCCGGTGTGGAACAGCGGGTCGGCCGCGTCGATCTCGAACGCGACCGCGGTGCCGAGCACCGCGGCGGCGAACTTCGTGCCCTCGGCCGTGCGGAACACGATCGTGCGGCCGTCCACGACGTAGTTGACCGGGTAGATCTCCGGCTTGTTGTTGATCGCGACCCCGAGCCGCCCGATGTGGTGCGACTCGAGCAGCTGCCAGCACTCGTCCTCGTCGAGGATCTGCAGCCCCGTGTGGTCGAAGTCGTGGGCCATCGCTCGCTCCCTCGGTCGCCTGTGTGAGGCTCCTCGGACAAGACGGTACAGTGGTCCGCCACCGGAGAGGTGCCGGAGTCTGGTCGAACGGGCCTCCCTGCTAAGGAGGTGTGGGGGCAACCCCACCGTGGGTTCGAATCCCACCCTCTCCGCTGACGTGGGTCCTCCACGACGATCGTGACGGTCCGGGTGGCGACGCTGCCCGGACACGTCACGGACATCACGGCACGTGGTGACGAACGCCACGGTGTCGATTCGGCGTCGAGTATTGCAATTCGATGACGAAGCGTCGCATACTCGTCATCGAGCCGCCGGTGAGGCGCGGTTCGAAGGTGCCCTGCTGGGGAGTGGGCACCTGGCTGTGTACGTAGGCGACGAACGACATCACTGAACTCCCCCGTCGCCGTTGGCGCCGCTGTGAGCGCCGAACCTCTCACGAAGGACCCCCTATATGTTCACGAAGACCCGATCGGCGCGCGTCCTGCTCGTCGCGGCCGCCCTCGGAGCCATCGTGCTCGCCAGCTGTACGCCGGAGGAGATCGCTGCCGCCCGGGCGTACGCGGCACACAAGCGGGCCAACGACAAGTTCCACCACGTCCTGTCCGACGCGGGCCTCGCCCGGCTGCGGGCGTGCGAGTCCGGTGGCAACTACCGCATCGTCTCGGCCAACGGCCTGTACCGCGGTGCGTACCAGTTCTCCCGCGCCACCTGGAACGGCGTGGCCGCCCGCCACTACCCGCACCTGAACGGCGTCGACCCCGCGAAGGCGAGCGCCTACGACCAGGACCGCATGGCACGTGCGCTGTGGGCCGTGCGTGGCCGCCTGCGGGGGCGGGTCTGCGGTCGCCGCGTCGGACCGACGCGCGCCCCCCCGGCTGCCGGGGGGGAGACGGGGGCCCCGGCGCCCGGCTCCCCGCCGGAGCTGCTTTTCAGCTGGATCCGTGAGGGGCCGGCCGCGGGTGGTGAACGGCGGCGGCTGCCCTGTAGAGTGACCCGGCTACGAGCGCTCGTAGCTCAATTGGATAGAGCATCTGACTACGGATCAGAAGGTTGCAGGTTCGAGTCCTGCCGAGCGCGCGGGCTGAAGAGCCCAACCCGGAGTGCGAGGCCCTGAGCGATCAGGGCCTCGTTCTCTGTCCGGGCACCGGTCCCCTCCCGCTTTCGTTCTGCGGATGACGCGGATCCGGTAGTCATCGGCAGAACAGAGCGTGAGTGGGGGCGGCCTCAAGCTCGGCGCGGCGTTCTGCCGATGGTCCGGGCAGAACCGATCCTCGAGCCTGGAGTCCGTGTGCTGGAGAAGCTGCTCGCCGCGAAGACCGCCGTCGTCGTCGCGGGGGTGACCGTCGGGGTGGTGGCTGCGGGCGCTGCCGTGGCCATCTCCGGCGGGGACGGTGACGTCGCGCTCGACGCGACCGACACGACCGTCGAGGAGACGACGACGGTCGAGCCGGAGGAGACCACCACCACGGCCGAGCCGGACGAGACGACGACCACCACGACCGAGGCGCCGACCACCACGGTCGGGCAGACCACGACCACGACGACCGACGCACCCGAGACGACGACCACTGCCCCGGAGCAGCCGGCGTTCGAGCGGGGCCCCGACCCGCGTGGGCCCGCTCGCCACGGCCTGTGCCGGGCCTTCGGGCACCGCACCGAGGGACCCGGCAACTCCGTCGCTGCGGACAACCTGCGCGCCGCAGCGGAGCAGGACGGTCAGGCCGTCGAGGAGTTCTGCGCCGAGGTGCTCGCCGGCCAGCGAGCGTGGTCCTCGGCGAGGCCGCCCCGCGGTACCGGCGGCGACGCGGTCGCGCCGAAGGGCGTCCGCCCGCACCATCCGAAGCACCCCGGCAACGGCGCGGCGAAGGGCAAGGCGCAGGGCCGGAGCGCCACGTGACGCAGGCGGGCGGCAGGGTCGGCAGGGGGGTCACCTCGCCGCCCGCCTGAGCTCTGGGACGGCCGCGCCGGGCCGGCGCCGAGTCTGGGTGCGCGGGGCGCGCCATGGTGCGCTGAGCGCACCCGGACTGGCGTGTTCTCACCGTTTTCTCGCACAGCGTTCGTAGGGTGGGAACGTGGACGAGCGGCGCTCGGTGGACGACGGCCAGCACGGCGCGCGCGTCCTGGTGGCCGACGACGACCGGGCCATCCGCGACTCGCTCGCCCGGGTGCTCGACCTGGAGGGGTACGCGCCCTCGACCGTCGCCGACGGCGCTGCCGCGCTCGAGTCCGTGCGCACGGACCGCCCCGACCTGCTCGTGCTCGACCTGATGATGCCGGCGGTCGACGGGCTGACCGTGTGCCGGGTGCTGCGCAGCGAGGGTGACCGGCTGCCGATCCTCATGCTCACCGCGCGCACCGAGACGACCGACCGCGTCGCCGGGCTCGACGCCGGCGCGGACGACTACCTGCCCAAACCGTTCGACCCCGCGGAGCTGCTGGCCCGCATCCGCGCGCTGCTGCGCCGCGCGGGTCCGCTGACCGAGGAGGAGCAGCGGAGCGTCATCGAGGTCGGCGACCTGCGGGTCGACCCTGCCGCTCGCAGGGCGTGGCGTGGCGGGCGCGAGCTCGAGCTGTCGAAGACCGAGTTCGACCTGTTGGAGCTGCTCGCCCTGAACGCCGGGATCGTCCTGGACCGCACCACGATCTACGAGCGCATCTGGGGCTACGACTTCGGCCCGGACTCCAAGAACCTCGCGGTCTACATCAGCTACCTGCGCCGAAAGGTCGACGACCGGGAGGGCTCCTCCCTGATCCACACGGTGCGCGGGGTCGGCTACACCCTGCGGGCCGACTGAGGGGCGGGCCGTGAGCAGCCTGAGCCTGCGGACCCGGATCGTGCTGACCCTCGTCGTGCTCTCGGTCGCGGCGACCATCGCGGTCGGTGTCTCGACGTACCGCTCCACTTCGCGGGTCCTGCGCTCGGAGGTGGACCGCTCGCTGGAGGACGCCGTGGACCGTGCACGTGCCCGAGGTCCGGGCCGGCCGCGGCCGGGCTTCGCCGAGCGGTTCGCAGAGCCTCGGGGGGCCGGTGACGTGGTGGTCCAGCTGCTCGGACCGAGCGGCAGGGTGTTCTCCACCGACGGCGTCGAGCTGCCGGTGGAGGATTCGGACAGGGAGCTGGCGGGGTCGCTGAGCCCGGACACCGAGGTGCGCGACGACGAGATCGACGGGACCCCCGTCCGCATCCTCACCGCCGGCCGGGGTGGAGGGCGCGGCGCCGTGATGGCCGCCCGCAGCCTCGTCGAGACCGAGCGCGTGCTCGACCAGCTCGGGCGGCGCACCCTGCTCGCGGTGCTCGTCGTCGGCGGCCTCGCCGCCGCGGCCGGCGCGCTGTTCGCCAACCAGGCGACCCGGCGCCTCTCTCGCCTCACCCAGGCCGCCGAGGCGGTCGCGGCGACCGGTGACCTGAGCGTCGGGGTGCCGGAGTCCGGGCACGACGAGACGGGCCGCCTCGCCGGGTCGTTCAACGCGATGCTCGCCGCCCTCGCGCGCTCCCGGGAGGAGCAACGTCGGCTCGTGCAGGACGCCGGCCACGAGCTGCGCACGCCGCTGACCAGCCTCCGCACGAACGTGTTCGCGCTCTCGCGGTTCGACGAGCTGTCCGACGCGGATCGCCGGCGGCTGGTCGAGGACCTCCGCTCCGAGACCGAGGAGCTGGCCGCCCTGGTCGACGAGGTCGTCGAGCTCGCGACCGACCGGCGCAGCCAGGAACCGATCACCACGTTCGACCTGGCGGAGGTGGCCCGGCGGGTCGCCGAGCGCGCCGTGCGCCGCACCGGACGCACGGTCACGGTCAGCGCGACCCCGCCGAGCGACGTGGTCGGGCGCGAGTCGGCGATCGAGCGGGCCGTGTCGAACATCGTGGAGAACGCCTGCAAGTTCGACCCGACCGGTCCGGTGGAGGTGCAGGTCGCGGGCGGCCAGGTGTGGGTGCGTGACCACGGTCCCGGCATCCCCGCGGAGGACCTGCCGAAGGTGTTCGACCGGTTCCACCGGGCCACCTCGGCGCGTGGGCTCCCCGGGTCCGGGCTCGGGTTGGCGATCGTGGCGGACGTCGTCCGTGCCCACGGGGGCACGGTCCACGCCGACAACCACCCCGACGGCGGCGCGATCGTCGGCTTCAGCCTTCCCCGGGTCCCCGCCGACCCCGGACGGGCCGGGACGTTCTCACCGAACTCTCACCTGACCCCGACCATCGACCAACGCGACGATCCGAACATCTGAGGCAGTGCGTTGCGACCGGCGGGCGCACTCGACCGCAGGAGGCATCCGATGCAGCTCAGGAAGTCGATCGTCGCACTCAGCATGACGGCGGGTCTGGTGGGCGGCGGCCTCGCAGGAGCCGTGCTCGGGGTGCCCGGGCTCACCGGCGCCCAGGAGGACGAGACGACCACCACCGAGGCGCCCGCGGACGCGCCCGACGCACCCGAGGCACCCGACGCGCCGGACTCACCCGAGGCCCCGACCCCCACCCCGGACGCGCCGCCCGGGGACGAGCGGCCCGAGCCGCCGTCCAACGAGGAGCTGCAGCAGCGGGCCCGCGACCGGCTCGGCGGGATCCTCGCGCCGCTCGTCGAGGACGGGACGCTCACCCAGGAGCAGGCCGACAAGGTCATCGACACCCTCCTCGCGGCGAAGGGCGGCCGTGGGCCGGGCTTCTTCGGCGGTCGCCGCCACGGCCACGGACCGGGCTTCGGGCGGGGCCACGGGTTCGGCGGCATGCGCGACGCGGCCGAGGCGCTCGGCATGGAGCCCCGCGAGCTCGGCGAGGCGCTCCGTGACGGCAAGACCCTCGCCGACGTCGCCCGAGAGAAGGGCGTCGACCCGCAGAAGGTGATCGACGCGCTCGTCGCGGACGTGTCCGAGCACCTCGACCGTGCCGTCGAGTCCGGCCGACTGACCCGCGAGGAAGCCGGCGAGCGCCTCGCGAAGGCGACGGAGCGGATCACCCAGCGGGTGAACGAGGGTCGCCCCGAGCGCCGCGGACGCGACGAGGCCGAGCAGGGCGACTGACGCCTCGAGCGTCGCCGCGGCTCAGCTGCGGTGGCGCTCGAGGAAGCCCAGGATCGCCTGGTTGAAGATCTCGTTGCGGTCCCCCGCCACCATGTGACCCGCGCCGGCCACGTCCGCGAACTCGGCGTGGGGCACGCGGGCCATGAAGTCCGCGACACCCTCCTCGCTGAGCAGGTCGCTGCGGCGCCCCCGCACGAGCAGCGTCGGCACCCGGAGCGCGTCGACCGCCGTGCCGAGCCGGTCCGGGTCGATGACCGAGGAGCGGGTCTCGTCGGCCGAGCCGCGCTGGCCCTGCACGAACGCCGGATCCCAGTGCCAGACCCAGCGGCCGTCCTCGCGCTGGCGCAGGTTCTTCGCCAGCCCCGACAGATCCTTCGGGCGTGGTCGGTGCGGGTTGTACGCGGCGATCGCGTCGGCCGCCTCCTCCAGCGAGGCGAACCCGTCGAGGTTGCCGATCATGAACTGGCCGATCCGGTCCCGGCCCACCTCCTCCACCCGGTGCGCGACGTCCACGAGCACCAGCGCCCGGGCGACGCGCTCCTGCACCGGTGACTCCGCGATCGCGACCATGGACGACAGGCCGCCGAGGGACGCGCCGACGAGGATCGGCGGCCTCGGCAGCGACTCCGCGATCCTCCGGACATCGCCGGCGAACGCGTCGAGCGAGTAGTCGCCGTCGGGCGCCCAGTCGCTGTCGCCGTGCCCGCGCAGGTCGACCGACCACGCCCGCCATCCCGCGTCCACGAGCACCCGCCAGGTGCCGGACCACGAGTGCCGGGTCTGCCCACCCCCGTGGAGCAGCACCACCGTCGGGCCGTCCTCGGGACCCGCCACGTCGGCCACGAGCGACACGCCCTCGGCGACGGCCAGTCGGACGGCGGACGTCTCGGGATCGTCGTTCGGGTCGATGCTCACTCCGCTCACCTGCCGCTCACTCGTGCTCTGCTCCGCCGTGGGTCAGTCGAAGGGTTCGCCCTCGACCTGGGGGCGACCGTGGTTCTCCAGCAGCACGAACCGGTGCAGGCGCCCGAACCGGTGGTCCGGGTCGTGCCACCGCACGCGGTACCGGTGCGCGCCACCCTCCCCTTCCCCGAGGTGGGTGACCTCGAGCGCCCACCCCTGGTCGTCCGCCCGCTTCCAGCCCCGCGCCGCCGGCTGCCAGGTGGCGCCGCCGTCGTCGGAGCGCTCGACCCGCACCAGCGGCTCGTGCCACGCCAACCCGCCCGGCGCGACGTCCGACCACGTCTGCTCCCACACGGCGTCGTCACGAGCGGTCGGGTCGATGAACACCGCCGGCCCGTCGAAGCGGCGCTCGGGCAGCGGCCCCGCGGGTGGCCGCGGGAAGTAGCGCCGGCTCCGCAGGTCCCAGCTCCGGTCCCGCGCGTCCTGGAACACCCCCCGCCCCACCGTCTCCCCTGCCAGCCGGGCGGCCTGCGCGGAGAGGAACTCCTCGGTCCGGGGCCCGTACAGGGTGTGACCGCCCTCGTAGTACTGCCGGCCGTACTCCTCCTCCGTCGCGACGTAGCCCCAGTACTCGTTCACCAGGGAGCACACGACGACGTCGCCGGCGCCGGGTCCGTCCTGCACGGCGTCGCCGACGCGGTCGCGCACCGCGGCGGCGATCCGTCGCCCGGACTCGACGGTGACCTCGAAGGGCAGGCCGACCCACGCCGACCCGCCGATGCGGAACACCTGCACCGACAGGCGCCGGGGGAAGGTCCGCTTCGGGATGAACAGCGGCTGCAGGAAGCGCGACCCGAGGATCCACTTCGGACCGTGCTCGCCCTGGCGCCCCCACCGGCGCGGGTGGCCGGCCTTGAACGGAGGGATGCGGTGGAGCACCGGCGTGTGGTTCTCGGTCGCGCCGGCCACCAGCGCCGCGCCGACCGCCGGGCGGTCCGGCAGCTCGACCCCTGCGATGCGGCGCTCCGCGGCGCGGTCCAGGTCCACCTCGCGGAACCCGGCGTCCAGCTCGAGGGTGTCGGTGAGCTCCGCGCCGAGCCGGTCGTACAGGGCCGCGGCCTCGCCCCCGATCGCCCGCCCCACCCGGCGCGCTTCGCGGTGCCCGGCGAGGCCCGGGCGCAGCGCCGGGGCGACATCCGCGTGCGTGGCCTCGGACGCGCCCACCACGGGCCGGCGCCCGTGCCGCTCCTCGATGCGGTGGCCGAGCTCGGCCACCAGGTACGCCCACACGTCCGCGTTGTACTCGTGGACCTGCTGGGGGATGCCGGTGCCGTGCACCGAGAACGCGACCGCCGCGCCCAGCGGCTCGGTGCCGCCCTCGACGATGCGGTCGACGCGCAGCAGGTGCAGGTCGGGGTTGATCGACACCCACTTGCGCTGCGGGTCGAGCCGCTTGTCCCGAACCGTCCGGTTCTGCACGTGCGGGTCCTGGGACCGGTTGCGGGTGAGCCCCCACACCTCCGTGCGGCCGATCGCCACCTTGGCCGGTGCCCGGGTGTCGTGCGCCTCGATGACGGCACCAGCGATCTGGCGGACCAGGAAGTCGGTGTAGGCGGGGTCGAAGCCGGGTCGGTTCGAGGCGTGCCGGTTGTAGAAGTCGGTGCCGAGGAACTGGCCCGGGCCGGCGTGGGTGTGGGTCGCGCCCAGCCACACTCCCGCGAGCGGGATGTCGGTGCGCGCCGCGATGGCGTCCGCCACCAGGTACTGCAGCACCGAGGAACCGGCGAGGAGGTCCAGCTGCACGAGCGCGATCGACGACCGCCCCGCCCGCAGGTGGGTGACGCGTGCGCGCAGCCGGGTCCGGAAGCCGTGGCCGTCGTGCGCGTTGGCGGAGTACCCGGCCTTCGGCATGCCCGGCGGTGGGGTGATGTCCGCCTCCGCCGCGCCCGCGAGCACACCGTCGATCGCGGGCAGCTCCGCGGGCGGCCGCACCCGGACACCGAAGCGGCTCCGGCCGCGGTCGCGGTCCACGAACGGCGCGAGCGGTGTCGGACCCAGTCCTGGTCCCCCTGCTGGTTCCACGGCCGGCACGCTACGGGAGGACGGGCGTGGCGCACGACTTCCGGATGGACAAGGCTCCTCCCGCGTGGACCGGCCTCGCACTTCCCCGTCATCCCGCACGCGCTCCTGGTGGGGCTGGGGCTGGGAGGACCAGGCGCTCGACGACGCGGCCTGCCGCAGCTACGGCGCGCTGCTGCCGGGGCTGCCCCCCGACCCGCTGCCGGTGCCCCGCGTCGCCGAGCTCGACCTGCCGGCCCCGAGGGTCGCCGCACCGGCCGCGCTGGCGGCGTTCACCACCGACGACCCCCACGAGCGTGCCGGCCACGCGCAGGGCAAGGCGTACCGGGACGTCATCCGGGCGTTGCACCGCCGGCTCGCCACCCCACCCGACCTCGTCGCGCGACCGACCGACGAGTCCCAGGTGGTCGCGGTGTTGGACTGGGCGGCCGACGCCGGCGTGGCGGTGGTGCCCTACGGCGGGGGCAGCTCGGTGGTCGGCGGCGTGGAGTACGACGGCGCCGGCCACGCCGGTGTCGTCTCCCTCGACCTGACCGCGATGGACCGCGTGCTCGAGGTCGACCCGGTCAGCCGTGCGGCGAGGATCCAGGCCGGTGCGCTCGGGCCGGTGCTCGAGGACCAGCTGCGGCCCCGGGGCTACACGCTGCGCCACTTCCCGCAGAGCTTCGAGTTCTCGACCCTCGGCGGCTGGCTCGCCACCCGTTCCGGCGGGCACTACGCGACCCTCCACACCCACATCGACGACTTCGTCGAGTCGATCCGCGCCGTCACGCCGATCGGGGTGAGCGAGTCGTGGCGGCTGCCCGGCTCGGGTGCCGGACCCTCACCCGACCGCCTGCTGCTCGGCTCCGAGGGCATCCTCGGGGTGATCACCGAGGCGTGGATGCGGATCCAGGAACGCCCGCAGCACAAGGCCTCGGCGTCGGTCACCTTCGCCGGACCCGACGCGACCCGCGACGCGTTCGGGGCGGTGCGTGCGATCGCGCAGTCCGGCCTGCACCCCGCCAACTGCCGGCTGCTCGACCCCGGCGAGGCGGCGCTGTCGGGTGCGGGCGGCGGGCAGGAGTGGGTGCTCGTGCTCGGGGTGGAGTCCGCTCACCACCCCGTGCAGCGCACCATGGACGAGCTGCTCACGCTGGCCCGGGACCACGGCGGCACAGCGTCGCCGCGCTCGACCGCCGCGGAAGGCTCCGCAGGTGACCGGGACGGCGCGGCCGAGGCGTGGCGCTCGTCGTTCCTGCGCATGCCGTACGTGCGCGACGGCCTGGCGAGGATGAGCGCGCTCGTCGAGACGTTCGAGACCGCCACCACCTGGGACCGCGTCGCCGACCTGTACGAGGCGGTTCGGGCCGAGCTCGACGCCGCGGTGGTGGAAGTGACCGGGGCGCCGGGGCTGATCAACTGCCGCTTCACCCACGTGTACCCGGACGGCGCCGCGCCCTACTTCACCGTCGTCGCCGCGGGACGGCGGGGGTCGGAGCTCGCGATGTGGGACGAGCTCAAGGCGGCGTCCATGGAGGTGCTGGCCCAGCACCGTGCGACGGTCACCCACCACCACGCCGTCGGCCGCGACCACCGCCCCGGCTACGACCGCCAGCGACCGGAGCCCTTCGCCGCCGCGCTGCGCGCGGCGAAGGCCGCGCTGGACCCCGCGGGGATCCTCAACCCGGGCGTGCTGGTCGACCCCTGACCCTGCGCGCCGGCTCACGCCGGACCCGATCAGATCGTGCGCACCTCGTCGTCGGGGAACTGCTCGGCGTCGTGACCGAAGACGAGGTGCGCCCCGGCGGACCCCAGCGCCCGGAGCCGTTCCAGGGTGCGGCGCTGCACCTCGGGGTCGTTGGCGAAGACCGGCAACCTGCCGGTCTCGAGCGTCTCGCGGAAGTAGCACGCGTCACCGGTGAGAACGACCTCGCGGTCACCGCTGCGGACGCGCAGCGACTGGTGACCGGCCGTGTGCCCAGGGGTCGGCAGGCACGTGACGAGCCCGTCGCCGAACACGTCGTGCTCGCCGTCGAGCAGCTGCACCTCCTGACCCGTGTCGTAGTCGACCTCGAGGTACCCCGCGTTCGGGTCGCCGCCGTGGGCGGCGTGCCACTCCTCGCGCTGGACGAGCACCGGCACGTCGCCCGCGAGCGCGTTGCCCCCGCAGTGGTCGAAGTGCAGGCCGGCCCTGTCGGTGGTCATCCAGCCGGTGGTGAACGCACGGATCGTGACCGTCATGTCCGGAGGCTACGTGGGCAGGCGGGCGGCGACCGACCTGACCTCGTCGAGCATCGACCTCGGGACCTCGAGGCTGGCCGGGTCACCCGCCGCGCCGTCACCCGCCGCGGCGAGGCGCTGCGCGACCTCCTCCGGGGTGGCCGGCCGCGCCGGGTCGGCAGCGACCCATCCCTCGGTCACGCCGAGGACCACCTCCGCGACGCGGCCGCACCCGACCGAGTAGGTCCGGCCCGTCACCGCGCACCCGCGGCTCGCGAGGTGCAGCACGAGCGGCGCGACGTTGCCCACGGTCATGTACGGCGCGAGCGGTCGCATCGCCTGCACCGTCTCGTCCAACAGCTCGGGTGGGAACGGGGGCGGTCCTGTCGCGCCGATGCCGGTCAGCGCCATCGGCATCACCGTGTTGGCGCGTATGCCGTGCGGCGCCCCTTCCAGCGCGACGGCGTGGCACAGGCCGATCACGCCCGCCTTCGCCGCTGCGTAGTTCGCCTGCCAGGGACTGCCGAACACCGCACCCGACGACGTGAACACGATGCGTCCGTACCCTGCCTCCAACATGTGGCGGTACGTCGGCCGGGTGACGTGGAACGCACCGCCGAGGTGGGTGCGCAGCACGTCGTCGACGTCGTCCGCCGTCATCTCGTCGAACGCCGCGTTGCGGAGCTGGCCGGCATTGTTGATCACCACGTCGACCGACCCGAACGCCTCGAGCGCGGCGCCCACGATCGCCTCGCCCGCCCCGGGGGACGCGACCGAGCTCGTCTCGGGCACGGCCCGGCCGCCACGTTCGACGATCTGCGCCGCGGTCGCACGCGCGGCGTCGGCGTCGAGGTCGTTGCACACGACCGCTGCGCCCCTCGCCGCCAGCTGCAGGGCGTACTCGCGCCCCAACCCGTTGCCGGCACCCGTCACGATCGCCGACTGGCCGTCGAAGCGGACCTCGCCCACGCCACACCCCCTCGGCACCCCGTGGCCCGGCCATCGTAGGGAGGGCCGGGCGCGACGCGCGGCACGTCCCCGTCGCGTGACATGGTGTCGCTGCGGGTAGGACGTCGGCGTCGACGCGACGAGAGGAGAGCCTGTGGAGATCAAGGACCTGTACCGGACGGCCATCCCGAGGTGCGCACCCGGTGACACGCTGCACGACGTCGCCAAGGCGATGGAGGAGGCCGACTCCGGGTTCGTCGCGGTGGTGGCGGACGGGCGGCTCCAGGGCGTGATCAGCGAGCGCGACATCGTCCGAGCGACGGCCCGTGGGGCCGACCCGGGCTCGGCCACCGCGGCGGAGTTCGCGACGACCGAGGTGCTCACCGCCACGCCGGACGAGGACGAGGTGGAGGTCGCCCGCAGGATGCTCGACAACAAGGTGCGGCGCCTGCCGGTCGTGTCCACCAAGGGCGACCTGCTCGGCATGGTGTCGATGCGCGACCTGTTCACCATCGAGACGTTGATGTCGGACCAGAACCAGGGGGTGGGAGATGCGTGAGGTCGTCGAACGTCTGCTCGAGGTCGAGGACGACCTCGTCGCCACCGTCGTCGCCCCGCTCGACCGACGGCGACCGGGCAACGAGGAGGACCGCATCCGGCTGCGCAACCTCGTCAGCGACGCGAAGAGCGCGGTGAAGGAGTCGGGCGACGCCCAGCGAGCGCGGGCCGTCGTGGAGGGCCTCGACCGGGCCGTGTCGCAGCTCGACCTCACCAGCGGTGCCGACGGCGTGCTCGTCGTCGCGTCCCCGACCATGTCGGAGGCGCACCTGTTGCACTTCCCGGTGCGCGAGCTGGTGGAGGTGGGCACGACACCGGCCACGCGGCTGCTGATCCAGGGCCTGCGCCGCAGCCCCCGCTACCGGGTGCTCGTCGTGTCCGAGCGGACCGCCCACCTGTACGAGGCGGTCCGCGACGAGCTCACCGAGGTGCGGGAGCACGGGTTCCCGCTGGAGACCGAGATCGTGAACCGGGACCGGCGCGCCGTCGCGGGCCGCTTCGCGCAGGAACCGGGCGGGGACGACAAGGAGCAGGAGCGGAACTTCTTCCGCGAGGTCGACGAGGCGCTCGCCGCGGTCGAGCACGACTCGAAGCTGCCGCTGGTGCTCGCCGGCGTGAGGACCTCCACCGCGCTGTTCGAGGAGGTCAGCCGCAACCAGCGGAAGGTCCTGGGCCGCCTCGACGGGTCCCACGAGCACACCGCCGCGCACGAGCTCGGTGCGGCCGCGTGGGAGATCGTGCGCGAGCACCTCCGGCAGCGGCGTCGCGAAGCGGTCGAGGAGCTCGTCGAGGCGATGCACGCCGGCAAGGCGGTCACCGGGATCGACGAAGCCTGGATGTACGCCCGCGAGGGGCGCGGCCGACTGCTCGTCGTGGAGGAGGACTACAAGGGCATCCCCTCACGGGAGGAGCACGGCCGCCTCGTGCCCGCCGACCCCTCCGAGCCGGACGTCATGGCCGACCCGGTCGACGAGCTGATCGAGCACGTCGTGCGTGCCGGGGGCGCGGTCGAGTTCGTCGCGTCGGGCGACCTGGCGGACTACGCCAGCATCGGGTTGCTGTTGCGCTGACCGGCGCCCGTCACCAGCGGATCCCCGGTGCCCGCAGCCGCCGGCGCGGAGGCACCACCGAGTACCCGCGCGGCGCGATCGGCGCGTCCTCGCCCAGCCGCGCCCGCGGGCGCACCCGGTCGTCCCTCTCGAGCGACCGGAGCCGACGGGTGCGCTCGGAGGTCTTGGGGTGGGTGCGCAGCAGCAACGGGTCGGGCACCCGCCCGTGGGGGACCATGAGGCGCTCCCAGACCCGGCCCTCGAGCCGCTCGAGCACCTCGAGCGCGGAGGCCAGGCCCTCGACGTCACCGGTGAGCGCGACCGCCTGGAGGTCCGCGTCGTACTCGCGCGAGCGCGACAACCCGAGCTGCAGCAGCGTCACGATCGACGGCAGACCGGCCAGCACGAGGGAGGCCACGAGCAGTCGCGGGTCGCCCCGCGCCGCGAGCGGCACGGTGAGGAACAACGTGAACAGCCCGAGGTAGGACAGTCCCTGCACGAGCCGGCTGACCGCGTCGGACAGCGACATGATCGCGGTGTCCCCCGCGCGCAGGTGGGCGATCTCGTGCGCGAGGACCCCGGCGACCTGGCGGCCGGTGAGGTTCCGCAACAACCCGTCGGTGACCGCGAGCGCCGCGTCGTCGCCGTGCCCCACGACGAACGCGTTCGCCATCGGGCTCGGCACGTAGTGGATGCGGGGCGGCGAAGCCAGGCCGGCCCGCTCCGACAGCGCCTGCACGATCAGGTGGAGCTCCGGTGCGGCCTGCGGGGGCAGCTGCTTCGCCCCGTACATCGACAGGACCCACGACGTCGGCACCTTCGGCCGGGCGACGACCACCAGCACGCCGAGCACCGCCACCCACAACAGGCCGCGACCGCCGAGCACCATGCCGGCCACGACGGCGAGCGCGACGACCATGCCGCCGAGGAGCAGCAGGCCCTGCACCGCGTTGCGGGCCCGCTGGCGTCGTCGAGCTCGTTCGTCCAGCACCGGCCGCACCTCCAGGGGGTCGGCGGACCGAAGCGCCCGGCCCGCAGGGTGCAACGCGTAGCAGCAACGGAGGATCCCCGGCACGGCGGCTCGGTTAGCGTGCTGGGAGCCGTGCGAAGGGGGGCTTCCGTGCGAGTGGCACGAACGACGCGACGTGCCGCGGCCGCGCTGGTGGTGGGCGCGCTGGCCGTGGGGATGGGGTGCTCGTCCGACGAGGACGAGCCGGCGACGGCCGGGGAGGACGCCGGCGACGCGAACCCGGTGCACACCGTGCCGCTCCCCGAGGAGATCACCCGACCCGACCGGGAGGGGAACGGGATCGTCGCCCCGCAGCCGTCCAGCCCGCTCCCCGACGGCTACGTGGAGGAGGAGCTGTTCGTGGCCGGGACGGCCACCAGCTTCGAGGCGGTCGACACACCCTCCGACGGCAGGTGGACCGTCACCCCTGCCGACGAGGCCGGGTACCGCACGAGGGTGATCGTCCGCCGACCGGCGAACGCCGACGACTTCAGCGGCACGGTCGTGCTCGAGTGGTTCAACGTGAGCGCGATCGAGGCGTCGCCCGACTGGGCGTACCTGTCGACCGAGATCGGCCGGCGCGGCCACGCGTACGTCGGGGTCAGCGCGCAGCAGCAGGGCGTCGAGGGTGGCGAGACCCTCCTCGACGTCGAGCTCGACCAGGACGCCGCCGAGCAGGTCGACGAGGACGCGGACACCAGCGGGAGCGGCCTGAAGCACGTCGACCCCGAGCGCTACGGCAGCCTCGAGCACCCCGGCGACGCCTGGTCGTTCGACATCTTCAGCCAGGTCGGCCGGGCGGTGGCCGAGTCACCCGGCGAGCTCCTCGGCGACCTCCAGCCGGAGCAGGTGCTCGCGGTCGGCGAGTCGCAGTCCGCCGCGTTCCTCTCCACACTGGTGAACGCGGTGCACCCGCTCGACCCGGTCTTCGACGGCTTCTTCGTCCACAGCAGGGGTGCGACCCCTGCGCCGCTCGACGGGGTGTACCGCAGCAGCCGGGACGACCGCGGGGAACGGGACCTCGCCGCCGAGGCGGTCGTGATCCGGGACGACCTCCGGGTGCCGGTGATGCTGCTGATCGCGGAGACGGACCTGACCCTGCTCGGCTACGCGCACGCCCGCCAGGACGACACCGACCTGATCCGGACCTGGGAGGTCGCCGGCACCGCGCACGCGGACGCGCACACGCTGCGCACCATCCTCGGCGGGCCCCGCGACCCGAGCGTCGGGTCGCTGCTCGGCTGCGACGACCCGATCAACACGGGCCCGCACCACGAGGTGGCCCAGGCCGCGCTCCACCACCTCGTCGCGTGGGCCGCGGGAGGGTCCGCCCCGCCACCGGCGGAGCGCATCGAGCTGGTCCCCGGCGACGACGTGGTCATCGCGCGGGACGAGCGGGGCAACGCCCTCGGCGGCGTGCGCACCCCGCTGGTCGACGTGCCGATCGCGACCCTCACCGGGGAGCCCCCGGGGGACGGGTCCGCCGAGCTCACCGGCGACGGCGGGGTGTGCATGCTGTTCGGCCAGACGATCCCGTTCGACCGGGCGACCCTCGTCGAGCTGCACGGGAGCGCGGAGGACTACGTCGCCGCGTTCCGGGCGTCCGCCGACGAGGCGGTCGATGCCGGGTT
Organism: uncultured Microthrixaceae bacterium; assembly: GCA_965651815.1. Classification (GTDB taxonomy): domain Bacteria; phylum Actinomycetota; class Acidimicrobiia; order Acidimicrobiales; family Microtrichaceae; genus CBFGTJ01. The sequence continues at coordinate 1,288 of CBFGTJ010000029.1, read as the reverse complement.
CCTGCTGCCGGAGGACGCGGAGCTGCTGGTCCGGGAGGCTGAGGCGAACCGGGAGCTGTTCGGCTGAGCCGCCGGTCGACCCGCCCGGGCGGGAGACCACCTCAGTGGTCGTGCGGTGACAGGGGCCAGCGACGCCGAACGGCCTTGTGGACCTCGACCACGACGAGGATGCTCGCCGCGACGACGATCGCCCGGATCCACGCCTCGAGGGTGATCGGTTGCACGCCCAGCACGTACTGGGTCGCCGGCAGGTGCAGCGCCGCGAGGTGCAGACCGACCGCGCCGACGGTCGACCAGAACAGGAACGGGTTGCCGAGCGGGCTGATCGTGAACAGGGAGCGGTTCTCCGAGCGGGCGTTGCCGGCCTGGAAGATGTTGAACACGACCAGGGTGGTGAGGGCGACGCTGTGCGCCTCGACCAGCGAGTCGCCCCGGTCGAGCTGCCAGCGGAACATGTGGAGCGCACCAACCGCCATGGCGACGCCGCCGACCGCGGTGCGCTCCCACAGCATCCTCGACAGGATCCCCTCCCGCGGTGGCCGCGGTGGGCGGCGCAGCACGTCCGGGCTGCCCGGCTCGAACGCGAGCGCCATGTCCTGCACGCCGTTCGTCGCGAGGTTGAGCCACAGGATCTGCGCTGGCAGCAGGAGCAGCGGCCAGCCCAACCAGACCGACGCCATGATGGCGAAGGTCTCCGCGACGGCCGTCGACACGAGGAAGAACGACACCTTGCGGATGTTGCCGAAGGCGACGCGACCTTCCTCCACCGCGGCCACGATGCTGACGAAGTTGTCGTCGGTGAGCACCATGTCCGACGCCTCCCGCGCGACGTCGGTGCCGTCCCGGCCCATCGCCACCCCGACGTCCGCGGCGCGCAGCGCCGGTGCGTCGTTCACCCCGTCGCCGGTCACCGCGACGACGTGCCCCAGCTCCTGCAGGGCCCGGACGATCCGGAGCTTGTCGTCGGGCGACACCCGTGCGAACACCGACACCTCACCGACCAGGCGGCGCAGCTGCTCGTCGTCGAGGTCGGCGAGCTCCTCCCCGGTGACGACCGCCGCGTCGGGCCGGTCCACGATGCCGACCTCCGCGGCGATGCATCGCGCCGTCATGGCGTGGTCGCCGGTGATCATCACCACCCGCACCCCGGCCGCCCGGCACGACGCGACCGCCTCGCGCACACCCTCGCGGGGCGGGTCCATCATCCCCTGCAACCCCGCCAGCACCAGCCCGTCCGGCTCCTCGTCGACCGCAGCACCCGCGTCGAGGGGGCGGTAGGCCATCGCGA
>CBFGTJ010000028.1:0-22754 GCA_965651815.1 uncultured Microthrixaceae bacterium | reverse complement strand
GACGACACCACCCCGTCCAGCTCGGTCCCCGACGACACCACGCCGGACGACTCGGTCCCGGACGACTCGACCCCCGAGGACGATGACGAGACCGACGACGAGGAGACCGACGACACGACGGAGGTCGACGACACGACGGAGGTCGACGACGACGACGAGCTGCCCCCGGGCGAGGTCCGTGGCGCGGTGGTCGTGAACACGAGCATCGTCGACGACGACGCCCGTGCGGCCGCCGCCGGCGGGACCGGGACCCTGCCCCGCACCGGCGCACCCTCGGTGCCGCTGACCGTGGCGGGCATCACCCTGGTCGTGCTCGGCGCGACGATCGCACTCGTGACCCGCAAGCGGGGAGCGACCAGCTGAGCCGGCCACCCGCTGCCTGTCTTCCCGCGGGCGTGGCCGACACCGGCGCGGCGCTCGGCGCGCTGGCCACCCTCGCCGCCGCCGCGGCGGTGCTCGCCTCGGGCGGCCGCCCGCTGGTCGTGGTGCTGGTGGCGGTGGCGCTCACCTGGAGCGCGGCGCCCCTGCTCGCCGACCTGCTCGCCCGGTCCGCCGCACGCGCCGCAGCGCGCACGGGCGACCCGCCGCTGGCGCCGGACGCCGGCGGCACGGTCACGACGCTGGTGCGCCCGGGCGGCGAGCCCGACGACGTGGTGCGCACCGCCGTGCTGATGGCGGCCGCCGCGGGTCCCGTCGCCGTCGTGGCCCACCGGGACCGCCGGCTGCCCGACGGCATCGAGGACGTCGCGACGGTGTTCCGGGGAGCCACCGTGGAGGAGGCCGTCGCGGAGGCCGCCACCCGGGTGGAGACGACCGCGGTGCTGGTCGTCTCCGCACGCTCCGTTCCCCACGCCGACCACGTGCGCCGCGCCGCGGGCCTGCTCTCCGACGACGTGGCCTGGGTCACCGGCAGGGTGCAGCCGTTCACCGACGAGGGGTTCGCACCCGACCACCGTGACGAGCTGACCAGCCGCCTGCGGGCTCGGGCCCGGCGAGGTGGGCTGGAGCTGTGGGAGCCGGACGCGACGCTCGTGCGCGCCGAGCTGCTCGCCGATCACCCCCCGCCCCCCGGGCGACCTTGGGGCGCCTGGCTGCGCGCCCGGCGCGCCGAGGGTCGTCGCGGCGTCGGCGTCGACGAGGTGCTCGCGCTCCGTTCCACCCCGCTGGAGCCGTCCGCCTTCTGGCCGGACGCGATCGCCCGCCAGCGGGGTGCTGCCGCCGACCTGGCCTCGGCGACCCGTTCCGGCCCGGCCCGGGACCGGCTGCTCGCCGGGCTGCTGCTGGCCCGGGAGCTGTACGGGTTCGGGGTGCTGTGCTGGGCGTCGCTGCCCCTGTCGATGGGCGCGTCCGGCGAGGTGCCGATCGCCGCGCCGGCGGGGTGGGCCGCCGCCGTCGCGGCCGGGCTGGCCGTCCTGCGGTGGGCGTCGCTGCGCGCCGCGACCGGGGCACCGCTCCACCCGGGCCGCGACGTGCTGGCCGCCCTGCACCACCTGCCCGGCTCGCTCGCCGCGCTGTGGGGCGCGACCACCGCCCGCGTGCCCTCGTCCAGGGCCTACGCACCCACCCGGCCGCTGGTGTGGGCGTCACTGGTGCTCACCCTGCTCGCCGCCGCACCGCTCGTGGACCACGACCCCGGCGCGCCGGTGTCGCGCACCGCCGTCGGCACGTCGCTGGTGACGCTCCTGCTGCTGTGGGCCTTCACGGTGCGCGCCCTCGTGCAACGGAGCTGGCGCCGGCGCTCCCATCGGATCGCACTCGACCTCCCCGCGCGCGTGGACGGCGTGCCGACCCGCCTGGTGGACGGGTCGCCGTCGGGGGCCGCCGCCCGTCCCGGCCCGCAGGGCGCCACCGCCGGCTCGGAGGTCCGGGTCGAGGTGGACCTCGACGACGGCACCCACGTCACCACCACCGCGACCGTGGCGGCACGGCGACTCGTCGACGGCGACGTCGTGCTCGGCCTGGAGCTCCGGCTGGACGACGCCGCGAGCGCCGCGTGGCTCGGCCAGCTGCTGCGCGCCGGGACCGAACGGGCGCCGCGCCGCGCGGTGCGCCTCCCGGACCTCACCGGCGGCGGGACGCCCCGGGCGCGGCTCGCGAACCTGGCGGACGCCCTGTCGCTCGGGCTCGTCACCGTGTGCTCCACCGCGATCGTCGCGGTGCTGCTGCTCGTGATGCTGGGGTTCCAGCCCCTGGTCGTGCGGAGCCCCTCGATGGTGCCGACGCTGGGGATCGGCGACGTCGTGCTGTCCGAACAGGTGCCCGCCTCGGAGGTCGGTCCCGGTGACGTGGTCACCCAGCCCGACGGGCTCGGACCCGAGGAGGCCATGACCCACCGGGTCGTCGCGGTCGAACCGGACCGCGACGGGCTCCGCTTCGAGACCCGCGGGGACGCCAACACGACCAGCGAGGTGTGGACGGTGGCGCCGGAGACGCTGGTCGGCCGGCACCGCTGGACGATCCCGTGGGTGGGGCGCCTGGCGACCGGGGTCCGCCACTCCGGCACCCAGCTCGGTCTCGCCGCGGCGTGCCTGGCCGCGGTGGTGGTGGCGCTGGTGCGCCGGCAGCCCGCGGGCCGCACCTCCCGACCCGCGCAGGTGTCAGCCTGAGGTCCCGGGGGTACTCCCGCCCGACGGCGCGCCGCGCGCCGGGAACAGGAGCGGACGATGGCCCCACCGAGCACCCCACCCCCCGACGAGGCGCACCGCCGACCGGAGGGGGCGAGCGACGAGCTGGTGGCCGCGGTCGGGAAGGTGAGCGAGGCGTTCGAGTGGGTCGAGCGGATCCGGGGCCGCGTGTTCGACGTCCACCAGATGATGGGGCGGGCCGACTTCCTGTTCGAGGACGCCGCCGATGCGCTCGACGCGGCGGGCGAGCACGAGCACGCACGCCTGCTGCGCACCGAGGTCGTCGGACGCAACGTGTTGCAGGGCCGCTGGACCTTCCAGATCGTCGAGGAGTTCGACGACTGCTACTACGAGCCGGTGCGTGAGGCCGAGCGGTCGATCCGCGACGCGCTGATGGAGGGCCGCCGCCACGTCTTCGAGGCGGAGCTCAAGGAGTCCCGCCGAACCCGCGGCAACCCCGCCCACGCGAGCCGGCCCGACGCGACCGGGTGACCGGCGTGCTCCCCGACCCCCTGGTGTCGGTGCTCGAGGAGGGCCGCCAGGTCCACCTCGCCGTGGACTCCCGCCACGGCCCGCACGTGACCCCCGAGCTCTACGCGTGGTCCGGTGGCCGCCTGTGGTTCGCCGCGGCGACCACCACGCTCAAGGCGAAGGTCCTGCGGCGCCGGCCCGTCGCCGGCGCCGTCGTCACCGTGCCCGGGCGCAGCATGGTCGTGTCGGGCGAGGTCACCGCGTACGCACCGTGGCGCCCGCTCGAGCTCGCGGCGCACCTCCGCGACCTCCCGGCCGCGACCCGGGCGCTCGCGTGGTTCTCGCTGCGGAACGCGACCGACCTCGCCGCGTTCGGGCGCGACACCCTGACGGGACGCACCGGGTGGCGCCCACCGCCGCCGAGGACGTGGTTCGCCCTCCGCCCGGTGGGGGCGGCGCTCGTCGAGGGGGACCGCGTCGTGGAGCGGTGGAGGTGGGCGGTGCCGCAGCCCGTGGGGACGGGGCGCGCCGAGGCGCCCCCGTCCGGTGGCCTCGCGGCCGTGGCGGCGCTGCCGGGTCCCGTCGCCGTGCCCGGCAGCTGGTTCCCCGACGATCGGATCCTGCGGGTCCCGGCCGAGGTGCTCGGGCTGGCCGGGCTGCCGCGGCGGTTCCCGATGAGCGTCGTCACCGACGAGTACCGCGCGCCCGGACCCGCGGCGAAGCGCGGCGCGCTCGTGCGCGGCGAGGGGTGGCTCGACGCGGAACGTGCCGGGGTCGTGCACGTCGAGCCGCGGCGGGTGGTCCACTGGGCCGGCACCGAGACCTCGAGCACCCCCACCGGCTGACCGCGGGCACACCCGCCGCGGCGGTGTCGCGACAATGGGTCGATGTCGGACCGCGAGCTGGTCGTGCTCGGCACCTCCAGCCGGATGCCCACCCGAACCCGCAACCACAACGGGTACCTGCTGCTGTGGGACGACGAGGGGGTGCTGGTCGACCCCGGTGAGGGCACCCAGCGCCAGCTCGTGCTCGCGGACGTCCGGTCGACCCGGATCACCCGCGTCTGCCTCACCCACCTCCACGGTGACCACTGCCTCGGGTTGCCCGGCGTGCTCGCCAGGTTGTCGCAGCAGGGGGTGCGCCACCCGGTGCACCTCCACTTCCCGGCGAGCGGCCTCCCGTACGTGGAGCGGCTGCTCACCTCGTCGATCATCGACCTGTGCCTCGACCTGGTGTTCGACCCCGTCGACGAGGCGGGCGTGGTGGTCGACCGCGGGAACTTCCGCCTGCGCACCGCCCCGCTCGAGCACACCGCCGACTCCTTCGGGTGGCGGATCGAGGAGCCCCCGCAACGGCACCTCGTCGCCGACCGGCTCGACCAGCTCGGGGTGGAGGGCGCCGCCATCGGGGAGCTCGCCGAGCGCGGTGCGGTGCGGGTCGGGGACCGGACGGTGGCCCTCGACGAGGTGAGCGTGCTCGACGACGGCAACTCAGCGGCGTTCGTGTTCGACACGCGCTGGTGCGACGGCGCGCTCCGCCTCGCGGAGGGGACCGACCTGCTGGTGTGCGAGTCGACCTTCCTCAGCTCCGAGGAGCAACTCGCGCACGACTCCGGTCACATGACGGCCGCGCAGGCGGGTCGGCTCGCCGCCTCCGGGGGCGCGCGCCGGCTGGTGCTGACCCACTTCTCGAGCAGGTACCCCGACCCCGAGGCCTTCCGGCGGGAGGCGATCGAGCACTTCGACGACGTGGTGGTCGCGGAGGACCTGATGCGGGTGCCGGTGCCCCGCGCGGGCCCGCCCTAGCGGTGGTCGTTGCGCACGACGACCAGCGCCACGTCGTCCTCGGGCTCCCGCCCGTCGAGGCACTGCTCGAGCACCCGGTCCGCCATCCGCTCGATGTCGGTGGGGTCCGTGGCGCGGACCGCGACCCGGAGCCGCTCGATCGACGCGTCGATGACCTCGTCGCGCCGCTCGATGAGGCCGTCGGTGTAGGCGATGAGGATGCTCCCTGGCGGGAAGTCGACGGTCACGGGCGTGCCGGCCGGCATCGGGATGCCGAGCAGCGGCTGGCGGCCGCCCTCCAGCACGCGGACCGAACCGTCGGCGGTGCGCAGCAGCGACGGCGGGTGCCCCGAGGAGATGTACGAGATCGTCTGCGCTGACCGGTCGACGATCGCGATGAACGCGCTCGCGGTGACCCCGTTGTCGTTCTCCTGCAGCAGCGCGCTCGCCCGCGGGAAGACCTCGCCGAGGTCGACGCCGCCGCGGACCAGCGCCTGGATGATCGAGCGGAGCTGCACCATGTCCGCGACCGCGGTGATGCCGTGGCCGGAGATGTCGCCGATGACGAGGGCGTACCGGCCCCGCGGGAGGGTGATCCCGTCGTACCAGTCCCCGCCCATGCCGACGTGGTGGGCGGCGGGCCGGTAGCGCTGCGCGATCCCCAGGCCGCGCACGCCGGGCAGCGGGGTGACGACCCGGTGCTGCAGGCTGGCGACGAGCCGGTGCTCCGCCTCGCCCAGGCGCGTGCGCTCCATCGTCTGCGCGCACAGCTCGGCGATCGTGCGCATCGTGGCGATCGAGGCCGTCCCGATCTGCTGCGGGCTCGACCACCAGAACTCCACGGCGCCGAGCGGGCTCCCGCCGGGTGCGGTCACGGGCAGGTGCACGCCGGCGGCCAGCCCCGAGCTGCGCATGACCTGCCCGTAGTTGCCCGGGTACCGCTCGTCGACCTCCTCCGGGGTTGCCACCACCACCGGCGACTGGCTCCGCACGGCCTCGGCCGCGGGCAGCCGGGCACCGAGCGCCTGGGTCAGGAAGGGTCGCATCGCACGGCCGGCGAAGCGCGGGTGCGGGTGCAGCCGGAGGCTCTGGGTGGCCTCGTCGAACACCGCCAGGTTGGCGACCGCCGCGTCGACCGGGGCGCCCGCGTGGGCGACGACCGCGTCGCAGAGGTCGTCGACGGTGCGGGCCTGCGCGACGTGCTGCGCGAAGTCGGCCAGCTGCTCGTTGCGCCGGGCGGTGTCCCGCAGGAGGTCGGCGAGCTGCGCGCGCTCGATCGTCTGCGAGGCGAGCCCGACGATCGTGGTGAGGCGGTCGCGCAGCTCCTTGCTGAAGGTGACGTGGTGGTCCCAGGCGATGCCCAGCGCGCCGATCACCTTGCCGGTGCGGTCCCGCAGCGGGAGGTTCGCGGTCGCCTTGAACCCCGCGGCGTCCCACAGCGGCAGCAGGTCGGGGTAGCGCTGGCGCAGCTCCGCGGTGCCGGGGATCAGCACGTCCTCCCCGGTGCGCGCCGCGACGGTGAGCGGCGTGGAGGTGTCGAGCGGCGTCGCGGACAGCGACTCGGTGAGACCGCCGGGCGTCCCCGGCGGATCGCTGGAGAAGTGCCGGTGCAGCACCCCCTCCCGGATGATGCCGACGGTCGCGTGCACCGCGTCGAGCGGGGTCACGACCCGTGACGCCAGGAAGCCGGTGACGTCCTCGGTGTGCGCGCGGCTCGCGAGGCCCTCCGCGAGCTCCGCCAGGTCACGGCTGTGGCGCGCCTCGGCGACGAGGTGCTCGGCGAGCCGTGCCCGCTGCACCGTCTGGGCGACCATCTCGGCGATCGTCGACAGCGTCGAGAGCATCGTGTCGTCGAAGTGCCGGTTGCCGGCCCAGGAGAAGACGATCGATCCGACGGTCCGGTCGTCCGCCCGCAGCGGCAGCGCCGCCCGGGCCCCCTCCCCGATCTCCGCGTTCGCGGCGTCGGTGTTCGGGTAGCGCCGCACGTAGTCCTCGTAGGTCGGGACCAGCACCGGCTCGCCGGTGCGGGCGGCCTCCGTCACGGCCAGCTCCGCGTCGAGCGGGGGATCCGAGTACCTCCGCACGAGGCCCTCGGCGACGGTGCTGCCGTGGTGCACGTGCAGCGTGCCGGTGTCGGGGTCGATGATGCCCACGCTCGCCGCGGTGGCGCCGACCGGGTCGAGCGCGAACGTCGTGGCGACGCGGGTCGCCTGCTCCACCGAGGTCGTCGCGGCGAGCTGCTCCGCGAGCTCGGCGAGGCCGGCGGCACGCATCGACACCTGGTCGGTCATCCGGGCCCGGTGGAGGGACTGCTCGCAGAGCTCGGTCACCGTGCGCAGGGTCGCGACCGTCGTCGCGTCGAAGGTCTGCCGGCGGTCCCAGAGCACCGCGACCGCCCCGGTGACCGTCCCATCCGTGGCGTCGAGCGGGAGGCCCGCGGCCGCGAGGGTCCCGGCCGCGACGTCCTCGTGCACGCCGGCACCGGCCGCGTAGGTCCACCAGTCGGCGTGGTCCTGCACCAGGACCAGCTCACCCGAGCGGACCGCCTCGGTGAGCGGCCCCACGTCGTCCAGCGACCGCGGCGGCGTCCGCGGCGACACGTGCGCCGGGGTGGCCGGCCCGTGGTGCACCCGCACCGTCCCCGTGTCACGGTCGAGCAGCCCGAGGCTCGCCGCCCGGGCCCCGAAGATCGCGGGCACGTCGCGCGCGATGACCGCGGCGACGTCGTCGACGGTCGCCGCGACCGCGAGGCGCTGCGCGAGGTCTCCCGTGCGGCTGATCAGCAGCGCCGCCCGCGACGTGTCCCGCTCGTAGCGGTCGCTGCGGCGGATCAGGTACACGAGCCCGCCGACGATGAGCGCGGTGATGCCGAGGATCAGCAGGGTGAGCGGGTGCCCCGTCGGCCGGTGGTCCTCGACGTGCACCACCCACGTGCGGCCGCCGACCTCGAAGGTGCGCTGCACCCCGCCGTCGACCTCGGCCCCGCTGCGTGCGAGCACGGCGTCGCCGTCTCGCACCTCGAAGTGCACCCCCTCGGGCTGCTCCTCGCGGATCCCGTCGCGGAGGGAGAAGCCGTCGTACACGCTCACGACGAAGCCCACGTGCGTGCTCCGGCGTGCCAGGACCGAATCGGCCTGCCCGCCGGGCAGGTAGAGGGGCTTCAGGATGAAGAACACCGAGACCTCGTCCTCGGTCTCGGGGATGTCGGGCACCGGAGCCGCCGGGTCGGGCAGCGACGTCACGAGCTGCGCGTCGATGATGAGCGCCTCGGTGATGCGCGGGTCACCGCTGTCGCGGGCGGTGCGGGCGGTGCTCGAGGTGAGCGGGAAGGAGGCGATGTCGGCGCCCAGCAGCGGCGCCGTGAGCGACTCGAGCGGGCTGATGCGCGCGACCGGCCAGTACCACTCGCGCTCCGCGGCGCGCGTGAAGCCCTCCTCGAGGTCGATGATCTGCGGCCACTGCCGTTCGTAGTCGGCCCGCTCGTCCGCCTCGACCACGGGGATCAGCGCGAGGCGCGACAGCGACGACGCCCGTGAGACGTCGACCCGGAACGCCTCGAACGCCGCGGGATCCACGTCCCCATCGGGTCCGACCAGGCCGGCCGCACCGCTGAGGCCGGCGATGGCGTTCTCCGCGGTCGCGCGCGCCGCGGCGGTGATCCCGTCCGCGGCGTCGGCCTCCCTCACCTCCGCACCCCGCTGCTCCTGGCGCCAGGCGAACGCCGCACCCAGGACGCCGGCGACCAGCACGAAGGCCACGAGCATGAGTCGAGTCCTGCCGGGCCCGGAGTCGGGGCGCCCGGTGTGGTCCACGAGCTGTGGGGCGTCGGTCGGGCGTGTGATCCGGGGAATCATACGGAGCGGGACTCGCACCACGGCACGTTAGGTGGCCGGCGCGGCACGAACGTCGTTCAAGCCCACGACCAAGCCCGCGAGGTGCCGCCCAGCGGTAGGTGGCGTGCCAGGCGCGCAGGGGCGCGCCGGCCGGGTGGGCCGGCGCGCCCCGGGTGCGGCGCCCGCGTGGGATCGGCTCAGGTCGTCGTGCTGCGGATGTCGTCCTTCGCCGAGGACATCTCCGTGCGGGCATGACCCGCGACCTCGGAGGCGGCGCCGGTGGCCTCCTCCTTGACCGCCCGGGCCTCCTCCTGCACCTTCGGCGCGAGGTGCTCGCCGGCCTCGCGCGCCGTGTCGGCGGCGCCCTGCGCCAGCTGCTGGACCTGCGGCTCGACGCTGCGGGCCAGCTCGCGCTCCCGGTTGCTCGGGGGGATGATCGAGCCCGCGATGAACCCGATGCCGAAGGCCACCATGCCGGCGACCAGCGGGCTGCCCTCCACGCGCTCGCCGACCACCTCGGTCGGCGAGGACTCCGGGCCGTGGCCGGAGGACGGCATCGACGGCATCGAGTCACCGACCCGCTGCCTGGCGCCCTCGACGGTGCCCATCACGCGGTCGCGCCACGAGGACATGCGACGGCGGGTCCGCTCCCTGGAGCGCCCCACCATCCGGCCCGGGCTCACGCGGTCACCGATGGCCTCGAGGTCGCGTCCGATGTCCTCGCGCTGCGCGGCGATGTCCCTGCGCAGCTCCTCGGTGCTCATCTGATCTGTTGCCGTGTCCACTGCGCATCCTCCTTGAGGGTTTCGACCGTCTCGGGCGCGACCTCCCTGGCCGCCTCGAGCCGCTTCCGTCCGAGCACCACCATCACCGCCGCGACGATCCCGACGACCGCCGCGACGATGAGGAAGGCGAACCCCTCGGGGATCACCTCCGCGAGCCCCCACGCCGCGGCGAAGCACAGCAGCGTCAGGGCGAGGTAGCCGACGATCGAGCCGGCCCCGAGCAGCCCGGCCGCCTGGCCGGCCTGCTTCGCCTCCTGCTTGAGCTCGGCGCGGGCCAGCTCCATCTGCGAGGAGACCAGCTGGCCGAGGTCCTCGCCCAGGCGGGCGAAGAGCTCGCCGAGGGACCGCTCCGAATCGATGGGCTCGATGGCGAGGTCTTCGTCGGGCGAGCTCCGCTCCACCCGGGTGCTGCCGGTTCCGTGCACGTGTTGGGACGACATGGTCACGCTCCCGGGATCCGGGTCGTCGGGCTCTCGGCCGCCCCGCCGGCACCGGCGAGGTCCGGCGGCGTCGAGGTCGGCGGCCCCGGCACCGTGGAGCTCATGCCGCCCTGCCCGCCGGTGCTCGCCTGGCCGCCCGTGGTCGCCTGGCCGCCCGTGGTCCCGGTCTGGCCGGTGAGGTCCCGCTGGCCCGTGCCGCTGATCTCGCCGGACTGCCCACCGCTGACCGCCTGCTTGACGGCCTGGGTGTCGGTGCTGCGGACGAGCCGCGCCGCGAGGAAGCCGCCGGCCGCCGCGACGGCGAGGAAGCGCATCGGGTGCTGCCGGCCCATCCTGCGGAGCTCGTCGAGCACGCCCTCGGGCCCACCCTCGTCGAGGCGCTTCGCCGCCCGCTGGGCGCTGTCGGCGAGGGAGCGCACCATGCCCGCGAGGGTGCTGTCGCGGTCGGTCGCCTCCGCCATCCTGCGGAGCTCCTCCGACGTGCTCCCCAGTGTCGCGGCCAGCCGATCGGTCTGCTGGCGGCCCTGGGTGCGCAGCTCGTCGGTGGTGCTGTCCAGCACCGAACGTGCATGGTCCTTGGCGCTGCGGGCGACCTCCGCGGCCTCCTGGCGGGCAGCACCCGCCGTCGCGCCGGCGTGCTCCTGGACGCTCTGTGCAGCGCCGGCGGCCTTCTCCTTGGCCGACTCGGTGCCCGACGCCGCGCCGGGCGTGGTCGTCGTCGGTGGGTTCATCGACATGGCTGGCTCCTCTGGTGCTCCGGGTGTGCGGGCTCCGGTTCGGGTGTCGTGCGCGATCCCGTCGTTGCCGGAGGGTTGCGGCGTGGGCCGGCCGTGGTCGTCCCTGCACCGCCGCGCGCCGGTACCCACCGATGGCGCACCCGGAACGTCCGATCTCGGATCGTCCGGGCACGTCCGCCCCGCCATGCCCGTTCTGTGTCCCGGAAGTGAGGGTGCACCCGCAGTTCCGGGACACAGAACCGGAGGGGTTCAGCCGTGGTGGAGGTTCAGCGCTGGTCGAGGTAGGCCGCGGTCGTCCCGCCGAGGGGGATCGGATCGAGGCCGAGCTTGCGGTGGTCCCACGACCGGACCCGCTCGACGTCGAAGCGGATCGCGACGCGCTTGTTCAGCATGTAGCGAACGAGCGGCTCCGCCTCCTCGGTGTAGGGACCCGTGTAGCGCTCCCAGACGCTGACGCCGACCTTCCACAGCAGGTCGGGGTCCTCCACGATCACTCCCCTGCCCTCGAGCGACACCCCGCGCAGCACGTCGTAGGTGAGCCCGTCCTCGATGAGCACCGTCATGCGCGGGTCCCGCCGGAGGTTCTGGGCCTTCTGCGCCCGGGACTTGGTCTCGAACCAGAGCTGGCCGTCGATCACGGCGTACCACATCGCCACCACGTGCGGCGTCCCGGTCGGCCCGATCGTGGCCATCGTGCAGGTGCGGCTGCGTTCGATGAACGCGGCGACCTCGTCGTCGTCCATGGCCACCTGGCTGCGCTGGTTGGTCCCCACCTTGCCTCCTCGAGCTCGACGCCCCGGCCCCGCATCATGCCCCGCGCCGGGTGCGGGCGCGGCACCGCAGCGCGAGCGGCGCCCCCGGAGGTCAGTTCGGGAACTCGGGGTGGGTGGGTGCGCCGACGCCGAGGTGGTCGTAGGTGCCCACGAGCTCCGGTGAGGCCACGGTCACCTCGCCCCCGCCCCGGGACTTGGAGCGGTAGACGGCACCGTCCGCCAGGGTCAGGAGCTGCTCGAGGTCGTCTCGCCCGTCGCTCCACACGACGCCCACCGAGGCGGTGACGGGCCGCGGGGTCGCCCTGGCGAGGCGCTGCGCCACCTGCTCGACCCGCTCGGGCGGGCAGTCGTCGAGCACGGCGACGAACTCGTCGCCGCCGACCCGCGCGAGCAGGTCGCCGTCGCGCAGCAGGCTCGACCAGCACGAGGCGGCGTCGACGAGCACGGCGTCGCCGGCCGCGTGCCCCTGCGCGTCGTTGACCTCCTTGAACCCGTCGAGGTCGAGGATCACGAGCCCCACCGGCCGCGGCCGGCGGCGGGACTGGAGCATGGCGAGTCGCTCGTCGAGGGCACGGCGGTTGCCGAGGCCGGTGAGCGGGTCACGGTTCGCGAGCGCGCGGATCTGGGCGGTCAGGACGCCGACGATCACCGACGCGGCGGCCGCGGTGACCATGGTGGTGAGCGCGATCGTCAGCGCGACCGCCGGGGTGCAGACGATGGCCAGCGCGATCGACCCGAGCGTCATCGCGAACACCATGTAGGCGGTCGCCGCCCGGGGCGTCAGGTAGGCGCCGACGTAGATGCCCACCCAGAGGTACAGCACCGCGTAGAGGGCGGTCGCGCCGCCACCGCCCCCGTAGAGGAGGGCGGCCGCGATGTCGATCGCCCCGATGCAGAGCGCGACGTGGCGGAGCAGCGGTCCGATCCGCGAGCGGAAGAAGTAGAGCAGCACCGCGAGCACGGCGGCGGTGACACAGTTGAACACCACGCCGGGCAGCCAGACCTCCGGCCACGGCCGGAGCACCAGCGTCGGCAGGCAGACCAGCGATCCGGCGAAGAAGAGCACCGCGACCCCCACGGTCGCGTCGATCGGTGCGTTCCCTCTTCCACGTCCCACACCCATAGGGTCGGCGCGGCGGCACCGTACTTGAGGACCCGTGCAACTCCGCCCGGGACGCGGCCGCAGCGCACGCCGCGCGCACGCGCCGGGGTCGGATGCGACACACTCTCGGTCGGATGAACCTCGACGACTTCGAGCACTGGGCACGCAGCGACGGGCTGCAGGCGATCCTGCTGGTGGTCGGGTCGATCCTCCTGGTCCGGGCCATCCAGTGGTTCGCGGGGCACGTGGTCCGGCGCGCCGAGGAGGAGGCGGACGCGAAGGGCACGGACCTGGTCGCGTCGGAGCGCGACAAGCACAAGGGCGCGCTCGCCCAGGTGCTCGCCTGGAGCGTCACCGCCGTCATCTACTTCGTGACCGCCCTGCTGGTGCTCGAGCGGTTCAACGTGCCGATCACGAGCCTCGTGGCGCCCGCAACGGTGGCCGGTGCCGCGATCGGCTTCGGCTCGCAGCGGCTCGTGCAGGACTTCCTCACCGGCTTCTTCGTCTTCACCGAGCGCCAGTACGGCTACGGCGACGTCATCCGCATCTCCCAGCCGGGCGAGACCGTCGGCATCAGCGGGACGGTCGAGGAGGTGACGCTGCGCACGACATCGCTGCGCACGCTCAACGGCGAGCTCGTGATCATTCCGAACGGCGAGATCCGGCAGGTGACGAACCTGTCGAAGGACTGGGCGCGCGTGGTGATCGACATCCCGCTGTCCTCCGACACGGACGTGGCGCTGGCGTCGAAGGTGCTGCACCAGATCGGTGAGGAGATCGCGCACGACGAGCGATGGGCGCCGATGCTGCTCGACGAACCGAGCGTGATGGGCGTCGAGGCGCTCGCAGTGGGGTTCATCCAGCTGCGGTTCGTGGCCCGGACGCAGCCGGGCAAGCAGTGGGAGGTGAGCCGCGAGCTGCGGGGCCGCATCGTGCGGGCGTTCCGCGAGGCGGGCATCTCCTCGCCGCAGCCGCTGGTGACGTCCCTGGGGGCTCCGGGAACGTGATCGCCTCCTGGAGGGACCGGTTCACCCAGCTCGGCCGCCCGCGGCGATCGACGGTCGTGCTCAGCGTCGTGTTCGTGCTGACCCTGCTGCTGTACCTGTGGGTGCGTCCCGACCCGCCGCCCCGCGCCGGGCGTGCGACCGCGGACGTGCCCGAGGCGGTGACGACGACCGAACCGCCGCCGAGCACCGACACCGACCCGGCGACGACCACGACCCCGCCGGCCGCGGACACCACGGTGACCGCGTCGACGACACCGACGACCGCTGCGAGCGACACGACCGCACCGCGGTCGCCGAGCACCACCGTGGTCCCCGAGACCACCACGCCGCCGGCGCCGGAGGGCCGCGACGCCACGCCCACCACGGAGCCGGCGCCACCCGAGACCACCGTCCCCGACGGCTGACCCGGATCGTCCGGGCCGTCAGCGGCCGATGTCGGAGAGCAGGGAGTGGAGCTGGCGCGCCCTCGCCGCGAGCGACCGGCCGTGGCGGGCCATGCCCTCCCACGGGTCCCCCACCGCCTCGAGCCGCGCGGGCACGTCCGCGGTGGTCCACCCGTCCGGGCGCAGGTCCGGGTCGTCGAGCTCGTCACGGGTGATCGGCGTCGCGACCGGCGCGCCGGCGCGCGGGCGGACCGAGTACGGGGCGATCACCGTCTGCGCCCACCCGTTCCTCGCGACGTCGACGTAGAGCCGGCCGCGCCGGTCGCGCTTGCGCGGCTCCACGGTGAGCTCGTCGGGGTGGCGGGCGGCGAGCACGGCCGCGACGCCCTGTGCGAACGCGGCCACCGCGTCCGTGGCCGCCGAGCGGTCGAGGGGCACGACGACGTGGATGCCCCGGGATCCGGTGACCTGCAGGTAGGCGGCGAGGTCGAGCTCGTCGAACAGCCCCAGGGTGCGGTGCGCGGCGCGGCGCACCGCCTCGAAGTCGTCGCCGGAGGGGTCCAGGTCGACGACCATGAGGTCGGGGTGGTCCAGGCGGTCGGCCCGGCTCGTCCAGCGGTGGAACGACACGGTGCTGAGGTTCGTGAGCGCGAGGAGCGACGCGGTGTCGTCCACGACGGGGTGCGCCACCTCCCCGCCCACCTTGTCGACGCGCACGGTCCGCAGCCAGGAGGGCACGCCGCGCCCGGCCTCCTTCTGGTAGAAGCCGTCCGCATCGATGCCCTCGGGGAACCGCTGCAGCATCAGCGGCCGGTCGCGCAGGTGCGGCACGAGCACCGGCGCCACCGCCAGGTGGTACTCGGCGAGGTCCGCCTTGGTCAGGCCGGGGTCGGGGAACAGGACGCGCTCGGGGTGCGTGATCTCGACGGTCCTGCCGTCGGCCTCGATCCGCACTACGCCTCCGCCAGCACGTGCCGCTCGAACAGCTCGAGGCTCCGCCACGCGACCTCGGGCGGGATCCCGCCCATCATCGGGTGCAGCACGAAGGTGCCGTGCCGGCCCAGGTCCCTGACCAGCTCCGCGCACTCCTTCGGGGTGACCACCCGGTACTCGGGGTCGTCGCGGACGCCGAGCTCGTCGGTGACGCGCCGGTGCCCCGTGTCCAGGCCCGCCTCCTCGGCCCATCGCCCGTAGGTGTCGCGGTCGGCGGCGACGTAGCGCTCCACCTCCTGCCAGCCCGCCTCGACGTCCTCGGACAGGTGCACGAAGCGGGGGCCGATCACCGGGGCCGGACCCCAGTCGGGACCACCCTCGGCCAGCACGGCGTCGCGGTACGCCGCCCAGTGCACCGGGTCGCTCGGCATGAAGAGGTCCGCGATGCGAGCCGCCCGCCGGGCGGCCGCGGCGGAGGACCCGCCGAGCAGGATCGGCGGCCTCGGCCGGCGGTACGGGCGGGGCGTGACCCGCACGGTCCGCCCGCGGAACTCGAACGGCTCGCCGGTCCAGGCCTCCTGCAGCGTGCGGACCGCCTCCACGACCGCCGGCACCCGGTCCGCCAGCCCCCGCCCGAACATGGCGAGCTCGGAGGGCACGTACCCGTTGGCGAGCACGAGCTCGAGGCGGCCGCGGCTGAGCTGGTCGACGACCGCGGCGTCCTCCGCGATGCGCAGCGGGTCGTGTAGCGGCGCGACGAGCGCGGCGATGCGGATCGTGATCCGCTCCGTGCGCGCTGCGACCGCCGCGGCGAACACCAGCGGCGACGGCAGGTACCCGTCCTCGGTGCCGTGGTGCTCCGAGAGCGTCACCGTGCGGAACCCGCGCCGCTCCGCCCAGCGGATCTGCTCGAGCGCCGCCTCGTAGCGGTCGGCGACCGATGCCGGCGCCCATCCGGGGCTCCGCAGGTCGTAGCGGATCTCGAGCCGTGCCATGCCGCCTTCCCGTCCGTTCGGCAGATGACGCCACGACGGTAGTCACCCGCCGGACCGAACGGGTGGAGGAGCCGGGTTGGTCGCCGGCGCCGCGGTGGTGTACCCCTGCGGGGGTGGCCCGCGCCGACGACCTCTCCGCACGCGACCTCGGCACCGTGTGGCATCCCTACGCACCGATGCCGGCGGCGGTGCCGGCCCTGCCCGTCGCGTCCGCGCAGGGCGCGAGGCTGCGGCTGGAGGACGGGCGGGAGCTGGTCGACGGCATGTCGTCGTGGTGGTCGACGATCCACGGCTACCGCCACCCCGTGCTGGACGAGGCGGTGCGCGACCAGCTGGGCCGCATGTCGCACGTCATGTTCGGCGGGCTCACCCACGCGCCGGCGGTCGAGCTCGCCGAGCTGCTGGTCGAGCTCGCACCGGACGGGCTGTCGCACGTCTTCTTCAGCGACTCCGGCTCGGTCTCGGTCGAGGTCGCGATCAAGATGGCGATCCAGTACTGGCAGGGCCGGGGCCGCCCGTCGCGGCGGCGCCTGCTGACGGTCCGCTCCGGGTACCACGGCGACACGCTCGGCGCGATGTCGGTGTGCGACCCGGTGACCGGCATGCACCACCTCTTCTCCTCGGTGCTGCCGGAGCAGCTCTTCGCTCCCGCCCCCTCGCCGGTCTTCGGTGCGCCGTTCGACGAGTCGCACGTCGCGGAGCTCGCCGCGCTGTTGGAGCGCCACGACGACGAGGTCGCCGCGGTCGTCCTCGAACCGATCGTGCAGGGCGCCGGCGGCATGCGCTTCTACTCCCCCGAGTACCTGGCTGCGGTCCGGTCGCTGTGCGACCGGCACGGGGTCCTGCTCATCGCGGACGAGATCGCGACCGGGTTCGGCCGCTCCGGCCGCCTCTTCGCGTGCGAACACGCCGGCATCGCCCCCGACGTGATGTGCCTGGGCAAGGCCCTGACCGGTGGCTACCTGTCGATGGCGGCGACGCTGTGCACCACCGAGGTCGCCGAGGGGGTGACCGCGGCGGAGTCCGGTGCGCTCATGCACGGCCCGACCTTCATGGCGAACCCGCTCGCGGCGTCGGTCGCGCTCGCGTCCACCCGCCTCCTGTGCTCACCGCCGTGGCAGGACGAGGTGGCCCGGATCGAGCGCGGCCTCGTCCGGGCGCTGGAGCCGGCACGGGCGGTGCCCCAGGTCGCGGACGTCCGGGTGCTGGGTGCGATCGGGGTGGTCGAGACCCGCGAGCCCCTGCCGCTCCCGGCGGTGCAGGAGGTGTGCCTGGCCCACGGGGTCTGGCTGCGCCCCTTCGGCCGGCTCATCTACACGATGCCGCCCTACGTCGCCTCCGACGACGAGGTGGCCCGCGTCGGTGCGGCCATCGTCGACACGGTGACCAGCGTCCCGTCGTCGGCCTGAGCCTCCTTGCCCGCCGCGGCGGGTGCACCGTCGAGCTCGGCCAGGCGGGCGTCGAGGCGGTCGAGCAGCGCGCGGTCGTGGTCCTCGCCAGGGTTCGGGGTCGTGAGGAGCCGGTCGCCGAGGAACACGCTGCTCGCGCCGGCGTGCAGGCACAGCGCCTGCAGCTCGTCGGTCATCTGCGAGCGGCCGGCGGACAGCCGGACCACCGACCCGGGCATCATGATGCGGGCCGCCGCGATCGTGCGGACGAGCTCCAGCGGGTCCAGCTCGTCGGTGCCGTACAGCGGGGTGCCCGGCACCTGCACGAGCAGGTTGATCGGCACGCTCTCCGGGTGCGGGTCGAGGTTGGCGAGCTGCACCAGCAGCCCCGCCCGGTCGGTGCGCGACTCGCCCATGCCGACGATCCCGCCGCAGCACAGCTTCACGCCGGCGCTGCGCACGTTGCCGAGCGTGTCGAGGCGGTCCTCGTAGGTGCGGGTGGTGATGACCTCGCCGTAGAACTCCGGCGAGGTGTCCAGGTTGTGGTTGTAGTAGTCGAGCCCCGCCTCAGCGAGGCGCCGGGACTGCTCGGGGGTGAGCATCCCGAGCGTGACGCAGGTCTCCATGCCGAGCGCCCCCACCGCCTCGACCGCGGCCGCCACCTGCTCGACCTGCCGGTCGTTGGGCGAGCGCCACGCCGCACCCATGCAGAACCGCGTGGCGCCGTTGCGCTGCGCGTTCCTCGCGGCCTCGACGATCTCGTCGGTGCCCATCAGGCGCTCGGGGTCGACGTCGGTGTCGTAGCGCGCCGACTGCGGGCAGTAGGCGCAGTCCTCGGGGCACGCACCGGTCTTGATCGACAGCAGGATCGCTGCCTCGACCACCTGCGGGTCGAAGCGCTCCCGGTGCACCTGGTGCGCCTCGAACAGGAGGTCGTGGAACGGACGCCCGATGAGTTCCTCGGCCTCGGCGACGGTCCAGTCGTGGCGAAGCTCCATGTCCCCCAGTCTGGTCGACCCCGCGCGGGACCGACCAATGCGGCCCCGGGACGGTTCTGTGCCAAGGTGGGCGGCGTGGTGGCTGCCCCCGGGCGGTGGAACGCATGGGCTCGGTCGGAGCTCGACGGCATCCGCGCGGCGGGTCGCTGGCGCTCGCCGCGCACCTTCGACGCGAAGGGCCCGGAGGGCACGATCGACGGCCGGCACGTGGTCTCCTTCGCCTCGAACGACTACCTCGGCCTGTCCGCGCACCCGCAGGTGGTCGCCGCCGCCCACGACGCCCTCGACCGCTGGGGTGCCGGGTCGACCGCGTCGCGGCTCGTCGTCGGCTCCCGGCCCTGCCACGAGGAGCTCGAGGCGGAGATCGCGGGCTGGAAGGGCACCGACCGGGCCGTGGTGCTGCCCACCGGCTACGCCGCGAACCTCGCCGTGCTCGGTGCGCTCGGTGGCCCCGGGGTGACCGTGCTGAGCGACGAGCTGAACCACGCGTCGATCATCGACGGGTGCCGGCTGTCGCGCTCGGAGGTGCGGGTGTACCGCCACCGCGACCTCGACCACCTGGAGGAGCTGCTGGCCGCGGCCGGGCCCCGGACGATCGTGGTGACCGACTCGGTCTTCTCCATGGACGGCGACACCGCACCGGTCGACGACCTCGCCCGGCTGTGCGCGGGAGCGGGCGCGCTGCTCGTGCTGGACGAGGCGCACGCCGTGCTCGGCCCCGACCTGCACGACGGCCACGAGGGCCTCGAGCTGCTGCGGGTGGGCACGTTGTCGAAGTCCCTCGGCTCGCTCGGCGGTTGGGTGGCCGGCTCCGCCCCGCTGGTCGAGCTGCTGGTCAACCGCGCGCGGCCCTACATCTTCACCACGGCGCCCACCCCGGCGGACGTGGCGGCCGCCCTCGCGGCGCTGCGGCTCCTGCGTGGCGACGAGGGGGCGCGGCTCGTCGCACAGCTGCGCGCCGCGATCGACCTCGTGCGCCCGGGGCACCCCTCGCCGATCGTCCCGCTGGTCCTCGGTGACGAGCGGCGGGCGGTGGCCGCCTCCGACGCGCTGCTCGAGCGGGGGTTCCTGGTCCCCGCGATCCGTCCGCCGACGGTGCCGGTGGGCACCTCCCGGCTGAGGGTCGCGCTCTCCGCCGCGCACCGCCGCGACGCGGTGCGCGACCTGGTCGCCGCGCTCGACGAGCTGGGGTTGCGTTGAGCGGGCCGCCCGCGGCGCGGCCCCGCCGCACGATCGTCGTCACCGGCACCGCGACGGAGGTGGGCAAGACCTGGTGCACCGCCCGACTGCTCGAGCACCTGTGCGGCCGGGGCGTGGCGGTGGCGGCCCGCAAGCCGGTCCAGTCGTTCGAGCCCGGCGAGGGCCCCACCGACGCCGAGGTCCTCGCCGCCGCCTCGGGCGAGCGGCCGAGCGAGGTGTGCCCCGAGCACCGCTGGTACGGCGTGCCGGTGGCACCGCCCATGGCCACCGAGCTGCTCGGCGCCCCGCCGGTCACCTCCGAGGAGCTGCTGGGCGAGCTGGCGTGGCCGGACGGGGTCGAGGTGGGCCTGGTCGAGACCGTCGGCGGCATCCGCTCCCCCCTCTCCCACGACGACGACTCGGCGGGGTTCGCCCGCCGGCTGCGGCCGGACCTGGTGCTCCTCGTCGCGGACGCGGGGCTGGGGACGATCAACTCCGTCCGGCTCTCGGTGGCCGCCGCCGACGGCCTGCCGCTGCTCGTGCACCTCAACCGCTTCGACCCGACCGACGACCTGCACCGGCGGAACGCGGAGTGGCTCGAGCACCGCGACCGCACGCCGGTGACCACGACGATCACCGACCTGGCCGCAGCGGTGCTCGCCGATCGGGGGTGACGCCACCCCCGGGGTGGGTACGGTCAGGCCCGTGGATCGACCGCCGTTGCGCCGCCGACCGCCCGAGCCCACACCACGTGGACGCCCCGGGTCCGGGCCGCGGCCGTTGGTCCCCGCCGGCATCGAGGCGTGCCTGTTCGACCTGGACGGCGTGCTGACCGACACCGCGGCGGTCCACGCGGCCGCGTGGAAGGAGATGTTCGACGCGTTCCTCCTCGAACGCTCCCGGCGCTCGGGCGAGCCGTTCCGCCCCTTCGAGCTGCCCGGCGACTACGTCGCGCACGTGGACGGCAAGCTCCGCCACGACGGCGTGCGCGGGTTCCTCGCGTCGAGGGGCATCACGCTGCCCGAGGGCTCGACCGACGACCCCGCGCACCTCGACACGGTCCACGGGCTCGGCACCCGCAAGAACGAGCTCGTCCTGGAGATCATCCGCAGCCGCGGCGTGACCGTCTTCGGCGGCTCGGTGCGCTACGTCGAGGCGGTGCGGGCCGCGGACATCCCCAGGGCGATCGTCTCCGCGAGCAGGAACTGCCGGGAGGTGCTGCGTGCGGCGGGCATCGAGGAGCTCTTCGAGGTGCGCGTCGACGGCATCACCGCCGCGGCGAGGGGGCTGGCCGGCAAGCCCGCACCGGACATGTTCGTCGAGGCGGCCGGCGAGCTCGGCGTGCCGGTCGAGCGCGCCGCGGTGTTCGAGGACGCGGAGGCGGGGGTCGCCGCGGGCCGCGCCGGCGGCTTCGGGTGGGTCGTCGGGGTGGACCGCACCGGCCACGCCGCGGCCCTTCTCGAGCACGGTGCGGACATCGTGGTCCAGGACCTGTCGGAGCTGCTGGAGGTGTCGTGATCGAGGAGGGAGTGCTCTCCGTCGAACCGTGGCGGGTGACCGAGCTGGGCCTGCACCTGGACCTGCTGCCGCAGACCGAGTCGATCTTCGCCCTGTCGAACGGGCACGTCGGCGTCCGGGGCAACCTCGACGAGGGCGAGCCGCACGCGACGCCGGGCACCTACCTCAACGGGTTCTTCGAGAGCGTGCCGCTCCCCTACGCGGAGGCCGGCTACGGCTACCCGGAGACCGGGCAGTCGCTCATCGACGTGACCGACGGCAAGCTCATGCGGCTCCTCGTCGACGACGAACCGTTCGACGTCCGCTACGGCACCGTCGAGCACCACGAGCGCTCCCTCGACCTGCGCGACGGGGTGCTGCGCCGGGAGGTCCGTTGGACCTCCCCCGCCGGGCAGGGCGTCGTCATCCGCACCACCCGGCTGGTGTCGTTCGTGCAACGGGCGATCCTCGCGATCCGCTACGAGGTCGAACCGGTCGGCGAGCCGGCGAGGATCGTGCTCCAGTCGGTGCTGAGCGCGAACCAGCCGACGGTCGAGCAGCGGGGCGACCCGCGCGCCGCGGCGGCGCTGCGTGCGCCGCTGGTCGGCGAGTACCACACCAACCACGGCCTCGAGGCGGCGCTGGGGCACCGCACCCGACGCAGCGGCCTGCGCATGGCGGTGTCGATGGACCACGTCGTGGAGGGCCCCGACGACACCGTCATCGACTCGGAGAGCGAGGCGGACCTGGCCCGGGTCACGGTCAGCACCGAGCTGGACCCCGGCGAGCGGCTCGTGGTGGTGAAGTTCGCGGCGTACGGCTGGTCGAGCGGGCGGTCCACCGCCGCGCTGCGCGACCAGGTGGACGCCGCGGCCTCGGCCGCGAAGCGCACGGGCTGGGAGGGGTTGGCAGCGGACCAGCGCGCCTACCTCGACGACGTGTGGGAGCGGGCGGACGTCGAGATCGAGGGCGACGACGAGCTGCAACAGGCCGTCCGCTTCGCGGTGTTCCAGGTGATCCAGTCCGCGGCGCGCGCCGAGCAGCGGGCGATCCCCGCGAAGGGCCTCACCGGCCGCGGGTACGACGGGCACACGTTCTGGGACATGGACACCTACGTCGCCCACGTCCTGACCTACCTCGCCCCCGATGCGGCGCGCGACGCGCTGCGGTGGCGGCACTCGACGCTGCCGCTCGCCCTGGCCCGCGCCGCGGAGCTGCGACTGTCGGGCGCGGCCTTCCCGTGGCGCACGATCCGCGGCGAGGAGTGCTCGGGGTACTGGCCGGCGGGCACCGCGGCGTTCCACGTCAACGCGGACATCGCCGACGCGGCGCGGCGCTACGTCGTGGCGACCGGTGACGAGGCGTTCGAGCGGGGCCCGGGCTTCGACCTGCAGGTCTGCACCGCCCGGCTGTGGGCGTCGCTCGGCCACCACGACGCGGAGGGCTGCTTCCGCATCGACGGCGTGACCGGCCCCGACGAGTACACCGCGCTGGTCGACAACAACGTCTTCACGAACGTGATGGCCGCGCGGAACCTGCGCACCGCAGCGGACCTCGCCGAGCGCTACCCGGACCGGGCGGAGGAGCTCGGGGTGGAGCCCGGGGAGGTCGCCGAGTGGCGCCGCGCGGCCGAGTCGATCGTCATCCCCTACGACGAGGCGCTGGGCGTGACCGCGCAGTCCGAGGGCTTCACCCGCTACCGGCGGTGGGACTTCGAGTCGCTGCGCCCTGAGCAGCACCCGCTGCTGATGCACTTCCCCTACTACACGCTGTACTCGAGCCAGGTGGTGAAGCAGGCCGACCTGGTGTTCGCGCTGTACGTGTG